>NZ_MUMF01000140.1 GCF_002155905.1 Streptomyces tricolor | reverse complement strand
GCAGGGCGCGGGCCAGCGGGTGCCGGGCGAGGGCGTGCACCAGGTCCTCCCGGCCGAGCAGCAGCCCGCACTGGGGTCCGCCGAGCAGTTTGTCGCCGCTCGCGGTGACGAGCGCGGCGCCGGCGCGCAGCTGGGTCGCGGCGTCGGGCTCTTCGGGCAGGGCCGGATGCGGGGCGAGCAGCCCGGAGCCGATGTCGACGACGACCGGGACACCGAGGCCGGTCAGATCGGCGACCTCGGCGGACCGGGTGAAGCCGGTGATCCGGAAGTTGGACGGGTGGACCTTCAGCAGGAACCCGGTGTCCGGCCCGGTCACGGCCGCGTAGTCGGCGGGGGTCGTGCGGTTGGTCGTGCCCACCTCGCGGAGCCGGGCGCCGGTCGAGACGAGCAGGTCGGGCAGCCGGAAGCCGTCGCCGATCTCCACCATCTCGCCCCGGCTGACGACGATCTCCCGCCCGGCCGCGAGGGCGGTGGCGGCCAGTACGAGCGCGGCGGCGCCGTTGTTGACGACGTGCGCGGCACCGGCCGCCGGCACCCTGGCGCGCAGCGCGGCGAGCGTGGAGCGTCCCCGGCGCGCCCGTAGGCCGGTCGTCAGGTCGAGTTCGACGTCCGTGGGGCCGGCCGCCTCCCGGACCGCCCGCCGGGCGGCGGCGGACAGCGGGGCCCGGCCGAGGTTGGTGTGCAGCAGCACCCCGGTGGCGTTGATCACCGGGCGCAGGCCGCTCGCGGTGCCGGGCAGCAGGTCCAGGGCGTGCTGCGGGACCCGTTCCGGTGGGATGCCGCCCGCGCGGGCCCGCTCCTGCGCCTGCCGTACGGCGGCCTTCACCCGGTGCGCGCCGAGCCGGTCCGCCGCCGCGGCCAGCCGGGGGTCGCGCAGCAGGTCGTCGGTGCGCGGGATGCGGCGGCGGGCGTCGGCCGCGTGCCGCTGCCCGGGCGGGTCCGCGGACCCGGGTGCGTCGTGGGGTCCGGGCCCGCCGCGTACCGTCCGCTGCTCCATGCCGCCCCTGTCCCTCCTGGTCCGGCCCTGTGCCCGTGGGGGCTCGGCCCATCGTCCCCCGGCGCCCCCGGCGGGCCGTCCGACACGCCGGGACGGACGTTGGCGGTGGCCGCCGCCCGGGTACTCGGCGGCGCATGAAGGACCACGAGCGCGAGGACCGCGCACGCAAGCGGCAGGACGAGAACACGACGGCGGCCGAGCGGGCCGCGGCCCGGCAGCGCGAGGCGGACCGGGAGCGCGCCGCCTCCGAGCCGTTCGACTACCCCTACCCGGAGCGCCGGGCGGGGGTCCGGGCCCGGCGGCACATCAGCGAGGCGGCGGCCGCCGCGGACACTCCGCCG
This sequence comes from Streptomyces tricolor, assembly GCF_002155905.1. Classification (GTDB taxonomy): domain Bacteria; phylum Actinomycetota; class Actinomycetes; order Streptomycetales; family Streptomycetaceae; genus Streptomyces; species Streptomyces tricolor. The sequence continues at coordinate 24,519 of NZ_MUMF01000140.1, read as the reverse complement.
GGCATTCCCGGCGGGTACGGCACGACGGGCGGCGGACAGCCGGGGGCCACCGGTGCCGCCCACCCGCCGGACCGGGAGCGCCGCGCCACGGCGGCGGGCACACCGGCCGCGGAGCCGGGCAGTGACGACGAGGGGCCGGTGAACCGGTCGGAGCGCTGACGGCACGGGGAGCGGCTGTTCAGGCGCCTCCGGCCGGCCCGGACCGGTCGTCGGCGTGGTCGGCGTGGTCCGTCTGCGGCCGGGGCGGCGGGGCCTCGCCCGCGGTGAGGTGCTCCAGCACCTCGACCAGTTCCTGGCAGGCCCGCTCCACCGAGCGCCGGGTGTTGCGCTGTTCGGTGATCACGGCGGACAGCAGCAGCGCGGTCAGGGCCATGGCTCCGTTGAACGCCTGGAGCTTCACCATGACCTCGATCCGGTTCAGCCCGGCGAACGCGCCGACGCCGTCCGTGGCGGCGACGGTGGCCACCACGGAGGTCAGCAGCGCGCAGAGGGCACTGCCCACCAGCTGGAAGCGCAGGGCCGCCCAGATGATGAGCGGGTAGACCAGGAAGAGCAGGCTGATCGAGCTGTAGACGGCGAGCGGTACGACCAGGCAGGCGACGACGGCCAGCGCGGTCGCCTCCTTCCAGCGGCCCAGCGGCAGCGGCCGGGAGGCCCCGTGCAGCAACAGCAGCAGGGGGGTGACGATCAGGACACCCATCGCGTCGCCCACCCACCAGGCGAGCCAGACGGGCCAGAAGCTGTGGAGGGGGACGCTGCCGTTGAGGACGAGGAGGCCGACGCCGACGGTCGCGCTGATCAGCATGGCGCCCAGCGCGGCCAGGAACACCAGGGCGAGACCGTCGCGCAGCCGGCTGAGGTCGGTGCGGAAGCCGGCCCGGCGCAGCAGCAGGGCCGCGCACACGGGCGCGGCGGTGTTGCCGAAGAGGATGCCGAGGACGTCGGGGCCGGGTGTGGTGAGGGACAGGACGGAGAGGAAGGCGCCGAGCGTGATGCCGGGCCAGCAGCCGAGGCCGAGGATCAGCAGTGCGGCGACGGCGACGCCGGTCGGCGGCCAGATGGGGGTGACGACGGCGCCCTCGACGGTCAGCTCGCGCAGCAGGCCGAGCCGGGCCGCCGCGTAGTAGCAGGCGGCGACGGCCAGCGTCTGGACGGCGTAGCCGCCCGGCCGGCGCAGCTCCTCGATACCCACCACAGCAGCCATCTCACACCGATGGCCGTCGGTCGGCGAGGCGAGGCCCGCTCGGGTCCGGCCCTATGGCTGAACGCCCCGCCGGTTCAGGGCGTGCCGCCGGGGCCGTCCAGGCCCACGACGAGGACGGCGGCGTCGTCCTCGTGACCGACGCTCTCGGCGCCCTTGATCACGGCCGCGGCGAGCGCGCGGGTCTGCAGTCCGGCGACGGCGGCGATACCGGCGAGGCGCACCACCTGGTCGAGGCCGTCCTCGATGTTCAGCGACGGCCCCTCCACGACACCGTCGGTGAGCAGGACGAACACGCCGCCGGTGGTGAGCCGGTGCCGGGTCACCGGGAACTCCATGCCCTTCTCGATGCCGAGCGGCGGTCCCCCCTCGTCGTCGACGATGCCGGACTTGCCGTCGGCCGTGGCCCAGACGAAGGGGATGTGACCGGCCCGGGCGCTCTCCAGCACCCCGGTGGCCGGGTCGAGCCGCATGAACGTGCAGGTGGCGAACAGCTCGCTGCCCAGGGAGATCAGCAGGTCGTTGGTGCGGGCCAGCAGTTCGCCGGGTTCGCCGGTGACCGAGGCGAGCGCCCGCAGACCGGCCCTGACCTGGCCCATGAAGGCCGCGGCCTCGATGTTGTGGCCCTGCACGTCGCCGATGGACAGCCCGATCCGCCCGTCGGGCATGGTGAAGGCGTCGTACCAGTCGCCGCCCACGTTGAGACCGAGGTTGGCGGGCGTGTACCGCACCGCCAGATGCAGGCCGGGGGCGGCCGGCAGGTCCCGGGGGAGCATGCCGCGCTGCAGGGCGAGGGCCAGCTCGACCTGGGTGCGCTGCTGCTCCGCGCGCTGACGCGCCTGGGCGGTGAGCGAACCGAGTCTGGCCAGCAGCTCGTCGCCTTCGTCCGTGGAGCGCTTGCGGGGCATCGATCACTTTCCGGCGGGGCGGTGGCTCGGGGCGGGCCGGTCGCCTGCGTTTCTGGCAAACGCCTAGATTTTACCGAAATAGGATGATCGTGCCCCAGGGGGGTGATCCGGTTCCGGTTCAGCGGTGCCGGTCAGTGATCGATCGGCCGGTGGTTCCGGTTCAGCGCACCTGGGAGTCGATGCCGGTGATCACTGCGGGGCCGAGCGGCGCGGTCCGCTCGTCCAGGCCCGCGTCGCGGAGCGCGGAGCCGGCGAGCCGGTGCGCCTCCTCCTCGGCATGCCGGCCGGTGTCCGCCTCGACGGTCAGGCGGAGGGTGAAGGTGTTGTCCTCGTTGACGCTGAGCACGTCCAGGTCCTCGGCGCTGCCCATCCGGGTGCCGTGCGGATCGGCGGGCCTGAGCGCCCGGGCCAGCCGGGTGCGGGTGTCGGCCCCGATCCCGGTGGTGAAGGTGCCGGGGACGCTGATCACGTAGGTCGTCATGAGACGGTCCTTTCCTCGGGCGTCCCCTCGACTACCCCGATTCGCGGGCTTCGCACAGCGGGCGCCGGCGCGGCGGGCGGCGGCGCGGCGGACGGCGCCCTTGGCGGTCCTCGCCGTCGTCACCCGGACGGTGGACCTGCCCGTGTCGGCTCCGGGGCCGGGCAGGGCCGGAGTGGGAGATTACCCGTGCGGCTTCGGTCCGCTCCTCTCCCGTCTCCGTTCCCGAAGGACACGCCCATGCGCCTGTGCCGTCCGCTCGCCGCCGTACTCGGCGGTCTCGCCCTCGCCCTGACCACCACGGGTTCCGCGCTCGCCGCCGACGGCACGTTCGTCTGGGTCGGACCCCAGGGCAAGGCCTACTCCATCGCCGGCCCGCCGGACAACAAGTGCTTCGACATGGCCCAGGAGGCGCGCGCCGCCCGCAACGCGACGAAGAAGCCGCTCGTCATCTACGCGCAGAAGAAGTGCAAGGGGACCGCGCTGCGGCTCGCGCCCGGCCGCTCGGCGCCCAACGGCACCCGCTTCGCCAGCGTGATCTTCAACCCGCGCTGACGGTACGCCGCGTTCCTCCGGGGGGCGTGAGCCCCCCCTCTCAGATCCAGCCGTCGAGCGCGCCCAGGAAGCCGTCGAGATCGTCCCGGTACAGGCTGTGCCCGGCCCCCTCGACGGTGCGCACCTCGAAGCCCCGGCGCACCAACTCCTCGCCCAGGCCCGGCCGTACGAGGTCGCTCGCGCCGGCCAGCAGCACCAGCGAGGGCACCACCGCGCGCCGGGGCGTCCGGCTGACCGCGTAGATGGCCGGCAGGACCCGGGCCGTGGCGGGGTCCCAGTCGGCGAGCGTGGCCAGCTCGATGTCCACGTCGGCCGCGTCCCAGCGCGGGTTGAGGCTGCTGATCATCGTGCGGTTCGCGTTCTTGAAGACGGCGAAGTACGCCGATGCCTCGACCAGTTCCCGGCGCACGTCCCAGGCCGGGTCGCAGTAGACGGCCCGGGCGGGCGCCAGCCGTTCGACGGCACCGGCCAGCGCCATGGCACCGAGCGAGTGCCCGATCGCCAACTCCGGCCGCTCCGGCAGCGTTTCCACGAGGTCGCCCGCCCACGTCTCGGGGCTGTACTCGCCGCGCCCGCTCGCGCCGTGCCCGCGCAGGTCCACGCCGATGACCCGGTACCCCTTGTCCGCGAGGACGGGGGCGACCCGGTGCCAGGTGCGGTGGTCGGACATGATCCCGTGGACGAGGACGGCGATCCGGTCGCCGGTCCCCCACTCGTGCGTGTGCAGCCTCATGCGGCGGTGCCTCCCCCGTCGTCCGTCGACCGATCATGTCAGCACGGCCGGTGCCGGATCCACTCGCGGCGGACGGCCGGTGTCCATCGTGCCGCAGCGACCGCGGAAAACCGGGTGGCGCGCGCCCGTGTCCGCGCGTTAGCGTGCCGGGCATGTCCAGTCCCGAGGCATCCAGAGGCTAGCCACCGGCCGTCCGGTGGCTCTGCTGTCGTTCGCACGCCACCACCGGGCTGCCGTCCTCCGGGTTCCGGACCGGCACGCACCCTTCTTCTCCTCCACGTGCCCTCTCCTCCGCCATGCGGAGGCCGCCGCACTGTTGCCCGGGGCGGCGGCGCCGGCCGGGCCCGCACGCGTTCGCGTGCTCGCTTCCCGTCCGCGACACGGTGTGTGGAGTCTCATGCCTTTCCCTCTCTATCTGCTCGGGCTGGCCGTCTTCGCCCAGAGCACATCCGAGTTCATGCTGGCCGGCCTGGCGCCGGACATCGCCCGGGACCTCGGGGTCTCCGTCCCGACAGCGGGCACGCTCACGTCCGCCTTCGCCGTCGGCATGATCGTGGGCGCGCCGCTGACGGCGCTGCTCGGCCGGCGCCGGCCCGGGCGGCAGTCGCTGCTGGTGTTCCTGGGCGTGTTCCTCGCCGTCCATGTCGTCGGCGCGCTCACCGGCGACTTCTCCGTCCTGCTGGCGACGCGGGTGCTCGCCGCCCTCGCCAACGCCGGTTTCCTCGCCGTCGGTCTGACGGCGGCGACGGCCATGGTCGCACCGGACGCCAAGGGCCGGGCCACCGCCGTGCTGCTCGGCGGGACCACGCTCGCCTGTGTGGTGGGGGTGCCCGCCGGTGCCGCCCTGGGTCAACTGCTGGGCTGGCGCTCGGCGTTCTGGGCGGTGGCCCTGGTGTCCGCCCCGGCGCTCCTCGCGGTCGCCCGGTCGGTGCCGCGCGGCCCGGCGGACACCGCGGGGCCGGGCCCGGACGCCGCGGGGCCGGGCCCGGACGCCCGCGCGGAGCTGCGGGCGCTGCGCCGCCCCCGGCTGCGGTCGGTGCTCTGCCTCGCCGCGCTCGTGAACGGCGCCACCTTCTGCACGTTCACCTTCCTGGCGCCGCTGGTCACGGAGGTGTGCGGGCTGGAGGCCCGGTGGGTGCCGGCCGTGCTGGCGCTGTTCGGCGCCGGTGCGTTCGCCGGGGTGACGGCCGCCGGCCGGCTGGCGGACCGCGGCGCGCGGGCGGTCCTGCCGGCCGCCGGGGCCGCGCTGCTCGCCGGCTGGGCCGCCCTGGCCGTGGCCGCCGGGCAGCCGGCGGCGGCCGTCGCCCTGGTGCCCGTCCTGGGCCTGCTGGCCTTCGGGGTCGGTTCGACGCTGGTCACACGGGTGCTGTACGAGGCGGTGGACGCGCCGTCCCTCGGAGGCGCGTTCGCGACGTCGGCGCTGAACGTGGGCGCCGCGCTCGGTCCGGCCCTGGGCGGTGCCGCGCTCGACGGCGGCCTCGGCCACCGCTCCCCGGTGTGGGTCAGCGCGCTGCTGACGGCCGTCGCGGGCTTGGTCGTCCGGGGATCGGCGCGCCGGCGGGAACGGACCGCGTGAGCGGCCGGGACCGCAGTGACCCACCGGTGCACGGTGACCCGCCGATGCCAAGGTGAACGGCGGCGCGCGGTGACCCGCCGGTGCACGGATGGCCGCCGGTGCACGGATGCCCCGTGCGGTGCACGGGTGATGGTGACCCGCCGATGCCCGGAGGACCGGGCGTTGCGCGGGTGAACGGGCGGTGGCTCACAGCGGGGAGTGGGCCACCGCCGTCACATAGGCGCCGGTCAGCAGGGAGAACAGGGCGAGGGCGCCGTACACGGCCACCGCCGGGGGCCGGCGCAGCCACCAGGTCCGGGCCAGTGCCCGCGCCATCGGGATGAGCAGCGGGAACGCCGGCAGCAGGAACCGCGGCTTGGAGGAGAAGGAGCCCGAGCCGCCGACCACCAGCAGGACCAGGACGCCGGCGTAGACGACCAGGGCCAGCGGGGCGCGGTCCAGGCACAGCAGCACGAACAGCAGCAGGCCCGCCAGGACGATCAGGAGTGCCACCGGGTAGACGACGCCTCCGCCGTGCAGCAGCAGGGCTCCGAGGAAGCGCACCGAGCCGGCGCCGAAGTCGAAGCGGGAGTCCCAGGCGCTCTGGACGGTGAAGTACCCGCCGAAGAGGTCTCCGGTGCGGCTGCCCACCCACAGCACGTAGGCCAGCCAGCCGAGCGGGGCCAGGAGCGCGCCGGCCCACAGCCGTGCCGGGGCCCGGCCGCGCTGCCGCAGCGCCTCGTACCCGGCGGCGAGGGAGACGGCCACCGCCACCGCGAAGCCGCTCGGCCGGGACAGGCCGGCGAGCGCGGCCAGGGTGCCGGCCTCCAGCCAGCGTTCCTTGAGCACGCCGTACAGGGACCAGGCGGCGAGCGCGGCGAACAGCGACTCGGTGTAGGCGATGGTGAGTTCGACCGCGTGCGGCAGTGCGCCCCACAGCGCGACGAGCGCGGTGGCGACGCCCCGCCCGTACAGATGGTGCCCGACGCGGTAGATGCCGTACGCGGCGACGCCCGCGGCCGTCCAGGCGATGAGCAGGGCGGCCTGGCCCGGGGTGAGCGGCAGCGGGAGGGTCAGCGCGCGGATGAGCGCCGGATAGAGCGGGAAGAAGGCCCAGTCGGTCTGGACGGCGCCCTGCGGGCTGACCCAGATGAGGTGGCCGTAGCCGTGCGTGGCGATGTGCAGGTACCAGCGGGAGTCCCAGGAGTGGGCCAGGTTCCTGACCAGCGGGTGCCCGCGCAGTTCGTTCGTGAGGATCACCGCGAGGATCCCGGCGAGCCGGAGGCCCGCGAACAGGGCGAGGGCCGGCAGGAATCCCTGCGGCGAGCCGGGCCCGGCCGGCCGGGGCAGCCGGGGGCGGCTCAGGGGCCCGGAGGGGGCCGTCGGCTCGGGCCGGGGCACGGAGGAGGTACTCACGGTCCCGACCTTGGGCGCGGCCGTGACGCGGTGCAACGCGCGACCCGGGTTTCTCACCCGGTTCCACCCTGATTCAGGAATCCGCTCCCCCGGCCCGCGGGCGCCCGGACGGGCCCGGCAACCCCCCGACTTCCCCCCGAAGGGCGTGTGGTTATCATATGAGCGCTGCCTAGCTCGAAAGATGGATCTGTGACTGTCAACGACGACTCGTTCACCAACTGGAAGATCCGCGAGGAGATCGCGGAGTCGATGATCCCGCTCATCGGGAAGCTGCACCGCGAGCGGGACGTGACCGTCCTGCTGCACAGCCGCTCCCTGGTGAACAAGTCGGTGGTCAGCATTCTGAAGACGCACCGCTTCGCCCGGCAGATCGCCGGTGCCGAGCTGTCGGTCACCGAGACCATGCCGTACCTCCAGGCCCTCACCGCCCTCGACCTCGGCCCCTCCCAGATCGACCTCGGCATGCTGGCCACCATGCACAAGGCCGACGACCGGGGCCTGAGCGTGGCCGAGTTCACCGCCGAGGCGGTCGCCGGCGCCACCGGCGCCAACAAGATCGAGCGCCGCGAGCCGCGCGATGTCGTCCTGTACGGCTTCGGCCGCATCGGCCGCCTCGTCGCCCGCCTGCTGATCGAGAAGGCCGGCTCCGGCAACGGCCTGCGGCTGCGCGCCATCGTCGTGCGCGGCGGCGGCGGCCGGGCCGCCGAGGACCTCGTCAAGCGCGCCTCGCTGCTGCGCCGCGACTCCATCCACGGCCAGTTCCAGGGCACGATCACCGTGGACGAGGACAGCAGCACGATCGTCGCCAACGGCAACGCGATCAAGGTGATCTACGCCGACGACCCGACGTCCGTGGACTACACCGAGTACGGCATCCGGGACGCCATCCTGATCGACAACACCGGCAAGTGGCGTGACCGCGAGGGCCTGTCCAAGCACCTGCGCCCCGGCATCGCGAAGGTCGTGCTGACCGCGCCGGGCAAGGGCGACGTCCCGAACATCGTGCACGGAGTCAACCACGACACCATCAAGCCGGACGAGCAGATCCTGTCCTGCGCCTCCTGCACCACCAACGCGATCGTCCCGCCGCTGAAGGCCATGGACGACGAGTACGGCGTGCTGCGCGGCCACGTGGAGACGGTCCACTCGTTCACCAACGACCAGAACCTGCTGGACAATTACCACAAGTCGGAGCGCCGTGGCCGCTCCGCGCCGCTCAACATGGTGATCACCGAGACCGGTGCCGCCTCCGCCGTCGCCAAGGCGCTGCCCGACCTCAAGGCGAAGATCAGCGGCAGCTCGATCCGCGTCCCCGTGCCGGACGTCTCCATCGCCATCCTCAACCTCCAGCTGGCCCGCGAGGCCACCCGCGAGGAGGTCCACGACTACCTGCGCGAGGTGTCGCTGACCTCCCCGCTGAAGCGCCAGATCGACTTCATCACGGCGCCCGACGCGGTCTCCAGCGACTTCATCGGCTCGCGCCACGCCTCGATCGTGGACGCCGGCGCCCTGAAGGTCGACGGCGACAACGCGATCCTCTACCTCTGGTACGACAACGAGTTCGGCTACTCCTGCCAGGTCGTCCGCGTCGTCCAGCACGTCTCGGGCGTGGAGTACCCGACGTACCCGGCGACGGCGGTCTGATCCGCCCCGCCGTGAGTGCGCCTGCGGCCGCCGACCGGGGTTTCCGGTCGGCGGCCGTCGTCATGGACGCGCGCCGGGTCAGGCCGGGACCGGCCTGCGGCACGCGCCCGCGGCGCACGCCGTGAGCCACTGGTCGAAGTCGGCGTCGTAGCGGGTGCCGATGCCGTCGTGGTAGACGGCGTATCCGCCGGCGTAGTCACCGACGCGGAAGCGGGCGAGCATGCGCCGGACGTCGTCGGGGTGCCGCTCGACCATGTAGCGCACGGCGAGGTGACCCCACGGGTAGGTGCGGGTCACGTCGCTGTTGTCGTAGGTGTTCTCGAACAGGGTGCTGAGCCGGTACGTGTGCTTGCCGGCCTCCTGGATCGCCTGCTCGTCGGCGAGGCCGCGGTAGCTGTAGGAGACGTACTCGGCGATGCCCTCGATCCACCACACGTCCGGCACGGAGATCTGCCGGGCGAAGTCGCCCTTCATGTCGTCGCGGGCGTCCAGGAAGTGCGTGTACTCGTGGTTCAGGTTCCAGATCCGGGCCGGGAAGCCGTTGTCCCGGTCCTTCTGATACATGATCGACATCGGTTGGTTGGCGGGGTCCGAGGGGTCGCCGCCCAGCGTCATGCCGCCGTTGTCGGTGCTGATGCCGTACATCGCCCCGGCGTACGTCTGGTAGTCGGCGCGGCCGGCGAACACCACCAAGCGCAGGGTGGAGGCGTACTGGCCGGGTATCGGGCCGTCGGCCTCGACGACCGAGCGGAAGTAGGCGTCCTGGCCGAGCACGCTGGCGCAGGCGGCGGCGAGGTCGGCGGCGGTGAGCGCCTGGGCGCGGACGGTGACGCGGGCGTCGCAGTGGTGCGTGACGGGCAGGACGGCCTTGTCGAGCTTCGCCGGCAGGTCGCAGACGTCGTAGTAGGCGCAGTCGGCCTGGTCGTAGGCGGCGGCCTGTGCGGCCACGGCCACCCACAGCCCGGCCGTCGGACCCGTGATCCCGGTCCGGTCCAGCAGGTCCTTGGCCAACGGCCGCACGTCGTCGCGCAGTTCGGGGTGCTCGGTGTATCGGGCCAGGTTCATCCCGGCGTTGGTGTCCAGGAACGCCAGGTCGGTGCCGAGCCGGTCGGTGTGGGCCAGCGCGAAGTCGTACAGGGTGTCGACGATGCGGGGGTCGGCCTGGACCGCCCGCACGTACCGCGGGTTCCAGTTGCCGCGCCACAGGGGTGTGTGGACGTCGTTGACGGCCCTGATCATGCTGTCGATCGCGTCGTAGGAGCTGTCGTAGTCGTTCAGCAGCCGCCGGTAGACGTACAGGTAGCGGCCCTGCTGGTCGGCGCTGTCGGTGAGGATGACGGTCTCGCCGAGGATGTCGCCGTTGGCGGCCGTGACGTCACGGGAGTGGGAGCGGGCGAAGAAGGTGTCCATGCCGCTCGTGACGGCGGTGGTGAGGCGGGGGGTGTACGTGCCCACGTCGCCGGGGTGGTTGAACTGCACGTAGTAGCCGGCGCGCAGGAAGAGGACCAGTTGCAGCAGGCTGCCGGAGTTGTCGCCGCGGTACTGCCCGGCGGTGCGGGTGAACGCGTTCGCCACGGCCAGCATCTGGGACTCGCGGAAGATGTCGCGCGCGTCCCTGCCGGTGACCGAGAAGAGGGTGTTGACGCAGTCGGGGGTCGCCGCCTTGACGTGGGAGACGAGGGCGGAGCCGGTACGGCTGCCGAAGTCGGCCGGGGCGCAGGCGGTCACCCGGGCGGTGCGCGGACCGGCCTGCCGGGTGAAGGCCGGTCGGCTGGGCGGAAGTTGAGCCGGGCTGAGCCGCTCGGGCTGGGTCGCGGGGCGCTCGGTCGCGGCGGTGGACGCGGCGGCCGGTGACGGCACGGGCGGCTGCGGGCGGGGCGCGCCGGCGGTCGCCGCCCCGGTGTGCGGCCGGGGTGCCGCCAGCGCGGGGCCGGACAGCAGGCCGGCCAGGGTGACGCAGACGGCGGCGGCGCCGGCGATGCGGCCGGCCGTGCCTCTCGGCACGCGCCGGGGCAGCGCGAAGCGATAGCGCATCGGGATTCCTCCACGAAGGGATGCGCCTCTGTGGGGTGTTGAGGCGTGTGAGGGACTGTCTCAGCGCACCGCCCGCCCAGCAATGGCGTGTGACATAGCACATGGCACTGCTGGCCCATAACACCGCGCCGCGCCCGCGCTACGCCCCGGCGGCGCTCCAGGTGCGCGAGGCCCAGGTGCGCAGGTGCGGTGCCTGGGCGACGAGGTCGCGGTACGCGGCCGTGGCGGACTGGAACACCGTCTCCACGACGTCGTCGGCGACGGTGTCCGGCCGCCAGGCCAGCACATAGCGGCACCACAGCGGGGAGCCCGCCAGCGGCTTGACCAGGACGTGCGGGATCGGCCGCAGCGTCGGCTGCACCAGGGACACCCCGACACCGTCGGCGATCATGCTCTGCAACTGGGTCTGGTCGCCGAGCCACTCGTGGACGGTGACGGGTGTGAACCCGGCCGCGGCGCAGGCGTCGTAGAACACCCCCGGCCAGCCCGCGCCGTCGTCCGGGGTCACGAACCAGGCGTCCTCGGCGAGGTCGGCGAGCTGCACCTGGGCGTTCTGCCGGAGCCGGTGCCGGGCGGGGAGGGCGACGAACGTGGGTTCGGTGACGATGCCGCGGTGCCGTACGGCGGTCGAGTGCCGTAGCTCCATGCCCGGGTAGTCGGCGGCGATAGCGGCGTCCACCGCGCCCTCCTCCAGCAGCTCCACGATCCGCGAGGACGCGTAGACACTGGTGACCGACAGGGTCAGCTCGGGCAGCCGGGCGCGGATGCGGGAGACCGTGCCGGACAGCATCGGGGAGTTGGTCGCGGCCACGCGCAGGGTCCGGCGGGGGCGGGTGCCGGCCGGGCGGTGGCCGATGGCGGCGGCCCGCACGAGGACGTCCCGGGCCTGCTCGACGACCTCGGCGCCGTACCGGGTCGGCCGGACCCCGCTCGGTCCGCGCTCGAAGAGCGGCTCGCCCAGGTGGCGTTCGATGCGCCGGAGCTGGGTGCTCACGGCGGGCTGCGAGTAGCCCAGCTGTGCGGCGGCGCGGCCCACACTGCCCGCGTCGGCGATCGCGCACAGCACCCGCAGGTGCCGCAGCTCCAGTTCCATCGGTCCCCTCTCCGTCCACACCCGCGACCAGCCGCGCCCGAGCCCCGGCGACCGACTGCGCTGTTCGGGGTTCCGCTGCTGCTCACAGCCCCTCGCCGACCCTGTGCACGACCGGCGGACCGAAGCGTTCCATCGTGCCGCCCCCGGCACAAGTCACCGCTGCGCCAGGGCCCGCCCCGAGCACGGTGCCGGCCCTGGGTGTGCGGTGTTCCCCGGGACGGTTCGGCGCCGGCGCGGCCCGGGCAGCGCGAGCGGCTCGCACGAGGACGCGAGGCCGCGACGGCCCCCTTCCGGCGTGGCCGGGGTTCACGTCCTGGCCGCCGCGGTCGGCCCGGCCGGGGAACCCGTGGAGCGCACCGCCGCCCGCCGCTGGTCCCGCGAGTGCGGCACCGGGAGCGGCCGGCGCTTCAGCGCCTCCCGAACCCGGGCCCCGCCCCGCTGGTGCGGCACGGGCCGGCTCCGCACCGGTGACGGCCCGGGTGGAGGACCCCACGCGGCCGGCCGCCGGGCCGCAAGGGCCCGGCGGCCGGTCCGTGTTCCGGTGGCGCGGTGCTCAGCGGCGGCCCAGCACCTCCGCCACCCGCATGAACCCGTCGCTGCCGTGGCCGAGGCCGATGACCCGGCGGGACAGGCCCTCCACCGCCCGCATCACGCTCGCGTCGATGCCGTGGGACTCGGAGACCTCGACGACATGGGCCATGGTGGAGGCGCCCGAGGTGATCGGGTTGATCTCGCCGGAGTAGGTGCCGCTGTCGGCGTCCTCCGCGAACTGCTCGAACAGCGGCGGCAGGATCGCGGCGATGCCCTGGGCGAAGGAGGCCAGTTCCCGGGCGGTGACGCCCTCGGCGCGGGCGATCGCCACGGCGTGCGCGTAACCCGCCATCGCGGTCCAGAAGATGTCGAGCAGCGCGACGTCGAAGGTGGCGGCGCGCCCGATCTCCTCGCCCAGGTGGGTGTGCGTCCCGCCGAGCGCCTCCAGCGCCGGCCGGTGCTGCTCGTACAGGTCGCGGGGGCCGCTGTGCAGGAAGACGGCCTCCGGGGTGCCGATGCTGTAGGCCGGTGTCATGATCGCGCCGTCCAGGTAACCGATGCCGTGCTCCGCCGCCCACTGGGCGGTGCCCCGGGCCCGCTCGGGCGTGTCGGCGGTCAGGTTCACGACGGTACGGCCCTTCAGCGCGCGGGTGACCGCGTCCTGGCGCAGGATCGCGTCGGCGGCCTCGTTGTTCACCACGCAGACGACGACCAATTCCGAGGCGGAGACGGCCTCTTCGGCCGACACGGCGCCGACGGCCCCCTGCGCGGTCAGCTCCCCGTCCTTGCCGGGCGTGCGGTTCCAGACCGTGGTCCGCAGGCCGGCCCGGACGAACGCGCCGGCCAGCGACCGGCCCATGGGGCCGAGACCGAGCACGGTGACGGCAGGAAGATTCGAAGCTGTGGACATGTTGCAACTCCCGTACGTGGTCACCGCACATGGTGACCGCAAGTGATGGAATAAGGACGGCCGGACGGCCGTGGGGAACCGAAGAGGACGACGATGACGCGCAGCCGTGCCCAGGACCCGAACGTGTGCGGAGTGACCGCCGCGATCGCCGTGATCGACGGCAAGTGGAAGACGTCGCTGCTGTGGCTGCTGGAGTCCGGCCCGCTCCGGCCCGGCGAACTGCGCCGCCGGCTGCCCGGGTTGAGCGAGAAGGTGCTGACCCAGACACTGCGCGAGATGACGGACGACGGCCTCGTGCACCGGGAGGTGCACGACGTACTGCCACCGAAGACCGTGTACTCGCTGACCGGGTTCGGCCGTGATCTGGCCGCGGCACTGGATCCCGTCGCCGAGTGGGGTCACCGCCGTCTGGAGCTGCTCCGCGAGCGCGAAGCGGCGTCCTGACGGGCCGCGGCTGTCACCTCCCGTTCGTTCCCCGGCAGCCCCTGCCCTCGGGAAACAGCTTCTCCCGGACGGTCAGGGGCTGCCAAGTACCCACAAAAAAGTGGGTATTCCCCGCCGCCGGAGCACCCGGCCCCTCCCGTCCGCCCCTTGACGCCCCGTCACTCCGGAGGTGGACCGTCCCGTGGTGCTCCTCGGCGAGCGGATCTTCGGCGGCCCGGTGGACCACGCCGCCATGCCCGATGCGGCCGCGTCCGCCGCCACGCGGCCTCGCGCCGTCGCCCACCGGCCCCGCCCGGATCTGCACCGCGCGCCTCAGCGCACACATCCCGCCCGCCGTCACGTCGCGCATCCTCGCCTCGGTCGCCCGCTACGCCCCCGGCCCTGCCTGACTCCCGCGACGCTCATCCACCCCTTCAGGCCGTTGCCCGCCTGCTCGCCACCGGCGCTCCCTTCCAGCAGCCCGGCGAGCCGGGGCTGTTCGTCCGGTTCGGGCCTGCGGAGGCCTGGCTGGAGGGCAGGCGGCTCGGCTTCACTCCGGGCAGCCCGGAGCGGTCGCCGGCCTGCACCTGCGCGAACGCCATCGGGTCGCCCAGGGCGCGCAGCGCGTCCTCGATCACGCCGTCGGCGAGGCGGCGTACGGGTAGTTCCTGGGGTCGTCGGCCGGGGCCCAGCTGACGGTGTAGGTGCGGGAGTTGTGCTGGCTGATCTTCATCGCTGCGGGGGGGCAAGGCGTGGAGTGACCGGAATGGCGAGAAGGAAGCGGTGAGACACCGCTCAGCACCACGCCGCCGCACCGAAGCATGAACACCACCAGCGCTTTCACCCTCTGCCGCCCATGAGGCACACCCACACGCGAAAGACTTGGAACCGCCTGCCGCACTATCCGCTGACGGCCCGGCGGCAACCTCACGACAACTGCTCCCCCCTCACGCCGTGGTCCGCAGTTCAGCGGCCGGCGTCCCGGCCTGGCGTGCGGCCGCGATCGCCCCGGGCGCGGCCAAGGATGGCCGCTTCGGTGGCTGCGGCCTGGCGGCGGCGCCGGGCCCGGGCGGCTTCGATCCCGCTGGGCTGGTCGACGCGGTCCGGGGCGGGGAAGGCACGGGCGAGGCCGCCCCCGACTCCTTCACGTTCCGCGCGGTGCACAACCACTGGAAGACCGTCCTGGCCAGCGGGCTCGACCCGGTCACCATCGGCGACATCCTCACCCGGATCGGCGCCCGCGCCGGACTCGACATCCGGCCCACCGGGCACAGCCCCCGCCGGGGACTGGTCACCGAGCCCTCCCGCGCCGGCAACCCCGACGCCGTGACCGAGCGCCAAGGCGGATGGGCCCCCGGCTCGAAGGTCATGCGCCGCTACCGCGAGCGCGACGACGGCTTCCGCGAGAACGCCCTGCACTGGGTGCTGTAGGGCAGATGCAGCCCTAGGTCCGCGACGTGCAGCAGGGGCCCCCGACAGATCTGATGGGGCCCCCTGCGCTGCCTGGCACGGGCTGCTTCAGCGTCCGATGCCTTGGCGGCACCAGCGAGATGCTCTTCGTAGGCCAGGCCGACACACAGGAGGGCGTGCGGTATCTGCACCAGCCAACGGTCCGGCACTCTCCGCCGAAGGCCGGCCAGCAGCCGCCTGTCGAGCAGATCGCGGCCGACCGCACCTGGTGATGCCGAGCACACGTCGAACGCGGACGCAAGGGAAATCCAGTACGTATTTTTGCCCATTACCGCCAGGACGTGGCGATGACAGAATCATCGCCAATACCGCGCTCTTCACGGGAGGATTTGAAGATGCTGCGAAGCCGAAAGGCGCGCAATATGCTTGCGACACTAGCGGTAATCATGGGTAGCTCCATCGGCTGGGGTGCAACTCCCGCTGCTGCTGACGGTTACGGCCAGACTTTCCAGAATCGGGCTACGGGAGCGTGCCTGGATGACAGTCTGGCATACGGTACACGCACGGTCTTTCCCTGTAATGGAATGACCTTCCAGAAGTGGGACGTGCACAACTGGGGAGACGGCACGGTCACGCTCAAGAACCAGAACACCGGCCGCTGCCTCACCGGGGGAGGCAACGCGGTCTACAGTGTGTCCTGCGACGGATCGTTGGATAACTACTGGTACGTTATCCACTGGCGTGACGGGGGCCTCACTTTCAAGAATCAGGCCTCTAGGAACTGTTTGGACGACAGCTTCGAAGCCCATCTCCGAATGTTCCCTTGCGCCCCGGCCGGCACACAAAGCCCCTACCAGTCCTGGTACTGAGAAAGACGTCAGCGGTCACCGCATTTTTCCTTGGCTGCGCCGGCAACTGCCCGGACCTCAATCCCTAGAGGTTGTCCCGTAACTGGTTGTGCGCTTGGCGAGTTGGTTGGGCATGGGTGGGGTGATCTCAGCAGGCGATCCGATGTGGATCGAGCCCTTTGCGGGGCTGCCCCGGACGCAGTTCGCCAGGCTGGTGGCACTGGTGCGGCGGCGAGGGGGCGACGTGCAGCGCGATCGACCGTGGGGTTTGCCGCTGGGGGATCGAGTGTTGCTGGTGGTCACGTACTGGCGCACGAACCTCACGTTGCGGCAGGTTGCGCCGTTGTTCGGGGTCTCGAAGTCCGCTGCCGGCCGCATTCTGGACCATCTCGCACCGTTGCTGGCCATCTCGCCTGCGCGCCGATCGCGCGAGGGTGCCGTCTACATCGTCGACGGCACCTGGTGCCGACCCGTGATCGCAGCGTGGCGGCGTCCAGCAAGAACTTCCGGTACTCGACCAACCTGCAGGTCGCTATCGACGCAAACAGTCGCCTGGTCGTGGCGATCGGACTCCCGCTGCCCGGCAGCCGAAATGACTGCCGGGCGTTCACAGAGCCTGGCATCGACCGAGCTTGCCACGGAGCCCCGACCATCGCCGACGGCGGCTACCAAGGCACCGGACTCCTCATTCCACACCGCAGAAGCCGAGGCCAGAGTCACCTCAGCCCGCAACAGGAGGCGGAGAACGCCGTCCACCGCCGTGCACGAGCACGCGTGGAACACGCCCTGTCACGACTCAAGAACTGGAAGATCCTGCGAGACTGCCGGCTCAAGGGCAACGGAGTTCACCGGGCCATGCTCGGCATCGCCCGCCTGCACAACCTGGCCGTCACCAGATGATTCGAACTCGATCGGAGTGGCGAGCAGCAGGGCGATGCGACGAGCACAGGGCTCAGGAGGATTCGATGAGCAGGTCGACGGCCGAGTAGAAGGCGTTCGGGCTGTCCCCGATATTCCATCGTCGCCGAGCTCCGCGCCGACACCACTGGCCTCATCCGAGCCCTCAACCAGCTAACCGCCGAGAACGACCGACTCCGGCGGAGCCACCATCTGCCCACCGCCGACATTGTCCCCTACATGAGCACGTCGAGCCCGCACGTAGCCTGTTTGGTTAATTTCCCGACCGCTGACATCGAAGAGGGCGAGGACCGGGAAGGGGCAGTGGGGGGCCGGCCCCGGGCCCCGGCCGACGTCGTGGCCGGGGCCGGGGCCGGGAGGCTCAGTCAGCCTGGTCGCCAGCCTGCTTGGGCAGGCAGAACATCAGGGCCCACATCAGGGCGAGGAGGCTGGTGACCCACCACAGCACGGTGCGGAACGCGTCGCGGTTGAGTGCGACATCGGGAGAGCCGTTGGTGGTGGCGAAGAACGCCAGGGCGGTCAGGGCCGTGCCCAGGGCGATGCCCAGGTGCATGGCGGTGTTGAACAGGCCCGAAGCGGCCCCCGCGTCCTCGTGCGGAACCCTGGCGAGGGTCATGTCGGCGAGCGGACCGCTGACCATGCCGAGACCGAACCCGATCAGGACCACCGGAGCGGCCATCCCTAGCAAGGTCAGGCTCGCCTGGTCTGCGGCGATCTGAAGTCCGTAGCCGCCCATTGCGGCGATGGTGATGAGGGTGCCGGTCTGGGGCAGGCGGCGGGCGAAGCGCCCGGCGCTCTTCGCGGCGATCGTCGCGCCGGCCAGTTCCCCAACGGACAGCAGCACGAACGCGATGGCGGCCTCGACCGGGCTCATGCCCAGACCGCGCTGGAGGTAGAGGGTCCAGGTCATGAAGAACAGCCCGCACAGCAGACCGTGCACGAACTGCGCAGCCGTACCGCCGGAGAACTGGCGCCCCCGGAAGAGCGGCAGGGGCAGCAGAGGCGCGTTGCCCTGCTTGCGCTGCTGCTGGCGCACAAACGCCCCCAACACCAGGCCACCGGAGGCGAGCAAGGCGAAGCACCACAGCGGCCAGTGGTGCACGTGTCCCTCGGAGAGCGGAAAGACGATCATGATGATGGCCAGTACGGACAGCAGCACGCCGGTCAGGTCGAGACGGTCGGCCTTCTTCGCGGTCGACTCGGGAATGAAGCGGCGTCCCAGAAGGATGACGGCGAGGCCGACGGGCACGTTGATCAGGAAGATCGGCCGCCAGGACAGCCCGAAGAAGTCGGCCTCGGTGAGCAGGCCGCCCATGACCGGCCCCAGGACGTTGGCGATCGACAGGACAGCCCCGTAGAGGCCGAAGGCCCTGCTGCGGTTCTTCCCTTCGAGGGTGACGTGGAGGCTGGCCAGGATCTGCGGGATCATCAGCGCGACACCGATGCCCTGGAGCGCGCGGGCGCCGATCAGGACGCCCGGCCCGGCCGCCAGGCCGCACAGCAGTGAGGCCGTCGTGAACACGACGGCGCCCATCAGCAGGAGCCTGCGCCGCCCGTAGAGGTCGCCGAGCCGTCCGCCGGTGATCAGCCCTATGGCGACGGGCAGGGAATAGCCGGTGGTCAGCCACTGCAAGGTGTCCGGTCCGGCACCGGTCGTCTCCTGGATGGCGGGCAGCGCGGTCAGCACGACCGACTGGTCAAGGATGTCCATGAGCTCAGCGGTCAGCAGCACCAGGAGAGCGATCCGGGCCGCGAAGCCCATCCTCGACGAACCAGGTGCCGGGTGAGCTGCACCTGGCTTTGCGGTTGAGGTGGGGGTGGTGTGCTGCGGCTCGTTGCCGAGCGCGGAGGAAGACACGAGAGGGGGACTCCTGATCCGAAAGGAATCGGGGAGCCCTGCCTACAGCCGCACCGGGGCCGAACAGCACGAAACCCGGGGCAGACGGCAGAGCTGCACCCGGGAAAGACAGAAAACTGCGGGGGTGGGTGACGCAACTCAGGCCAACGCGACGTCCGCCCCCGGACACGTGCGACACATCGGCACGCGGGGAACACGGACGACTACACGGCCTGGTTAATAAGAAGTCACCTCAAGATCGACATACAGGAGGAACAGGAACGCTGCCACCGACACCTCGGCACAGCGACCCGTCCACGATACGACACCCCTGCGCTTCGCCGCACACCAGGAAGCGGAGCTGTATCGGCCGGTCAGCAGAACGTCCGGCGTCGGCCAAGCGCACGCGGACTTCATCGACCTCCAGGACGCCGGCGACGCTTCTCCGTCCCCGGGTTCGAACCGTGTCAGACCCCGGTACGGCGACTCCTCGGCGTCGGCGTCCTCCCGGGGGACGGCGGCCAGTTCCTCCGCAACGCCCCGCCAGCGTTTCTCCCACACGTCCGCGTCTCCGCCGCACGCCGCCACATAGGCGAGGGCGACCGCCAGCGTCGGCAGCTTCTCCCCCGCGGCCGCCTGCGACAGCGCGGGCGCCGAGTACCCGCTGCGCTGGGCCATCGCCCGGTACGTCGGCGCACCCGCCTCGCCACGCAACGCCCGTAAGTCCGCCGCGAACCGCTGCACCGGACCCGCGTCCGCGTCCAGCGGCTTCTCCTTACGCCCCACCCCGTTCCCTCCACTCCCCCGCCAGCCCCGCCAGTGTCTCTGCTCGTCGGCCCCGCCCGCCCTGCTGACGGTGGTCCGACAACACCACCCGGCGCAGCCACCGTAGAACCCGCCCCAGCAGCCGGCAAAAGGGCAGGAGTGCAGGAGTCGCCTGCTGACACGTGCGCAGGGCCTCAGCGTCCGGAGGCCCGGCGCCGTACCGACTCCTGCAGTGCCGCCATCAGGCCCAGGACCCGCGTCGGCGCTAGCGGCTCCGGCGCCTGCGGGAGCGGCTCCTCCTACGAGAAACGGTGCCCGGCGGTCATCCGCCTGACCTCGGCGACCAGTTCGTCCCGGCCGCAGAACCGCTCGCGGTCGTCCGGCTCGAACCGCGCCAGTCCCTGATACGGCGACCAGCCCGCCTCTTCCAGAGCCGTGGGCGCCGATTCCTCGCTCGCTTCCTTCCAGCGCCGCTCCCACTCCTCCAGGTCGCCGCCGAGAGTCTTCGCACAGACCAGGGCGACAGCGAGTGAGGGAAGCTGCTCTCCGGCTGTTCGCCTGTGAGAGCGCGGTCGCCGAATAGTGGGCCCGGCGGGCCATCTGCCGGCAGGTCGGCCCGCCCTCTTCCTGCCGCAGCTTCCATAACGCGTAAGCGAACCGTTGCACCGGCCCGTCGTTCGGATCGACCGGTCTCTCAGGACGCCCCATGCTTCGAACTCCCCCGCTCCCCGGCGTCGCCGCAGTCCAGCGTGATTGTTCAGTGTGACCCACGCGGGCTGCTGAACAATCCTGAACAGGCTGAACTTGTGGCATCGACCCGCAACCGGGGCGACCTCGTCACCCAGTACCCGACGGAGGGGACCGGGTGACGAGGCGTACGAACAACGGAGGAACGATGAAACTTCTGTGCGGCAACGTCGCCAGGGCCACCGTGCTGGTCGCCGCGACCCTTTTCTCCACTCTCGGCGCAGCGGGCGCTGCCCAGGCCGAACCGAGCGTCCAGGCCGCAGCGGGCACCTGCTACCACAAGAGCGACGCTTACACGGCGAGGACCGCAACGGTCGACACGATCAAGATCGAACTGCGGTACAGCCCGTCCCTCCGCTGCTCGTGGGGCCGGATCACCAACGCCGATCCGGGCGACAAGGTATGGGTGGACCGCTCTTACGACGGCGGCAGGACCTGGGAGGGCCCGTTGAACGTGACGACCGTCCAGACCGGGTCCGACACGTTCACCGATGCACGCTACAACGGCGGCAATCTGATGCGCGCCTGCGGCAAGAACGACAGCACCGGAAACGTCCGGTGCACCAGTTGGTGGTAGGCGTCAGTAGGTGACGGGCCAAGGTCCCGGTAGCGGTGAGCCAGTGGGACGGCTCGCGTCCACCGGGAGCCCGGCTCTTTCGTCCGGTGGCGGTGGCGCCCCGGTCCGGGGTGCCACTGAAGTCGACGGCGCGGATGGTGATCGCCTCTTCAACCTGCCGCCTCTCGGGCGCCGCTGCACGGGGATTCCACGGGACGGCAGGGAGCTGTTGCCCGTCGAGGCAGGTGCCGGCGCGGTGAGCGGCGTCCGCTGCGAACGCGCGCAGGGCGTCGGAGCCCGGCAGCGGAGCGTGCAGTGCGGGCCCAGCGTGCGGACTGCACGCGCTCGCGCGGCCAGGACGCGGGACGCCGCAGGGCAGCACGACGTCGTCCAAGTTCCGGTGGGCCTCATGCGTGGTCTGCACCCGCCAGTCGGGCCGCCAGCCGTCCGGCTCGCCGCTCACCGTCCCCAGGTACGTGCCGCCCCCGTACGCCGCCCAGGGCGGCCGGTTGGTGTCCGCGGGCCGTACGAACTGCACCGGGTACTCATCGCCGGTGCGGTGAACAGGTCCTCCCACCGGGCCGGGCCCGTGACCGTCGCCAGCCGCCCCCTCTCGTCCGGAGCGGAGGAGGCGGGCCGCTCCTACGGCGGTGTGCACCGACGGGAGCCCCGCGCCGCACCGAGTCCTGAAGCCCGCAACCGGGATCGGGCACAAGCTCGTTGTCAGTGCCGTGCAGGGCGGCGCTGGTCCGGTTACAGAGTGGCAGTGGCCAGGAAGGTGTCCTTGGCGGGGCTGGTGGTGCGCGGAGAGTACAGAGCGTGCAGGGGTGCGTACAGGGGCGGGTCGAGGGCGAGGACGCGCACGGCGCCGCCGACGGCGGGGCCTGGGGGTGTGGTGACGAAGGCGAGGCGGTCGGTGCCGATGACGGCGGTGGCGGGCGGGGTGCCCTGGAGGGGGGTGCGTTCGGTGCGGGGTTCGAAGCCGGCTGCGCGGCAGTGGCTGATGAGCAGGTCGGTGTAGCCGGAGTGGCCGGGCTGGCCCCAGACGACGAAGTGCTGGTCGGCGAGTTCGGCCAGGGCCACCGACGGGCGTGTGGAGAAGGGGTGGTCGGCGGCGACCGCGATGTTGAGGGGCTGGTGGCCCAGGGTGGTGCGGGCCAGCCCGTGCGGCGGGGGCATGGCCCGGCACAGTCCGATGTCGAGGTCTCCCGCCAGGAGAGCAGCGGTGAGTTCGTCCGGGTAGCGCTGGTTGACGTCGGTGGCCAGGTCGGGGTGGGCGGCAGTCACCTGCCGCAGCAGGGCGATGACCTCCTCCCCGGTGACGGCCGGAGTGTGGCCCAGGCGCAGGACTTCTTTCTCGCCGCGGCCGATGCGGCGCGCGCGCTGGAGGGCGGAGCGTGCCGTGCCGCGCAGGACGTGGGCGTCCTCGACGAGGGCGGTGCCGGCGGGCAGCAGGGAGATGCCGGTGGTGGCGCGCTCCAGCAGGGGGACGCCCACTTCGCGTTCCAGGACGCGGATGGAGGTGGACAGCGCCTGCTGGGACAGGTGCAGGCGGGCGGCGGCGCGGGTAATGCTGCCCTCCTCGGCCACCGCGATCAGGTGCTCCAGCTTGTTCAGATCCAAGCCCACCCTCAGCTCACCTCCTGCGGTGGCGGTAGACGGCGAGGTTGGCGGCCAGTGCCGCGGCGACGGCCAGGCCCATGCCCAGCACTGCACCTCCCACGCCGAGCGTGGACGCGGCGAGCGCCAGGGCGAGCACCACCAGCGCGTCGGCCGCGACGAGCAGGCCGTAAGACGGCGGCGTAGCCCAGCAGCCCGGCGCCGACGTGCCCTCGGCCAGGGCGTGGTGAAGCTGGGCTGCGGCCTGCGAGACCGCGACCACGAACGTCAGGTCGAACAAGAGCTCCAGCGGGGTGGAGGCCCGGTGCTCCTCACCGGGATCCCGCCCGCGCATCGCCCGCCGCAGCGCCCCATCACGCTCCACCACACTGTCACTGCTGCTCATCGGGCGTTTCTTTCGTCTCATCCGCCTGGCGGCGGGCCGGTGCGGGGGTGCAAGGAGGCCGACCATGCCCAGACGCTCAAGCAGGTGCTTGGGGATGGTCAGGCTCGGCCGGTCTCGAAGCGGCTGATACGGCCACCGGTGACGGTGAAGACCCACCGGGTGCGCATGCTGCCCCAGGTGGAGTTGGTGTAGGTGGCCGTCAGCGTACGGCCGTCAGTGGAGACCTCCTCGACGTCCATGCGGCCGTTCGAAGAGAAGATCTCGCGCTCGGTCCACTCTCGCAGGTCGCGGTCGGTGCCGTCGTCGGACATCGTGGCGTCGTCGGTGAGGGCGGCGAAGAACGCCTCCTTGTCGCCGGCGTTGACCGCGGCGACGAACCCGGCTACCGCGGGATCGGTCAGCTCGGCAGTCATCCTGTGTCTCCCCATGTGCCGGAATCGGTACGGCGCTTGCTGGCGGGGCCGGCCGCGCCGCTGCGGGCGGCCCCGGCGGTGGGGGCTTACCGGGTGGTGTAGCCGCCGTTGGCGAACAGTGTCTGGCCGGTGATCCACCAGCCCTCGGTGGCCAGGAACCTGATCAGCGGGACGATGTCCTCGATGTGGGTGAGCTGGCCTCCCATGGCCTGCGACTTGTGGAATTCCACCCGCTCCGGAGTCTCCTGGCCGTAGAAGAACGGCGTGTCCATGGGGCCCGGGGCCACCACGTTCACCGAGATCGACCGGTCGGCGAACTCCTTGGCCGCGGCCCGGGTGAAGTGCTCCAGCGGCGCCTTGCCGCCCGCGTAGGTGGAGTAGCCGTCGGTGAAGGCCGCCAGCAGGGACGTACCCAGGCTGATGATCTTTCCGTGGTCGTTCAGGCGGCGCCCCGCCTCCTGGATGAAGAAGTACGCCGCCTTGGCGTTGATGCCGAACATGCGGTCGTACTCGTCCTCGGTGGTCTCCAGGATCGGCTTGCGCAGCACCATCCCGGTGGTGTTCACCGCCACGTCGACACCGCCGTAGGTGTCCACCGCGGTGTCGAACAGCTGCCGCACAGCCGCGACGTCCGTCAGGTCCCCCTGCGCGGACACCGCCTGCCCGCCGGCGTCCCTGATGGCCTGGACGGTCTCCTCCGCCTCCTTCTCCGAGGTGTGGTAGTGCACCACGACCTTGGCCCCGGCCTCGGCGAACGTCCTGCTGAGCAGCCCGCCCAGGTTCTTCTCGCCCCCGCCGATGACCGCGACCTTGTCCTTCAGCGTGTGCTCGGCCATGTCCAGCACCTCCTCATATCCGCGTCAGTGACCGGCTTGATCACTTCCACTCACGAGGCTAGGCAGACATACCGGACGCAGGCCAACGCAACCTATGCGTAGCCCCACAAACGACATGGATACCCGCTGGTCACACGGGGGTCTCGCACGAAACACTGCCGCGGTCGCCACAGGGGCCGACGCCCGTATCGCGATGCCGCCACAAAGGCCGCCAGTGCCGGCAGCCGCCCCGTACAGCCTCGCCCAGCCGCTCGACGGTCCGCGTGCAGAACGCCTTGGCGCGGAGCCGAGGCGGACGAAGCAGGCCGGTTGGTTACCGCCCTCGGCCTGCCCGCGGGCCCCACGGCCGGTGCGGAGCCTGCCGGCGCCGGCCATGGCCGCGGCGCCCGGCGGGCCCGGGCGATGGTGGCGGAGGGGCCGCGAGGGACCGCCGGCGGCCCAGGAGGAGTTCGTCGGCCCCTTCTCCCTGGTGGTCCCCGAGTCCACGACCGCACCGCGCACGACCTAAACACTGATCCCATTTGCCTAAACCCTTTAGGAAGTCTCATACTCCTTCTGGCAGCCGGGAAGCGTGCGGAGGCCGGGAGGAGCGACGATGGCGCGTGCGGGTCTGACCACCGAACGTCTGGTCCGCGCCGGTGCGGAACTGGCCGACGAGGTCGGCTTCGACCAGGTGACGGTGTCCGCGCTGGCCCGGCGGTTC
>NZ_MUMF01000139.1 GCF_002155905.1 Streptomyces tricolor | reverse complement strand
CCGCCGCCGTTGTGGTCGCGGACGGGATGGGGGCTACGCGCTGAAGCCGACGCTGGTCACGTACTCGTACTGGCCCCACTGGGAACCGAGGTCCACGATCACCTCCACCCACGCATCGTCCAAGGCCTCTTCGTCCCCGGCCTCCCACGCGTCCACGATCCGATCCCAGCGGCGCACATTCAGGTGCCGGTACTCGACCACCCGTTGCCGCGGCCGGGAAACCTGCGACTGATTGAGCGGGTGGATCTCCACCCGGGTTCCGCGCCCCTCGCGGTTGAGTCGTTCCTTCAGATGCCGCGCCACATTGGCCCGCCGGACTTCCCGATACGCGCGGTCGACGGCTTCAACGCTCTTCCGGCTCGGCTTACTCTTCCCGGAGAACCAGTTTTTTACCGTGGCTGGTTTGACGTCGAATCCGGCGCGGCGGGCGGCTTCCCTTTGGCGACCGGAACGAGTGAGGTAACGGACACGCGCCAGGAATCCGCGCTTCTCGGTTACCGGGGTGGCGATCCCCCCGGCAAGTTCGTCAAGTTTCTGAGCGACGGCTTGGCTTCCTTTTACGCCACGGGCACCGTACAGCCCAAACTGAATGTTCCTTCCCGGCATTCCGATTCCCTAGTCTTGGAGTCCCGCCCATCAAGGCGCCGGGACCGATTCTATCGAATTAATCAGGGTTCCTGTTGCCACTTCTAAGAACTGGACTGGGAAAGCCCTACGAAAAGACCCGGTTCAGCTCTGCAGAGCTGAACCGGGCCGTATGCCGGAGGGCGTCACAGATGTGAGTACGCCTGCTTGAGGGGCTTTCCGGTTTCAGCGTCGATGGCTGTCCGGTCCGGGCGGTATTCGATCGTGCGGTGCGGGGGCCGGATGCCTTCCTTCCAAGTGGAGCCACCGACCGCGACCGTCAACCGGACCGCCTGGTAGTGGTCCGTGACCGGGACCTTGACTTCCAGCCGGATCGGCATCGGGGCCTGCCCCTCCTTCAGAGGCTGCACCACCTCTTTCGCTGTCTGGTCTCCCGAATCAATGCGAACGAATTTTGCATTCTCGTCCGAGTCAACCCAGGCACTCAGGATTACGGATCGGCCGTCTTTACTCCACGACGCCAGCGTTTCCGTCTTGACTCCGTCGATGTTCAGGTCCGTAGCCGACACGCCTTTGTACGCGGCAGCCTGTTCTTGTTGCTGCTGACGCTTGTCGTCGTCGTCCGACTTCTGCCATACGACGGCGGAGGCGAGAGCCAGCGTCGCGATAGCGGCGACGTAGAGCCCGGTACGGCGACGACGGGCGCCGGGGCGGGGCTGGTCGCCGGCTGCGGGTTCAGGCTCGGGCTCGGGAGGAGCGGGATGCCCTTGGGCGGCGATGTCGTTGGTCTGCTCCCACCAGGCGGCGCCATCGTTGTTCCCCATGCGGGCGACGGTAGCGCGCAGCTGGGCGGCCTGGTCCCGGTTCCCGGACAGTTCGGCCACCTCCGCTCTAGTGATGAGCCAGGCCTTGGCCTGGGGAGAGTTGATGCCGTGGGCGGTGATGTCCTCCCGCTCGCCGAGCGCGGCGAGGTCGGAGGCCTCGTTGAACCGGCCCTCGCCCGCGGCCTGCAAAACGGCGTGATGCCGGTAGTCGAGCTGCGGTGCGGTGTAGAGGGTGTCGATGACGTTGGGCGGCAGGTCGAAGTCCAGCCCATCGTCGGTGGTGGGTTCCTCGTACTCCTCGTACTCGTAGACCTCTTCGGGCACCGCCTCCTTGTCCAGGGTCACGGCGGCTTCTTCGTCGTCGGCAGCCAGCACCTGCTGGGCCTTGCGGCGACGGGTCGAGGTGTCGGTGAGACGGGCCTCGTCCTCGTTGATGATGGTCTGGATGACGTCGACAAAGTCCGGGCCGACCTTCCACACGGCCTGTCCGGGTGCCAGGGTCGGGATCTTCTTGATGGCCCAGGCGGGCAGGCCGAGGATGGCTCCGACGATGGCGGCCTCTTCGGGGCCGAGGCGTCCGACGTGCGCGATCTCGCAGAGCTTGGCCAGGTCCTGGGCGCGGCCGTCGCCGAGGTCGGACAGAGTGTGCATGATCACCTTCAGCGACAAGGCGGCCTTGCGGGAGTTCTTCAGCAGCCTCTGGATCAGCTCGGCCGTGGCGGGGCTCAGGAGGATCTGCCACGCCTCTTCGAGGACCAGGTGGCGGTGCACGGCGGTCGACTGCCGCAGCCACACCTGCTCAACCCAGCAGGTGATGGCAGCCATGAGGGCGGGGATCGCGGGGCTGTTGCGGTCGAGGCTGGAGAAGTCGAAGGAGACGATGGGCAGGTCGGTGGGGGGCAGGGACGCGTCCGGGCCGTCGAACAGGCCGCGCAACGAGCCCTCCGTGTAGCGGGAGAGGGCGATCGCTACATCCACGCCCCATGCGGCGAGCTGTTCGGCCGGCCACCGTCCGTCTTCCGGATTCACCAGGGCATCGACCAGCCCGCCGAGCCGGTCGGCCTTGGGGGAGTTGAGAGCGTGCTGGAGTGCGTGCGCCGACTGGAGGGTGAGCGCGGCTGGTTCGGCCGCGGCGATCAGCGAGCGGATCAGTTGCTCGCGTACTTCGGTCCCGAACTCCAGGCTGCACGGGTTGAGGGTGAAGGTGCCGGCCTCCACGACCAGGCCGCCGAGGGAGCGGGTGAGGGCGGCCCACTCGCCGGCCGCAGTGTCCTCCCCGAAGGAGTCGATCACCACGGCCTGGTGGTTGTGGTGCAGGATCTCCCGGCGCAGCCAGACCTTGTCCGTCGTGGACTTGCCCGACCCGAGCCCGCCCAGGGCCAGGGAGTTGGTGGCGGGCAGCTCACGATGGTCGACCAGGACGGGGGACAGCCGGAAGGGCCTGCCGTCGGTCTCGGAGCGGCCGATCGGGACGCCGGGAAACGACGTGTTGGAGGCGACCAGCGGCGCCGTGATGGCGGCCTGTGTCGCGGGCAGACGGATCACAGGATGGCCCCCTTCCTGGTGGGTGCGCCGTGCGGGGTGGTCATGAGGTGGGCGCGCTGCTGCTGGCCGGTGAGCCAGTCCAGCGAGATGCGGTGCCGGTCGGCGGTCAAGGAGGCGTCCCAGCGGGCGTCCATGACCTCCTCAGGGCTGTCGCCCCACACAGTCAGATAGGCGTCGATGTCGACCAGACACGCGCCTTGTACGAGTGCGTCGCGGGTGATGTCGCTGGCCGCTGCGTGCGCCTCCTGCTTGATCTTGTCGGTGGTGAAGGCCCCGTTGGCGGCGTCGGCCCACTTCGCCGAGCGGCGGGACTGCGCGGCCGGCAGCGGCCGGTAGAGCACCGCCAAGGAGCGGTCCGCAGCGCGCTCGGCGTCCTGGCCGAGCAGGAGCTTGGGCATCAGGTCTCCGTCGGTCTCGGCGGGCCAGCCGGTGATCCGTGCGGTGGCCGCATACCGGCCGTCCTCAAGCGCGGCCCAGGTGGCCGAGCGGCCGGTCACGGCGGGGACGGGATCCGGGGTGCTCGGGGCCAGGACGCCGAGCGCGGCGAACTCACCCTCGATCGTGCCGAGCACGCGCTCCGGGTAGCCGACCAGGCCCTTGGGGATGTGCACGGAGATCGTCTGTGTGTGATCGGTGTAGTCGCCCACCCTGGCGTGGTGGACGGCGTGCACCTGGACTCCCGGGGTGCGGGCCTGGTTGGCCACGAACGTCAGCGCGCGGGCGAACGCAGCGTGAAAGCCCTCCCGCTGGTAGGGGTCCTGCATGGTGCCGTGGTGCGGGTACAGCGTCCACGTCCTGGTCGTGCCCGCGCTGGTGGCCAGACGGGGAGTGCTGCGGCGCTCGCGCCAGTGCCGGACGCCGACCGCCGCCCAGCGGGCGATCGAGCGGCGTCCGGGCGCGACGTTGATCAGTCCGGCAATCCCGGCGACGACGCCGAACGCCCAGATGGGCGGCTGCTGAAGCAGCCCCGATGCCAGGATCGCCGCCCCTGCCCCGGCGTTCGTCTTGGTGAGCACGACCTCTGCGGGACTCAGCCCGCGCTGGATGGCAGGGACGCGGAAGCCGGGGGTCAGGGAGTACATCGAAAACCCTCCTTTACGGGGTGGGGGTGGCCGGCCCGCCGCCCGGTCCGCCGCCCGACCGAGGCGGTGGCGGCGAGCTGGGCGGCGACGTAGGCGTGGACGGCGCGCGCCTGGGCGCGGGCGCGGCACTGGGGTTGGTGGCGGGTGCCCTGCCCGAACCTGCGGGCTGGTTGGCGGCGCGGGCCTGACGGCGTGCTTCCATGAGCCGTTGGGTGCGCGCGGCATCGGTGTTGATCTGGGACACTGCCGACTCGGTCGACAGGCGTCCCGGCCGCGGTCGAGGCCTGGCCCCGTACGCGGCGAACAGGACATCGGCGTCCTTGCCCATCGCGCGGCCCGGAGTGGGTAGCAGTCGCGGCCCGCGCGGGGTGTTCTCCTGCTCGTAGAAGTCCGGCACACCCACCCGCACAGCACGCCGCACCAGCGGGTTGGACGTACGGCTCTCCACCATCGACCGCGCCGCGCGGGCCATTCTGGGCCCGAAGTACGGCACTCCGTGGAAGATCATCCGCAGCATCAGGACATCGGCGGCGATCAGGAGCACAGCGTCCATCACCAGCGAGCCCTTGAACATGGCCACGAACGGGCTGACCAGCAGCAGGGCGAACGGCGCGAAGATCAGGCCCAACAGCCTCTGTGCCCACGCCTGCACGGCTTCCGTGTCGCCTCCCCGTGCCAGGGACGCCAGCACGAGCGGCGACAGGCAGACGAACAGCAGGATCCCGGGGTTGCGCGTCATGTACACCAGCACGGCGAAGCCGAGGGCGACGCACAGCGCGGCGATGATGATCAGGATGGCCAGAGGGTTACCCGAATCCGCGCCCTTTTGAAGGTCGTCCTTGATGGCGGCGAAGAGGGTGCCCTCGTTGGAGTCGAACGCGGCCTTGAATCCTTCGGACACGGCCCTGTTCAAGGCGAACACGAAGCCGGGCACGGAGGCCATGCCGGCCACAGCCACGAGCGTCCAACCGGTGGAGTGGCCCATTTGCTTGAGGCGCGGTGCGCCCTGCCACGCGGACAGGGCGCACACGGCCACTACGCACATGAAGATCGCGATAGCCAGGTGCTGGCCGAGCCACAGGAACGGGGAGAACACCGCGTCCCCGGATTCCTTCGGAGCCCACGTCTTGCCTGACGCAACGAGGCTTTCGATCTTCTCAATGAGCCAGTTAGCGAGGTCTTTGACGTGGTCGGAGGCGCCGTCGGTGATGCCGCCTCCGGGCCGTTCGGTGCCGCCGGAGTCGCCGTTGCCGTTGCTCCACTTCTCGCAGTACTTGTGGGCCGCGCCCTTGATGGCCTTGCACGGGTCGTCGTCGGACTTCTCACGGCAGTACTTCTGCGCCGGCGGAGCCAGCTTGCTGCACCCGTCGCTGGCCTTGTCCGCCGCGACCACTAGGCGGTGCTGGAGGTTTCCCAGTCCCATGATGGTCAGCTCTTGGCGTCGGTGACGGTGGAGAACAGGTCGCTGCCGTACATCGCCAGGATCACGGCGACGAACAGGGTGCCGATGGCCATGGAGCCATTCCGCAGCGCCTGCTTGGGGTCGTTGGGGGTCTGGAGAAGCATGCGGACGGCGATCACGGCGATCACGGCCGCAATGGCCTTGGTGACCAGGCCGACGCCGGTCATCCCGATGGAGTCGAAGAAGTCGGTGAATCCGGTAGAAAAGTCGACCGGCTTGGCGAGAATGACGGACTTGGGCATGGGTCAGATCTCCTTTGTGCTGCCGTGAATGGGTCGTGCGACGCCGAATAGGTCGCTCATGGAATCGAGAGGGTGGAATCCTACTTTGGATCCGGGCTTGGGCGCATCCAGCATGTAGCCACCACCGACGTAGATACCGACGTGGTGAATCCCCGATGCGCTCTTTCCGTAGAACACCAGATCACCGATCTGCATGTCGTCCGGATCGATCGGCTTGGATGCCGCGTACTGCGCTGCCGCCGTACGCGGCAGGGTGATTCCGACTTTCGCATACGCGTAAAGCGTCAGGCCGGAGCAGTCGAACCCTACAACGTCAGCCCCGGAGAACCCCCTGGGCGAGCAGCATGTTCCTGCACTCGGCCCGGAGGTGTTGCCACCGCCCCACGAGTACGGCTTGCCCAGCATTTCCTGTGCCGCATTCACAACCTCGGCAGCCTGTTGGGCCGTGACGGTTGTACCGGCCTTTCCGCCCTTACTTCCTTGGTTGGCCAGGGCGCTGATGGAACGGACGTAGTTCTGCGTCTCCGGGAAGTTCGGAACGCCCCCGGCATCGATCACCGCTTTGGGTCCGGCGTTGTAGGCGGCGAGCATGTTTGCCTGTTTGTCGCCGGGTACGTCCTTCACATCTTTGGCGAGGGTGCACAGGTAGTTCGCCGAGGACGGAATGGCGTCCTCAGGATCCTCCACGTCTCGCTTGCCGTCCCCGTTGCCGTCGATTCCGTACTTCTCCCACGTCGACGGCATGAACTGGGCAATCCCCTGAGCCCCGACCGGTGATTTGGCCGTGGGGTCGAAGCCGGATTCCTGGGTGAGGAGTGCGGCCAGAAGATTCGGCGTGACTTCCGGGCAGGTGTTTCCTGCGTCTTCGATCAGGTCTTTGTACTCGGCCGGAACGCTGAGGCTGAGCGCGGCGTTCAGGGCCGGGTTGTCGCCGGCGGCCTGGATGAACGCGGCCCCGATGACGAGCACGGTCGCCCCCGCGCCGATCGCGACGGCTGCTGTGCCAGATCGCAAGAGTTCCCCCTTCCTGCTGCTATTTGCTGTTTCCCCTGGTCAGCAGGGGTGTTTCGGTCCGCTGGGAGTCCGCTGGCGGCCCGCTGGGAGTCCGCCGACTCGGCGGGACAGCCCGCCCGCTGGACGGACTCCCAGCGGGTGTTCAGCGGACCGCCAGCAGGCTTCTGGCGGGTGCCGTGAGCGGTCACGAACCGGACCTGAGCGCGGCCGTCAGGGAGGCCAGGGAGTAGCCGCGCTCTACGCCCGAATCGTCCTTTCCCGGCCGAACACCCAGCAGCTTCGAGAGCTTCTGTCCGCGGACCACAGGCCGCGATTCAAGGATTCCGAGTGCTGGCGCCAGGTCTGCTGTGGCCATGAAGTCGACGCCCTTGTCCTGCATCAACTTGATTGCCTGCTTCAGCGGAGTGTCCGGACTTTCACTGAGACGCTTTTGACGTCGTTCATAGATTTCGTCGATGACGTCCCAGATGAACTTTTCCTCGAAGTTGAAGCCCCGGATCAGGGTGGACGTTCCGTGCGCAAACAGCACGGCCTGCCCCTTGATATTCGGGTTGAGGAGCTGCGGCTTGATGGGCGCCATCGTGGTGAAGTAGGAATCGCCGAGGGCGACCTTTGCCGCGCCTTCCGAGTCCACGTACAGGCAAATCCTGTACTGGAACTGTGCCCTCACGTTGACGGGAATCGCATCCTTGTCAGGGCGCTGCGTCGACATGATGACGGAGACGCCGCATTCCAGACCCTTGGCGACCACGTAACGTGACTTTTCTTCGACTCTCGCACAGAGTTCTTTCGACTCTTTCGAGCCGTTGTGCGTGTAGAAGTCGGCTGCCTCATCGATGACAAAGAGGCGCCAGCGGAAGGCCGGGGGAGGCTGCCGATTTACCTTGGCCTGTTCCATCTCGGCGTACCGCTTGTCGATGACGTCGATAAGGAAGTCGAGAATGGATTCCAGTACGGCTGGATCGCTGGACGACTCATAGCGAAGGGCGATCTTCTTGAAGTCGGCGAGCCCGACGAACTTTCCGTCGAGCAAAACCATATCGAAGTCGTCGCCATAGGCGATGAGCAAGCAGGTGATAAGACCGTTGACCAAAGAGGTCTTACCGGTCTGTGTCATACCTGCGACCAACATCGAGGCGCCTTTGAACGTCGACACTCCGCCCAATTCGCCGGTGACCTCGTGACCGAGGGGAATACCGTCGAATGCGCGGATCTGCTCACGACTGGGCGGGGTGAACAGGCGGCTGAACGGCGGCTCTTTGAGGATGAGGAGCTTGACCAGGCGCTCCGTCTCCCGGGACGTCTCCAGTTTGAGGTGCAGCCGGGTCACGTTGAACATCGACGCGATCGGCCCGAGCCTGCTGGCGACGTCCTCATGAGTCCGAACCTCGGGAACCAGGAACGTGTACCGGGTGCCGATGCCCGGCAGATCCTCTACCCGAACATCGGACAGCAGGATCACCTCGTCCCTGGCGATCGCCCCGGTGCGGGTCAGGGCCGCGGTCAGCTCCGGGTGAATGGGAGCGGCCGGCTCGGCATCGTTCGCCGCGTCGGGCGGAGCTTCCTGCACCAAGGCCTTGGACGGCTTCTCAGTGGGCTCTCTGGCCCATCTGCGGATGACTTCCGTTTTGACCCGCCAGGCCGCGTACCCGAGCGCGACCAGTCCGCCCACGGTAAGGAGTACCGCGGCCGGCCACGGCAGCCCCGTCTTGTCCTTGATGGCGTACAAAATGCCCAGGACAATGACCAGTCCGCCGATCGCGCCTGCACTCTGGCCGTAGATGTCCTCTACTCGGTCGTCGTGCCGGTTTCTCTTTCTTCCCATACTCCCCCCTGTATTTTGAAGATCAAGTAATCGCCGATGATAACTCGGCGCCTACATATGCCACTTGGGTTTTTGTGCGGCTTCGCCGGGTCTGCCCTGCGGGTCTGCGACGGCCCAGATTCCAGCCGTTCGCTCGCCGA
The DNA here is from genome assembly GCF_002155905.1 of Streptomyces tricolor. Taxonomy (GTDB): domain Bacteria; phylum Actinomycetota; class Actinomycetes; order Streptomycetales; family Streptomycetaceae; genus Streptomyces; species Streptomyces tricolor. The sequence goes on along the minus strand of NZ_MUMF01000139.1, from coordinate 1,910 downwards.
TTGGCTCACCGGTTCAGCGCTGCACGTCGACTGCGAGGTTTTCCGGCAGTCGCGACACAGCCCAGCCCGCGCGGTACGGGGGCTGGGCTGCATCGGTGGTGCCGGACGGGGATGTTCAGGTTCCGCATGTCGTACGACGATGGCACGGAGCACTGACACCGCGTCTCTCGGCGGGTCCCCTCAGGCCCCGTAAGGCTCCTCGGCCCCGTCCTCGTCGGCCGTCTCGGATGCGCCGGCATCGGCGGCTTCCGTGCGCTTCATCTCGCGGCACGCGTGGCGTACGCGCTCTTCGCTGCTGATGAAGCCGGCGGCATGCAGCGCCTTCGCGGTCGCCCGGTACGAGCGCGGCGGGTCTTCGCTGTAGCGCAGGTAGCGCACGACCACGTCGAGCTGGTCATCGTCCAGGGGCTCGCCAGGGCGAGGCACCGGCACGCCCTTGACGGCTGCGAGGTCTTCGAGGGTGACGGCCGCGCCGCGAGACGTGACAGGCAGGGTGGGCGCGGACGGCTCCCACCCGTCCAGCTCGGGCAGCTCGATCCTGGCGACCAGCGCCGGAAGCGACTTCTCGCTGATCGTCGTGGCGGTCGTCTCGGCCTGGGCGTGAAGCGTCTCAATCATGGTCTGCTGCGCCTTGAGCGCCGACAAGCGGTAGTCGGTCTCGGCCCGGGTCACCCGTTCGTTCAGCCGCTGGGCAACCCGAAGGAGTTCTTCCTTGTCCGCGGCGTCCGCCTCCATCTGCTCGATGCGGTCGGCGACTTCCTGCCGGCGGGTGGCGATGGCCTGCCGGGTGGCGGGTGAGACCTTGCGGCCGAGCGAGGGCAGCACGAGCCACCACACGCCCTTGGTCGACACGATCGCAACGGGGGTGAGGACCACGGCCAGGCCGAGTCCTTCGCCGGTTCCGGTCTGAATCAGGTCGGCCGTGGGGACGGCCGCGATCACGGCGGTCAGGAACAGGCCCGCCCGCCGCACCCGGGCGGCGCGTTCCGTGTTGTTGCCGGCCAGGATCTCGGTCGCCTGGAGCACGACCCACAGCGCGTCCAGCGCGGCCACGGTCGGCGCGGCCCACCCGCCGAAGTGCGGGACGAGGATTCGGTAGCTGACGGCCACGGACAGCACCGCCACGCCCAGCGTGATCGTGCCGAGCACGCTGAGCACCAGCGTCCGCGGCGACCAGGACAAGCCGTCCTTTTCACCCTTGTTCTTGAACATGGTTGCCCCCTTCAGGCCGCGAACGTGCTGAGGCGACGCTGGATGTAGTTGATGCCGGCGGCGTCGAAGCGGATGAAGGAGCGACCGATGCGCCCGGTCTCGGGGTCGCGGGTGTACGCGACGAGGACGGCGCCCTTCCTGTCGGTCTGCACGTTCATCTTGTAGACGGTGCCGGTGATCTGAACATCGGGAATGTCGAAGGTTTCCTCGACCTCCCTAATCGGGATCATGGTCTCGGCGCGGCGCTGCGCCACCGTCGGGCTGGTCGTCGCGTGGTCTGCCGAGAACAGCAGGTCGCCCTCGGCCTCACTCAGCGGCCGACTGTGCGCTGCGCGTGTCATGCTGATCTGCATCAGGGTTCTCCACTCGGATCCTGCGGACAGCCCCGGGGCCCACTTCCTCCGGGGCTGTCGTCGTGTCGGCTGCCGTATGAGCAGCCAAGGTGTGCGCGCTGTGCGCGCCGTGCCCCGGACCGGACTCGAACCGGTCGTGGTACTTCCAACGGGGCCCGCGATCTTCGCCCTTGTCTCACCGCGCGCCGGATCACTTGTCCGCCCGTGAGGGCGGCATGGGACAAGGTGCTGGCTAAGTGCAGTCGACGCTGCGCACGCGGCAGGGCTGGCTTGTCGCCGTTGCCTGTCCCGCATCTCGCCTGCGGGCCGGCGGTCCGCAGGGATATGCGGACCGCCGGCCCGCAG
>NZ_MUMF01000014.1 GCF_002155905.1 Streptomyces tricolor | reverse complement strand
GCTGATCGCGCCCGCGCGGCGGAGCCGCATGTCAACACAGCCCCGCCCCCCTTCGGAGCGCTCCGCCTCAGCCCCGCAGTTCCCCGAGCACCGCGTCCGTGAACACCGGCCACGCCTCGATCGCCCAGGGCCCGAACGCCCGGTCCGTCAGGGCGACCCCGGCCGCCCCCGCATCGGGGTCGATCCACAGGAAGGTACCGGACTGCCCGAAATGCCCGAATGTGCGGGCCGACGACGAACTCCCCGTCCAGTGCGGCGACTTCCCGTCCCGGATCTCGAAGCCCAGCCCCCAGTCGTTCGGGTTCTGGTGCCCGTACCCCGGCAGCACGCCCTTCGTCCCGGGGTACTGCACGGTCATCGCCGCCGCCACCGTCCGCGGGTCCAGCAGCCTCGGTGCCTGCACCTCCGCCGCGAACCGCAGCAGGTCCTCGACCGTCGACACCCCGTCCTTCGCCGGCGACCCGTCCAGCGACGTCGACGTCATGCCCAGCGGCTCCAGCACCGCCTGCCGCAGATACTCCGCGAACGGGATGTCCGTCGCCTTGGCGATGTGGTCCCCGAGCTGCTCGAACCCGGCGTTCGAGTACAGCCGCCGCTCCCCGGGCGCAGCCGTCACCCGGTGCTCGTCGAAGGCGAGACCGGAGGTGTGCGCGAGCAGGTGCCGGACCGTCGATCCGGGCGGACCGGCCGGCTCGTCCAGCTCGACCGCGCCCTCCTCGTACGCGACGAGCGCCGCGTACGCCGCCAGCGGCTTGGTGACGGAGGCGAGGGGAAAGCGGTGCCCGACGGGACCGTGCGTCCCGAGGACGGTCCCGTCGGCTCGTACGACCCCCGCCGCGGCGGTGGGGACGGGCCAGTTCTCGATCAGCGCCAGGCTCTGCAACGACATGCGTCCGAGCCTATGCGGCTCACAACAGCAGCCGCATCGACGGGTCGGGATCCCGTGTGAAGCCGAGGGCCGCGTACAGCGGCTCGGCCTCCGGCGAGGCGTTGAGCAGCACGTGCCCGGCACCCCGCGCCCGGAACCAGGCCAGCAGCTCCTCCATGCACGCGCGCGCGTACCCCCGCCTGCGGGCGTCCGGGTCGGTCGCCACGCTGAAGACGTGCCCCACC
>NZ_MUMF01000138.1 GCF_002155905.1 Streptomyces tricolor | reverse complement strand
CCCGGAGATGGCCGCGGCCGCCCCCGGCAGCACCCGTACGGCCCCGCCGCTCGGCCCGCACCCGCTGCTCGCCGAGGCCCTGCACGCCCGCCTGACCGAGGCCGGCTGGCCGGCCGGGCTGGACGACACCGCGCGCCGCTCGACCGCCGTCGTCCTGGCCGCGGCCGGCTCCCGCGACCCCGACTCGGCCGCCGACACCCGCCGCACGGCCCGCCTCCTGTCCGCCCGCCTGGGCGTCCCGGTGGTGCCCGCCTACGCCTCGGCGGCGGCGCCGACCGTCCCCACGGCCCTGCGCGCCCTGGCGGCCCGCGGCCGGCACCGGGTGGCGGTCGCCTCGTACTTCACGGCCCCGGGCCGCTTCGCGACCCAGTGCGCGGCCCAGGCCCCCTGGATCGCGTCGGCCCCCCTGGGAGCCCACGACGCGATGGCCCACCTGGTCCTCCGCCGCTACGACCAGAGCTTGAAGGCACCGGCCAGAGCGGCGGCCTGAAGGGGCGCGGGGCCGTATCGGCATGCGGCTCCGCCGCGTGGGCGCGATCAGCCACAACGGGCCCGCAGCCGGCCGACAGCCGATCCCGGCGGACGATTAGGCTTACTGTCGACTCATGGAAGGCACCGCACGCACCACGGCATACGACCCGACGTCCGTCGAACGCTGGGCCCCCGAACCCGACAAACGCCCCGGCCGCACCGCCTTCCAACGCGACCGCGCCCGCATCCTCCACTCCTCCGCGCTGCGCCGCCTCGCGGGCAAGACGCAGGTGGTGACCCCGGGAACCAGGAGCCAGGCCTGGGACGCCAGCCCCCGGACCCGGCTCACCCACTCCCTGGAATGCGCCCAGGTCGGCCGGGAACTGGGCGCGGCGCTCGGCTGCGACCCCGATCTGGTGGAGGCGGCCTGCCTCTCCCACGACCTCGGCCATCCTCCCTTCGGGCACAACGGCGAACAGGCGCTGAACGAGTTCGCCGACGACTGCGGCGGTTTCGAGGGCAACGCCCAGTCCCTGCGGCTCCTCACCCGCATCGAGCCCAAACGATTCACCGAGAAGCGCTCCGTCGGTCTGAACCTCACCCGCGCCACCCTCGACGCCGCCACCAAGTACCCCTGGCCGCGCGGCACCCACCCCACCGACCCGGCGTCACGGAAGTTCGGCGTGTACGAGGACGACCGCCCGGTGTTCGACTGGGTCCGGCGGCACGCCCCCGGCACCCGCACCTGCTTCGAGGCCCAGGTCATGGACTGGTCGGACGACGTCGCCTACTCGGTGCACGACGTCGAGGACGGCCTGCACGCCGGCCACATCGACCCCAACTGCCTGCACGCCGAACCGGAACGGCAGGCGGTGTTCGCGGTCGCCGTCGGCCGGTACGTCCCCGCGGACACCGACCCGGCCGAACTCGCCGCCGCCCTGGACCGCCTCCAGGACGAGGAGTGGTGGCCGCACGGCTACGACGGCACCGCGGTCGCCCAGGCCCGCCTGAAGGACGCCACCAGCCAGCTCATCGGCCGGTTCTGCCTGGCCGCCGAGGCCGCCACGCGCGCCGCGTACGGCACCGGCCGGCTCACCCGCTACGGCGCCGAACTCGTCGTACCCCGCGAGACCCGTATGGAGTGCGCGGTGCTCAAGGCGGTGGCGGACCGGTACGTGATGCAGCGCGCCGAGCAGGAGCGGTTGCGCGCCGACCAGCGGGTGATCGTCGCGGAGCTGGCCGAGGCGCTGACCGCCCGCGCGCCCGACGGCCTCGACCCCCAGTTCCGGGCGCTGTTCGACGCGGCGGGGGACGACCGCGCGCGCAAGCGGGTGATCGTGGACCAGATCGCCTCCCTCACCGACGCCTCCGCGCTCTCGCTGCACGCGAGACTGACGGGGCATATGTGAGAGGAACATGACTCCGGTGGCCTGATCGGGTCACTCCCTCTTCCCGCAGCCCGCCGCGTGCGGGACGCTCGCATGTGGCGGCACCCTTACGAGGAGGCATCAAGTGGTCGACGCGGATCAGACATTCGTCATCGTCGGGGGCGGTCTCGCCGGTGCGAAGGCGGCCGAGACGCTCCGCGCGGAGGGCTTCACCGGCCGGGTGATACTGATCTGCGACGAACGCGACCACCCCTACGAGCGCCCGCCGCTGTCCAAGGGCTACCTGCTCGGCAAGGAGGAACGCGACAGCGTCTTCGTGCACGAGCCCGCCTGGTACGCGCAGAACGACGTCGAGCTGCACCTCGGCCAGACCGTGGACCTGATCGACCGCGCGGCCAAGACGGTCCGCTTCGGTGACGACGGCACCCTCGTCCGGTACGACAAGCTGCTCCTGGTCACCGGGGCCGAGCCGCGCCGCCTGGACGTCCCCGGCACCGGCCTGGCCGGCGTCCACCACCTGCGCCGCCTCGCGCACGCCGAGCGCCTCAAGGGCGTCCTGCACCACCTCGGCCGGGACAACGGGCACCTGGTGATCGCGGGCGCCGGCTGGATCGGCCTGGAGGTCGCCGCGGCGGCCCGCGAGTACGGCGCCGAGGTCACCGTGATCGAACCGGCGCCGACCCCGCTGCACGGCGTGCTCGGCCCCGAGCTGGGTACCGTCTTCGCCGAGCTGCACCGGGAGCACGGCGTCCGCTTCCACTTCGGCGTGCGGCTCACCGAGATCGTCGGCCAGGACGGCGTGGTCCTCGCGGCCCGCACGGACGACGGCGAGGAGCACCCGGCGCACGACGTCCTCGCGGCGATCGGCGCGGCACCGCGGACCGGGCTCGCGGAGGCGGCCGGACTGGAGATCGCCGACCGGGCGCACGGCGGCGGCATCGTCGTCGACGAACGGCTGCGCACCTCCGACCCCGACATCTACGCGGCCGGCGACGTGGCGTCCTTCCCGCTCGGCCTGTTCGACGCCCGGCTGCGGGTGGAGCACTGGGCGAACGCGCTGAACGGCGGACCGGCGGCGGCGCGCGCGATGCTCGGCCAGGACGTCCGGTACGACCGCGTGCCGTACTTCTTCTCCGACCAGTACGACCTGGGCATGGAGTACAGCGGGTGGGCGCCGCCGGGGACGTACGACGAGGTGGTGATCCGGGGTGACGCCGGGAAGCGGGAGTTCATCGCCTTCTGGGTGAAGGAGGGGCGCGTGCTGGCCGGGATGAACGTGAACGTGTGGGATGTCACAGAGCACATCCAGAACCTCGTCCGTTCCCGGGCCCGGGTGAACGTCGAGGCACTCTCGGACCCGCACGTCCCGCTCGACAGCCTGGCCCCCTGACCCTTCGCGGCACCGGGACCGTCACCGCACCCCCGTAGAATTCACCCGTGGCAGGACGGATCAACGACGAGGACGTGAAGGCGGTACGGGACGCGGTCCCGATCGACGCCGTGGTCTCCGAGTACCTCCAGCTGCGCAACGCGGGCGGCGGCAACCTCAAGGGCCTGTGCCCGTTCCACGACGAGAAGTCGCCGTCCTTCCAGGTCAGCCCGAGCAAGGGACTCTTCCACTGCTTCGGCTGCCAGGAGGGCGGCGACACCATCACCTTCGTGATGAAGGTGGACCACCTCTCCTTCTCGGAGGCGGTCGAGCGGCTGGCCGCGCAGGCCGGCATCACGCTGCGCTACGAGGAGGGCGGGTACAACCCGGCGCACCAGCGCGGCGAGCGCATCCGCCTGGTCGAGGCGCACAAGATCGCCGCGCAGTGGTACGCCGAGCAGCTCGCCACCAGCCCCGAGGCCGAGACCGGCCGGATCTTCCTCGCCGAGCGCGGCTTCGACCAGGCCGCCGCCGTCCACTTCGGCGTCGGCTACAGCCCCCAGGGCTGGGACCACCTCACGCGCTACCTGCGCGGCAAGGGCTTCACCGACAAGGAGCTGATCCTCTCCGGTCTGTCCCAGGAGGGCCGCCGGGGACCCATCGACCGGTTCCGGGGCCGGCTGATGTGGCCGATCCGGGACATCGGCGGCGAGGTCGTCGGCTTCGGCGCCCGCAAGCTGTACGAGGCGGACACCGGCCCGAAGTACCTCAACACCCCCGAGACGGCGATCTACAAGAAGAGCCAGGTGCTGTACGGCATCGACCTGGCGAAGAAGGAGATCGCCAAGTCCAGCCGCGCGGTGGTGGTCGAGGGGTACACGGACGTGATGGCCTGCCATCTGGCCGGGGTCACGACGGCCATCGCGACCTGCGGTACGGCCTTCGGCGGCGAGCACATCAAGATCCTGCGCCGGCTGCTGATGGACAACGGCTCGGCCCGGGTGATCTTCACCTTCGACGGCGACGCGGCCGGGCAGAAGGCCGCGCTGCGCGCCTTCGAGGACGATCAGAAGTTCGCCGCCGAGACGTACATCGCGATCGCGCCCGACGGCATGGACCCCTGCGACCTGCGCCTGGCCAAGGGCGACGAAGCGGTGGCGGACCTGGTCGAACCCCGCACCCCGCTCTTCGAGTTCGCGCTGCGCCAGATCGTGAGCCGGTACGACCTGGACACCCCGGCGGGGCGGGCGGCGGCGCTGGACGAGGCCGCCCCGATCGTCGCCAAGATCAAGAACAGTGGCGCCCAGCACGAGGTCGCCGTCGAACTGGCCGGGATGCTCGGCATCCTCGACACCCAGTTCGTGGTCCGCCGGGTCGCGCAGCTGGCCCGCTGGGCCCGCGACGGCAAGGGCCCGCAGACGCAGGACCGGCGCCGGCCGGCCGAGCAGCAGTGGACCGAGGCGCCGCGCCCCGCGAACTCCGGTCCGGCGCTGACCCTGCGCAACCCGGTGTTCGCCGCCGAACGCGAGCTGCTCAAACTCGCCCTCCAGCGCCCCGAACTGGTCTCCCCGGCCTTCGACGCGTACGGCGTGGACGAGTTCACGGCCCCGCCGTACGCCGCCGTGCGCCAGGCCATCGCGGAGGCGGGCGGTGCCGAGTACGGCGTCCCCGACCCGCAGGAGTACCTGGTCCGCGTCCGCGAGGCCGCACCGGACGACACGGTCCGCGCGATGGTCACCGAGCTGGCCGTCGAACCGATCCTGCGCCGCACGGTGGACGAGACGTACGCCGGCACGGTCCTCGTCCAGATCCGCCGCCGCGCCGTGGAACGCCGCATCCGCGACATCCAGTCCCAGATGACCCGCCTCTCCACCGGCGGTGACCCCGCCCAGCTGGCCGCCGTACAGAACGAGATGTGGGTCCTCCAGCAGTACGACCAGGCCCTGCGCGAGAGGGGCGCGGAGGCGCTGTGAAGGAGAGCTAGCCCTCTGCGCGGGGCTGCTCGGGCGGGGTGATGCCGAGGTGCTCGGTGATCGCTCCGACCCGCGTGGTGAGCGTCCCGATCTGCTCCATCATCGCCACCTGACCGGACACGAGGGCACCGAGCAGCTTGCCGTGCTCCTCCAGGGTCTTGCTGTGCTCCAGCTGTGTCTGCCGCAGAGCCTGCATGAGCTGGACGTCCGCCCGCCGTTGCTCCCGGAGTGCCGCCACGTCACGGTCGGAGTTCACAGCGAGGTGCCGTGTGGCAGCCTGCTCCTCCCGCATGTCGTGAACCTCTGCCTCCAGCGCCTCCAGTCGCCGCCGCAGCTCCTCGATCTCACCCATGCCTTCCATCCTCCCCCTATGACGCCGCGGACCCATGGCCCGCAGTTGCCAATCGCATAGTCCAACGAGACGAGTAACCGACGGGTGACGGACCGGACGCAAAAAGTCACCGCACGCCCCTCGTGGCGGGCTTGTGTCGTACTCCACACTGGGGGCGGTGCCCGAGCCTCGGAGCGCACGCTGCCGCACACCTTCAGCAGCGATCATCCTGGAGGTCGCCCCCGTGCAGACCCAGACCCTCACCCAGACCGACAGCAGCACCAGCGCCACCGGCATCACCGCGGACGAGCCGGACGTCCTCGTGGCCGTACCCCCGCAGAGCCGTGCCGCCCTGCATCCGGAGACGGAGCCGCCCGCCGACGCGCTCGCGGACGAGCCCGAGGAACCCGTCGAGGCCCCGGTCGCCGCCCGGGCCGAGTCCGGCGGTCCGTCCGCCGACCTGTTCCGCCAGTACCTGCGTGAGATCGGCCGCATCCCGCTGCTCACCGCCGCCGAGGAGGTGGAACTCGCCCGCCGGGTGGAGGCCGGCCTGTTCGCGGAGGAGAAGCTGGGCAGCACCCCCGACCTGGACAACCAGCTGGCGCTCGACCTGGACCGGCTCGTCGTCATGGGCCGGGTGGCCAAGCGCCGGCTCATCGAGGCGAACCTGCGGCTCGTCGTCTCCGTGGCCAAGCGGTACGTCGGCCGCGGCCTGACCATGCTCGACCTGGTCCAGGAGGGCAACCTCGGGCTGATCCGGGCCGTGGAGAAGTTCGACTACGCGCGCGGCTACAAGTTCTCCACCTACGCCACCTGGTGGATCCGGCAGGCCATGTCCCGGGCGCTGGCCGACCAGGCCCGCACCATCCGCGTCCCGGTCCACGTGGTGGAGCTGATCAACCGGGTCGTCCGCGTCCAGCGGCGGATGCTCCAGGAACGCGGCTACGAGCCGACACCGGACGAGGTCGCCGCCCACCTGGACCTGCCGCCCGAGCGGGTCGGCGAGGTGCTGCGCCTCGCCCAGGAGCCGGTGTCGCTGCACGCCCCGGTCGGCGAGGAGGACGACGTCGCCCTCGGCGACCTCATCGAGGACGGCGACGCGGCGAGCCCCGTCGAGTCCGCCGCGTTCCTCCTGCTCAAGGAGCACCTGGAGGCCGTCCTGTCCACGCTCGGGGAACGCGAGCGGAAGGTCGTCCAGCTCCGGTACGGGCTGGCCGACGGCCGCCCCCGCACGCTGGAGGAGATCGGCCGCATCTTCGGCGTGACCCGCGAGCGGATACGGCAGATCGAGTCCAAGACGCTGAACAAGCTCAGGGACCACGCGTTCGCGGACCAGCTGAGGGGCTATCTGGACTGAGGGGCCGCCGCCGTGCAGCGGCCCCCGTGCCTAGTCCACCTCGGCCACGGCCTGCGCGAACTGGGCCCGGTACAGCCGGGCGTACGCCCCGTTCGCCGCCAACAGCTCGGTGTGCGCGCCCTGTTCCACGATGGACCCGTTCTCCATCACGAGGATCGTGTCCGCGTCCCGGATGGTCGACAGCCGGTGTGCGATCACGAACGACGTACGGCCCGCCGCCAGCTTGGCCATCGCCTTCTGGATCAGCACCTCCGTCCGCGTGTCCACGGAACTCGTCGCCTCGTCCAGCACCAGGATCACCGGGTCGGACAGGAAGGCCCGCGCGATGGTGATCAGCTGCTTCTCACCGGCGCTGACCCCGGTGCCCTCGTCGTCGATCACGGTGTCGTAGCCGTCGGGCAGAGTGCGGATGAACCGGTCCGCGTGCGCCGCCCGGGCCGCCTCCTCGATCTCCCCCCGGGTGACGTCCCGCGAGGCGCCGTACGCGATGTTCTCCGCGATGGTGCCGCCGAACAGCCAGGTGTCCTGGAGCACCATGCCGATGCCGGACCGCAGTTCGTCCCGGGTCATCCTGCGGATGTCGACGCCGTCCAGGGTGATCCGGCCGCCGGAGACGTCGTAGAACCGCATCAGCAGGTTGACCAGCGTGGTCTTGCCCGCGCCGGTCGGGCCGACGATCGCCACCGTGTGCCCCGGTTCCACCGTGAGCGACAGGTCCTCGATCAGCGGCTTCTCCGGGTCGTACCGGAACGACACGTGCTCCAGGCACACCCGCCCCCGCAGGCGCGCCGGCCGCTCGCCCGGCACCGGGTCCGCCTCCTGCTCCTCCGCGTCCAGGAGTTCGAAGATCCGCTCGGCCGAGGCGACACCCGACTGCACCAGGTTCGCCATCGACGCGACCTGCGTCAGCGGCATCGAGAACTGCCGCGAGTACTGGATGAAGGCCTGCACGTCACCGATGGAGAGGGAGCCCGAGGCGACGCGCAGCCCACCGACGACCGCCACCAGCACATAGTTCAGGTTCGACACGAACATCATCAGCGGCTGCATGACACCGCTGTTGAACTGCGCCCGGAAACCGGCCTCGTACAGCGCCTCGTTCTGCTCCGCGAACTGCTTCGCCGACTCCTCCTGCCGCCCGAACACCTTCACCAGGGTGTGCCCGGTGTACATCTCCTCGATGTGCGCGTTCAGCGTGCCGGTGGAGCGCCACTGCTGCACGAAGTGCGGCTGCGACCGCTTGCCGACCCGGGTGGCGACCACGAACGACAGCGGTACGGTCACCAGCGCGACCAGCGCCAGCAGCCAGGACACCCAGAACATCATCGCGAGCACGCCGATGATGGTCAGCACCGAGTTGATCAGCTGGCCCATCGACTGCTGGAGCGTCTGCCCGATGTTGTCGATGTCGTTCGTCGCCCGGGACAGCACCTCACCGCGCTGGCGCTTGTCGAAGTACGACAGCGGCAGCCGCGACAGCTTGCCCTGCACGTCCTCCCGCAGCCGGTACATGGTGCGGTTCACGGCCCGGTTCACCAGCCGGGTCGCGATCGCCATCAGCAGACCGGCGACCAGGAACGTACCGAGCGCGAGCAGCAGCACGTTCCCCACGGCGTGGAAGTCGATGCCCTGGCCCGGGGTGAAGTCGGTGCTCCTGAGCATGTCCGCGACCTGGCCCTGGCCGCGCTCGCGCATCGAGTCGAGCACCTGCTCCTTGGTGGCCCCGTCCGGCATCCCGCGGCCGATGATGCCCGCGAACACCAGGTCGGTGGCCTTGCCGAGGATCTTCGGGCCGACCACGTTGAGGCCGACGCTGAGGACCACGCACACCAGCAGGCCGTAGATCGTGAGCCGTTCCGGGGCGAACCGGGCGACGAGCCGTCTGCCCGACCCCTTGAAGTCCATCGAGCGCTGGTCCGGGCCGCCGCCGGCCATCATGCGTCCCATGGGCCCGGCCATCAGGCGGCCTCCGCTTCCGTCAGCTGGGAGAGGACGATCTCCCGGTAGGTCTCGTTGGATGCCATCAGCTCGGCGTGCCGGCCGGTGCCGACCACCCGGCCCTCGTCCAGCACGATGATCCGGTCCGCGTCCCGGATGGTCGCCACCCGCTGGGCCACGATGACGACGGTCGCCTCGGCGGTCTCCCGGGCGAGCGCCGCGCGCAGGGCCGCGTCGGTGGCGTAGTCGAGCGCGGAGAAGGAGTCGTCGAAGAGGTAGATCTCCGGGCGCTGCACCAGTGTGCGGGCGATGGCGAGCCGCTGCCGCTGACCTCCGGAGACATTGGTGCCGCCCTGCGCGATCGGCGCGTCAAGGCCGGCCTCCAGCTTGCTCACGAAGTCCTTGGCCTGCGCCACCTCCAGCGCGTGCCACAGCTCCTCGTCCGTGGCGTCCGGATTGCCGTAACGCAGGTTCGTGGCGACCGTGCCCGCGAACAGGTACGGCTTCTGGGGCACCAGTCCCACCGTCCTGGCCAGCAGCCGCGGGTCGACCTCCCGGACGTCGACGCCGTCCACCAGCACCTCGCCCTCGGTGGCGTCGAAGAGCCGGGGGACGAGTCCGAGGAGTGTGGACTTGCCGCTGCCGGTGGAGCCGATCACGGCGGTCGTCTCGCCCGGCCGGGCCACCATGTCGATCGACTTCAGCACCGCCTCCTCGGCACCCGGGTAGCGGAAGCCCGCGCCCCGGATCTCCAGGTGCCCGTGCGCGCGCAGCTCGGTGACGGGGGCGGCCGGCGGCACGACGCTGGATTCGGTGTCCAGCACCTCCTGGATGCGTTCGGCGCACACCTCCGCGCGCGGCACCATCATGAACATGAAGGTGGCCATCATCACGGACATCACGATCTGCATCAGGTAGGCGAGGAACGCGGTGAGGTCGCCGATGGCCATCCGGCCGCTGTCGATGCGGTGGGCGCCGAACCACACCACCGCGATGGACGACACGTTCACCACCGTCATGACGATCGGGAACATCAGGGCGAGCATCCGGCCGGTGGCCAGCTGCATGTCGGTCAGCTCGGCGTTGGCCTTCCCGAACCGGCCCTGCTCGTACTCGTCGCGGACGAAGGCGCGGATCACCCGGTTGCCGGTGATCTGCTCGCGCAGCACCCGGTTCACGGTGTCCAGCCGGACCTGCATCGACCGGAACAGCGGGCGCAGCCGGCGCACGATGAGCGCCACGGAGATGCCGAGCACCGGCACGACCGCGACCAGCACGGCGGACAGCGGCACGTCCAGACCGAGCGCCAGCACGATGCCGCCCACGCACATGATGGGCGCCGACACCATCAGGGTGAACGTCATCAGGACCAGCATCTGGACCTGCTGCACGTCGTTCGTCGTACGGGTGATGAGGGAGGGTGCGCCGAAGTGACCCACCTCACGCGCGGAGAAGGACTGGACCCGGTCGAAGACGGCGCCGCGCACGTCCCGGCCGAGCGCGGAGGCGGTCCGGGCGCCGTAGTACACGGCACCGATGTTGCACACCACCTGCGCCAGCGAGATGCCGATCATCAGGGCGCCGAAGGACAGGATGTAACCCGTGTCGCCCTTCACGACACCGTTGTCGATGATGTCCGCGTTGAGCGTGGGCAGGTAGAGGGTGGCGCAGGTCTGCAGTAACTGGAGCACCACCAGTACAGCGATGGGTTTCTTGTAGGGCCTGAGACAGGTCCGCAGAAGTCGTATGAGCACGCTAGGTCTCTCGGAGTCGGCGACAGGGGCTGGTCGGTTGCCCTTGGCCCCTATCGTCGGACACTCCACCCGCGTTACCTCAACCCGTTAACCCGATGGAGTCGACCCCTGCCGCCCCCGGGTTTGACGGCGCCTTGCCCCGCTGTCTCCCGCTATGGGCGGAACGCTCCCGGATGGGTCTGCTCCCGTACGGCCGTGAACTGCTGCCGCACCGCCTGCCCCACGGCCAGCTCCTCACCGGGGTCCAGCACCTGCGCCGCCGCGCCCTGCCAGGCCGGCGGGTTCCGCGGATCGAGTGTGCCCTGCGACACACCGAGCGCCCAGGCCGCCTGCCGGGCCGCGCCGATCGCCGTGTAGTCCGCGGGCTGCGGTACGACGACCTGGGCGCCGAACAGCGACGGCGCCGCGGCCTGCACGGCGGGCAGCTCGGCGGCCGGGCCGAGCAGGAAGATCCGCCGCACCTCCACGCCCCGCCCGCGCAGCACGTCCAGCGCGTCGGCGAGCCCGCACAGCATGCCCTCGAACGCGGCCCGCGCCAGATGCTCGGGCTTCATCGACTCGCGCCGCAGCCCCGCCAGGGTCCCCGCGGTGTGCGGCAGGTTCGGCGTCCGCTCGCCCTCCAGGTAGGGCAGCAGCACCAGCCCGTGCGCCCCCGGCGTGGACTTCATCGCCAGCTCGGACAGGGTCTCCAGGTCCGGCAGGCCGAGGAGTTCGGCGGTGCCGCGCAGGGTGCGCACGGCGTTCAGGGTGGTGACGACCGGCAGGTGCATGCCGGTGGCGTCGGCGAGCGAGGTGATCATCCCGGACTGGTCGGCGAGCGCCTCCGGGTGCACGGCCATCACCGAGCCGGACGCGCCCAGCGACACGACCGCGTCGCCCAGCCCGATCCCGAGCCCGAACGCGGCGGCCATGGTCTCCCCGGTACCGGCGGAGATCAGCAGCCCCTCCGGGGTCGTACCGGCCGCTTCCGCCGGGCCGATCACCTCCGGCAGCATCGCCTGGTGGCCGAGCGCCAGCTCGACCAGATCGGGCCGGTAGGCGCCGGTGGCCGCCGACCAGTACCCGGTGCCGGAGGCCCCGCCGCGGTCGGTGGTCCGGCGCAGCGGCCGGCCGAGCAGCTGCCAGACCAGCCAGTCGTGCGCCTGGAGCAGGACGGCGGTCCGCAGCGCGTTCTCGGGTTCGTTCTTCGCGAGCCAGCGCAGCTTGGTCACCGGCTGGGCGGCCTGCGGGACACAGCCCACGGCCTGCGCCCAGGCCTCCTTGCCGCCGAGCGCGTCCACGAGGTCGGCCGCCGCGACCTGGGCGCGCTTGTCGCCGCCGACCAGGGCCGGGCGGACGGTGTTGCCCTGGGCGTCCAGCGGCACCACCGCGTTCTGCTGGGCGGACACCCCGATGGCCTGCACGCCCTCCAGCAGCCCGCCGCCGGCGGCCTCGCCGAGGGAGAGCAGCCAGGCCTGCGGGTCGACGTCGCTCGCGCGCCCCTCTATCGGGTGCGGGGCGTACCCCTGCCGTAGTACGGCACCGGTGTCCGTGTCGCAGACCACGATGCGCGTGAACTCCGGTGAGCTGTCCAAGCCGGCGACTATCCCCATGCCGAGAATTTTGCCGTATCGCCGCACCGGCTTCGGCCGAGGGCGCCCGAGGGGCGGGCGCCTGCCTCCGGGGGCAGGCCGCCCGGGCCGGTGCGCGCATGCGGGCCTAGGTGTTGCTGGTGCCCCAGTCGTCCTCGCCCGTTCCGTTGACGCTGCGCTCCCGCAGCGAGCGGACCCGCTGGGCGACGGAGTCCGGGACCCGGTCGCCGACCTTGTCGGTGACCGTGTGGAAGGCCTTGCCCGCGTAGACGCGGCCCTGCTGGGCGGCGGTCTCGGCGGTGTTGCGCACCGCGGGGTTCTGCGCGATCTGGCGGGCCGACTTCTTCAGCTGTTCGTAGCGCTCGCGTCCGGCCCTCGTGCCGAGTACGTAACCGAGGGCCAGTCCGGCGAGGAACGTGAGCCGGTAGCGCATGGCTGCCACCCTTCCCGTGCGTAGGTCTCTGGTGCGGCGCTGGCGCCGAGGGTACCGATTGGCGGAGCACCCCCCTGCTTGCGCTAATGTATGTGTCGCAGCGAGCGCCCGCCCCCTGGCGAATACCCGGGTAGGTACGTTCGATGCAACGAGGCGATCCTCCGTAGCTCAATTGGCAGAGCAGCCGGCTGTTAACCGGCAGGTTACTGGTTCGAGTCCAGTCGGGGGAGCTTCGATCCTCCGTAGCTCAATTGGCAGAGCAGCCGGCTGTTAACCGGCAGGTTACTGGTTCGAGTCCAGTCGGGGGAGCGCTGAACGAGGACCCCTCAGGGGTCCTTTTTCATGTTCGCGGGAACCGCCGCGCCTGCGAGGATGTCCTCAAGGTCATGAGCAGCGCAGAAGCCGACCATCCGAGGCAGGAGATCGTATGAGCGGCTATGCTGCGGCAGACGGCGCGCACACTTGTACGCGACACGCCGCTATGGGGCGGTAGCTCAGCCGGTTAGAGCAGCGGACTCATAATCCGTCGGCCGTGGGTTCGAGTCCCACCCGCCCCACTGGACACCGCACGCGCAGAATCGATGCGACCTGCGGGAACGGAAGAACGGTGGCTGCCATGCCGAGGCGGCGGCCACCGTTTCACCGCGCAGGCCGAGATCATGCCTGCGGCTCGCGGTGTCGATCTTCGCGCACTGCTGTCAGTGCGTCGTACCGGCCGAGACCGTGATGTCCGTCTCGTGCGCCAGGGCCGTGGACAGGACGACGCGGAGGCCCTGCGCCGTGCTCTCCACCGGGAGCGCGGGGACCTGGCCGTTGACGGCGAGGGGCATCTCGGGGGTGTGCGGGATGTGGACGAAGCCGCCGCGCCGCTGCCTGCCCTCCGTGGCCAGCAGGTGCATCAGGCCGTAGAAGACGTGGTTGCACACGAAGGTCCCGGCGGTCTGGGAGACCCAGGCGTTCACGTCGGTCTGCTTCTCCACCTCCGAGACGATGCGCTTGATCGGGAGGGTGGAGAAGTAGGCGGCGGGGCCGTCGGGGGCGATGGGCTCGTCGATGGGCTGCCGGCCGGCGTTGTCGGGGATGGGGCTGTCGTTGACGTTGATGGCGACGCGCTCGACCGAGAGGCCGGCGCGGGGGGACAGGCCGACCGCGAGGACGAGGGCCGGGTCCGTCTCCAGGACCGCGTCGCGCAGGACCTTCAGGGACTCACCGAAGACGCACGGCAGTTGGACGGCCGTCACCTCGGCGCCGTCCGGCGGGTTCTTCTGGAGCAGCTGGGCCGCGGCCCAGGAGGGGTTGTAGGTGTCCTTGTCGAACGGCTCGAAGCCCGTCACCAGTACGCGGGTCATCTGTCGGGTGCCTTTCCGTGTGCGAGGTTGTGAGGTGACGGACCGTCAGTCGATGGAGACCGACGCGCCGTTCATCTGGGCCCGGCCGCCGGGCTGCACCCAGCCCTCGTACTGGCCGGCGCAGCCGGGGGTCGGGTAGACGTAGGCCGTCCTGTCCGTGTTGTTGACGAGGGAGACCAGGAAGCCGCCCGCCGGGTAGCAGCCGTGCGGGTTGACGTGCGGGACGCCGTTGACGACCAGGACGCCGGTGGCCGCCCCGGCGCCGGCGGTGGCCATGGCGGGGGTGCAGGCGGTGCCGGACGCGGCGGTGAGGAGAAAGACGCCGGCGGCGAGGAACGTGCGCATGGGTCGGTCCTTTTGTCGGTTCGGTTCGCGCTTCAGTGCGGTTCATCCCCGTTTGTTTGATTTGTACTGCTCGGTTCCTCGCCTGTTCGCCCGAGCGGACGCCTCGTCAGGCGTACGTCACCGCAGGGTCGGTGGGCAGGGCGCGGCATCGCTGGAGGACGGCGACGGCGCCCGCGGACACGGCGCCGAGCGCGGCGCAGCACACCCAGGGCAGCCAGCCCCGGCCGCTGTCCGCGGCCCGGTCCATCACCCATCCGACCCCGCTGGTGCAGGCCGCGCCGACGCTGCCCGACAGGACGTAGAACAGGCCGAAGTAGGTGCCCGTCATGCGGTCGGTGGCGTACCGGGCGACGAGTTCCATGGCCGGCGGCTGGGCGACCATCACACCCAGGTGGAGCAGGAGCGTGCCGAGGACCAGGGGTGCGAGCCGGGCGGCGGTGGCCAGTGCCCCGGTGGTGGTGTCGGGAGCGTCCGCCAGGGCCGGGGGGAGGAAGGCGAGCCCTATGAGCAGCACGCCGGGGGCGATCCATGTCTCCGCGCCGCCGCGCAGCCGGGTCAGGGCGGTGACGCGCAGCTGGAGCAGCAGGTTCGCCACCGTGCCCACCAGGGGCAGCAGGGCGGCGGCGCCGTCCCAGCCGGAGGTGCGGCGGGCGCTCTCGGTGAAGAGCAGGTACACCTGGCTCTCCAGCGCCGACATGCCCGACATGGTGAGCGCGAAGGCCAGGAACGCGTGGTTGCCGAGGGCCGTGCGCCAGTCCCGTAACACGGTGCTCGCGGCCGGCCGGACACGGTGCTCGGGCAGCGCGAAGAGCTGAGCCACCGTCAGAACCGCGAAGACACCGGCCGCGGCGAGCGCGGTGACCCGGAAGTCGATGAGGCACAGCACGCTGCCCAGCAGCAGGCCGAGCAGGCCGCCGGTGGTGGCGAAGACGTTGAACAGGGCGAACGCCTCGGCCTTGCGGTCGGCGGCGGCCTCCGCGACGTAGGCGCGCACCGCCGGGTAGAACAGCGCGCCCGCCAGGCCGCTGAGCACCGACGCGGCCAGTGCCGCCGGCACGCCGTCACCGAAGGCGAACAGCGCGAAGCCGGCCGTGCGCACCGCGCAGCCGAACGGGATGACCCGGTGCGCGCCCAGCCGGTCCGCCGCCGTGCCGCCCACCACGAACAGGCCGTGCTGGCTGAGCTGGCGGGCGCCCAGGATCGCGCCGGTGGCCGCCGCCGACAGGTGGAGGTCGTCGCTGAGGTGGGTGGAGAGGTAGGGGATCAGCAGATAGAAGCCGACGTCGATGCCGAGTTGGTTGACGAGCAGCAGACGGATGGTCGGCGGAAAGCTTCGAACGGTTCGGAAGGTGTGCATGGTGCTTCCTTCAGGCGTCTCCTTTTCGACCGTAGGCACGTATGAGGAACTTCGGCCCGAATGCAGCAATGAGAACCCATACAGGCGACTTGCGTGCGATGGGCCAACTATCAGGTGGTTTGACGTCAATGCGCGGGCTCGCGTCCGTGCGACGGCGTGGTGAATCTCGCGGCGCGTGGGCGTCGCTCAGCGCGGGCGCGGGAAGCGACGCAAGGTGGAACGAACCTCTGCCCAGCAAGAACCCGAACCACAGCCGCCGTTGACCCGGGCCATACCGGCCGCATCCGACGCCGTGCGCCGGGAGGAGCGCAAACTCCGCAGGCACCTGGGGTTCTCGGCGCTGACGGCGGTCGGCTTCAGCGACATCGTCGGCTCCGGCTGGCTGTTCAGCGCGCTGTACGCGGCCCAGACCGCGGGCCCCCTGTCCCTGCTGTCCTGGGTGGCCGCGGGGGCGCTGGCCATGCTCGTCGCGCTGGTCCTGGTGGACCTGGCGGCCCGGATGCCGGAGGCGGGCGGCACGGTGCGCTGGCCGCTGTACGCCAACGGTCCGCTCGTCGCCGGGGTGATCAGCTGGGCGGTCCTGTTGAGCGTGGGCGCGAACGCGGCCGAGGTCACCGCGACCGTGCAGTACCTGACCCGCTGGTTCCCCGGACTGCACGCGGACGGCCGGCTGAGCTGGCCGGGAGTCGGTGTCGCGATCGTCCTCACCCTGGTGTTCGCGACCCTCAACTGGTTCGGCGTACGCCTCTTCACCCGGGTGAACATCGTCCTCACCCTCGTCAAGACGTCCGTCCCGGTGCTGACCGTGGTCCTGCTGCTGGCCTCCGGCTTCCATCCGCACCGGCTCACCGACCACGGCGGCTTCGCCCCCTACGGCTGGTCCGCCGGGCTGGCCGCCCTCTCGGCGGGCGGCGTGATCTACGCCGTCAACGGCTTCCAGGCCCCCGTCGACCTGGCGGGGGAGGCCCGCGACCCCCGGCGGCATCTGCGGGCGGCCGTGCTGACCGCCATCGGGCTGGCGATCCTGCTGTACGTGAGCCTCCAGCTCGCGTTCCTCTTCGCCGTCCCGGACAGCGCCCTCGCCCACGGCTGGCGGGGCGTCGACCTCACCTCCCCGTTCGGCCAGCTCGCCCTGCTGATCAACCTGCACTGGCTGGCGCTGATGCTGTACGCCGACGCCGTCGTCTCGCCCGGCGGCGCCACCTTCGTCGGGGTCGGGATCAACGCCCGGCGGTCGTACGCGCTCGCCAAGAACGGCATGCTGCCGCGCTGGTTCCTCAACGTGCACGCCGGCTCCGGCATCCCCCGCCGTGCCCTCGCCCTGAACGTCACCGTGATGACGGTCTACCTGCTCCCGTTCGGCACCTGGCAGGATGTCGTCGGCACCCTCGGCAACCTCTTCCTGCTCGTGTACGCCACCTCCGCCGTCGCCGCGGCCACCCTGCGCCCCGCGGGGCAGCCCGCCGGGGCCATGCGCTGGATCACCCCGCTGAGCTTCCTCGTGGCCACCCTGTTCGTGTACTGGTCCACCTGGCACCGCCTGCGCCTGACCCTGCCCCTCGCCCTGGCCGGCGTACCGCTGTCCTGGCTGGTGCGGTCCGGCCGGGGCCGGTTCCCGCTGCGCCGGGAGCTGCGGGACGGCGCCTGGCTGCTGGTGTGGCTGACGGGACTGCTGTGCTGCTCCGCGCTCGGCTCCTTCGGCGGCTCCGGACTGATCCCGCAGCCCTACGACACGCTCGCCGTGGTCGTGTTCGCCGCCGCGGTGTTCGCGTGGGCGGTCCGCTCGGGCCGGCGGCACGTGGCCGAGGCCAGCCCTACCGGCACCGGGTGACCGCTCCTACGCTGGTCCGGCACCGCGAAGCCGCGCCCACCGGAACCGCCGCTCTGGAGGTCGGTATGACGATCAGTCACGGAACGGGCGGGGGACGCCCCGCGCTCGCCGACGGGATCATCACCACGGTCGCCGGCACCGGTGAACCCGGGTACGGCGGCGACGGCGGGCCCGCGGTCAAGGCGGTACTGAACCAGCCCCGGGCGGTCGCCGTGGACCCCTCCGGCGCCTGGTACGTCGCCGAGTGGAAGGGCCACCGCGTCCGCCGCGTCGGCCGGGACGGGACCATCACCACGGTCGCCGGCACCGGCGAACCCGGGTACGGCGGCGACGGCGGCCCCGCCGGCCGGGCCGCCCTGCACGAGCCCGGCGGGCTGGTCGTGGGCCCCGACGGCGCCCTGTACGTCGCGGACTACTGGAACCACCGCATCCGGCGCATCGACCGGGACGGCATCATCACGACCGTCGCCGGCACCGGTGAACCCGGCTACGGCGGCGACGGCGGACCGGCCGTCGCCGCCCGGTTCACCGAACCCCGGGGGCTCGCCCTCGACGCCGCGGGCACCCTGTACGTCGCCGAGTGGGGCGGGCACCGGGTCCGGGCCATCGGCGCCGACGGCATGATCCGGACCGTGGCGGGCACCGGCGAACCGGGCTCCGGCCCGGACGCCGTGCCCGGTCCCGCCAGCGCCCTGCACCACCCCATCGACCTCGCCGCCGGCCCCGACGGCCGGCTGTACATAGCCGACTGCTTCTCGCACCGGGTGCGGGTGGTGGAGCCCGACGGTGTGATCGGCACCGTGGCGGGCACCGGCGAGCCGGGCGCCGAGGACGGGCGGCTGCACCAGCCGCGCGGGGTCGACCTCGACGACACCGGCTCCCTGTACATCGCCGACTCGCTCAACGAGCGTGTCTGCGTGCGGACTTCGGACGGTGTGCTGCACACGGTGGCCGGGGGCCCGCCCCACCACGAGGTGGAGGGCGGGCCCGCGCTGGGTGCTCGGCTGCGGTTGCCACGAGCGCTCGTCCTGACGTCGGAGGGGAGCCTGATCGTGGTGGAGACCGACAGCCACCGGGTGCGGTGGGTGAGGACGGTTCAGTAGGCGTAGCTGGACTCGCTGCCGCCCGCGGTGACGCGGGTGAACGGGTTGGTCGTCTCCCCCTCCTGCGGGAAGATCGTGACGTACTGGTCGTTGTTGTTCAGGTTGTGGTCGGTCGTGTCGCCGCTGCCGAGCTGACCCTTCTGGTTCAGTCCCCAGCTGATGATGTCGTTGCTGGTGCCCGTGCCGGCGGTGCGCACGGCGAGGCCGTAGTTGTAGCCCGCCGTGATCGCCTTCACCGGAGGCAGCTGCGTGGCCTCGTGGGCACTCGTCCGGTCGGTCGTCGTCCCGTCGGCCAGCTGTCCGTTGCCGTTGCTGCCCCAGCCGTAGACCTTGTTGTCGGAGTAGAGGGCGTAGACGTGGTCCCAGCCGGCCGCGATGTCCGGCAGTCCCAGGCCCGTTCCCTGGGACGCGTCCGTCCCGGTCCCGGTGCCCGTTCCGCCGGTCTGGTCGGCCGGGTTCGCCTGGCCCGTCTGGCCGGCGGGCAGGCCCTGGACCTGCAGGGGCTTGTTGCTGAACGCGAGGGCGTCCTTGGTCTTGTTGACGCCCAGCTGGCCGCGGGTGTTGTCGCCCCAGGCCCAGACCGTGCCGTCGTACTTCACGGCCAGGCTGAAGTCGCAGCCCGCGGCGATCCTGGCCACGTTGGTCAGTTCCGGGACGTCGACCGGGGTGTTGTGGTTGCTCGTGTCCTTGTCACCGAGGCCGAGCTGGCCCTTTTCGTTGGCGCCCCAGATCTTCACGGTGTTGTTCTCGGTCAGGAGCATGCTGTGGTTGCAGCCGGCCGCGACCTGCTTGCCGCCGTGCATGCTCTGGACCAGCTTGGGGACAAAGCGGTTGGTGTTCGTGCCGTCTCCGACCTGGCCCTTGTCGTTGAGGCCCCAGGCGTACACACCGTCTCCCTTTCCGGTGCCCGTGCGCAGGGCGAGGGCGTGCTGGCCGCCCGCGGCGACGTCGACGATGCCGCTGATGCCGGGAACCTTGCCGAGCGCGGAGTTGTTGCTGCCGGGTCCGGTGCCGAGTTGGCCGTTGTCGTTCTGTCCCCATGTCCAGACGCTCCGGTCATTGCGCAGGGCCACGGCGAAGCCCGAGCCGCCGGTGACACCGCCGCCGGCCGCGATCTTGTACACGTCCTGCTTGGGCAGCGAGGGGACGGCGGCGGGCGCGTACCGGGCGGTGGTCGTCGAATTGCCCAGCTGGCCACCGCCGTTGGCACCCCACGCGTACACCAGCGGGTCGTGCCCCTCGGCGGGGAGGGCCGGTGCCGCCGCCGCACCCAGGGCGGTCGCGGTGGCTATGACGGTCAGGGCGGCGCGCAGGCGCAGTCCACGGGTCTTGACGTTCATGGGATTTCCGTTCTCTCGGGCACCACGACGTAAGCGGGGCGCCGTAGTTGGGGGGAGGGACTGCCCACTCGAAGCGGGGCGTCCAGCAACATGTCTGCCGCGCCCGAATCGCTTTCCGGCCTCCGACGGCCCGAGTTCACCGCATTGGGCGGCGGCTGCCGAACCTTGGCTACGCCAAAGCCCCCTCGGCCTGCGGCCAGTCGGAGTCACTTCGCTGCAATCGACGCAAAACGGGGCAAGTTCGAATAGCGGCGATCATCGCCCTGCCGGAATCTGAGACCGGCGGCCCCCTCCGTGGTGTGGCTCTGTGGCCGCCGCTCCCCCCCCATCACCGAAGGAGAACCATGCGCGTTCCCGTTGTGCGCCGTGCACTGCTCGCGGCCGGAATCGTCACCGTGGCGGGCGTCTCCGCCCTGGGCCTGGGCAGCCTGACCCCGGTGGCCGCCGTACCCACGGCCGGCGTGGTCAGGGCGGACGAGACGCCCGCGTCGTTCAGCCCGGCGCCCAAGCCCGACACCCAGACGGCGCCGCCGCCGGCGGACCCCGGACAGCCCAAGCCGCCGTCGATCGGCCCCGGCTCACCCGTCCCGTCCCCGCCCGGCACCAACCCCTGCGCCAGCGCGGGCATCAACGGCATTCCGGCGAGCGAGCAGTGCGGGGCCATCGCGAAGAACCAGGCGGCCAACGACAAGTGCCAGGTGGAGAAGTTCCACGAGTGCGCCAAGCCCATCTCGGGCGAGGCCCAGGACAAGTGGCAGAAGGACCAGGACACCTACCACCAGAAGCACGAGGACTTCGACGCCGTCACCCGCTCCGCGCCCCCGGAGACCGGAGTGAGCCACCAGTGCCACGTCACCTCCGGCATGCGTGACCGGCTGACCGACGACCAGGTCATCGTGCCGCACTCCGCCTGGTGGGAGTGCTGAACCCCCCGACCGTCCAGGTCCCCACCCCACCACTTCTTCGCTCAAGGAGACACACATGCCCCGACGCACCCTGACGTACTGCCTGTCCGCGATGCTCGGCAGTTCCCTCGTGCTGGGCGCCCTGCCCGGTGGCGCGCTCGCCGATGACGCGGTCGACGCGCCGATCGAGAACCCGGACCTGGCCAGGCCCCATGTGCCGACCGGCGCCCAGAGCATTGCGCCCGACGGCTGGGACGGCAAGAACACCCAGCTGTACTCCGCCGCCCTCGCCGCCCACCCTCGAAAGCTCCAGGCGGCCTCGCTCAGCGGGGGCTCCGCCGGCACGCTCGGGCCGGGCGGCCCCGGGGGTCCCGGCCAGCTCAACCCCGGACCGGGCGGTAACGGCGCGGCCGGCACGCTCAGCACCCGTCTGTGGCGCGTCCAGAAGGGCTCCCACGTCACCGTGACCTGGGACGACAGCCCCAGCCCGCTCAGGAACTGCGGAGCGGACGACCCCGCCAAGGGCCAGCAGTACCGGGTGTCCGTCGCCGGTGAACAGGGCGAAGTCACGCAGGACTTCACCACGGACACCACCACGGCGGGCACGGCCAAGTGGCACGAGGGGCGTTCGTACTCCTTCACGGCCGCGGAGAACAACCCGAAGATCAGCTGGGCTTACCAGAAGGCGTCCGCGTGCGGCCCGCTGGTCACCCACTTCCGGGCCGCACAGGACCCGGCCCCGGTGCCGTACGACCTCAAGAAGGCGCGGCTGCCCATGCCCCAGGCCTACCAGGGGCACACGCCGATCGATCCGAGGCTGGTCGCGCAGGACTGCCTGGCGGGTCCCCGGACCTGCCACTTCGAGAAGGACGACCGGTACTCCTACCGGTACTACGACCGGCCGCGCATGGTGGGCCAGGCGTACATCAACTGCACCCGCAACCCCATCACCGACCAGCGCCCGGTGAACTGGGAGGAGCGGCCGTACGACAACATCACCCAGTACTTCGCGCAGAAGGACACCGAATCGCAGAAGCCGCAGCAGCCCGGTCCGCAGGGCCTGCAGCAGCCGACCGCCCCGCAGCAGCCGCACCACATTGACGTGAAGCAGGGCTTCCCCAACATCGCCACGCAGATCGCGGCCGGCTTCACCCGTGCCGACGGCAACCCCCTGGAGATGGAGACGAACAACCCGCTGCTCTACGGGCGCAAGGAGCAGCGGAACCTCTCCGTCACCGTGCAGCCCGGCGAGGTCAGCTGGATCGAGGTCCAGGCGGCCCGGGAGCGGCTCGCCGGCACCCTGATCCACGAGAGCAAGCACGAGCGGATGGACGTCTTCGCCGACGTACCCTCCGGCTCCTTCGGCGACCGCTTCTACCAGCGCACCGGCCCGATGAGCAAGGTCGAGCTGGCCCGGTGCGCCGACGCCCGTGACAACTCCCGCACCCCGGACAACACCATCGGGGCGCCCACGCTGCGGACGGCCGCCCACCTGGTGCCCGTCGGCGCGGCACCCGAGGGCATCAAGACCCGCACCGTCGCGCTGACCGCCGACGGGCCCCTGGCCCGCCACTGACCAGCAACGAAAGGACACAGCCATGGTTCACACCGCGCCCGCATCCGCGCACCGGAGAACAACGACCCGGCGCACGCTCGCACTGCTTCCCGTCCTGTCCGCCCTCACCCTGACCGCGGCGCTCCCCACGGCTGCGGCGCCGCTGGGCGGCCGGACCGGGAACTACGGCATCGAGGAGATGCCCCGGGCCCGCGCGTTCGACGGGACCAAACCGCTGAAGTCGGTGGACGAGGTCACCTCCCTGTGCGGCCAGACGAAGAGATACAGCTGCTCGTTCAAGCTGGCCCCGGAGCGCAAGCGGGAGTACACCAGCGCCGTCTACTCGGTGTCCAACGGCGCCATCAACTGCACCAACTCGGACATGACCATCAAGCGCACGGTGAAGCTGGACACCTCCAGCACCGACAACATCGGCGGCGAGATCTCCGGCAGCGGCACCATCGAGGGCACCGCCTGGACCGACAACGAGGTCAGCGGGTCGGCCACCGGCGAGGTCCAGGCGCAGCAGACGCTCCAGAACGCGGCCAAGGGCAGCGCCACCAAGGAGAACACCAGCAAGAGCAGCCAGACCAACCACTCGGCGCCCAAGGACAAGGGCCCCAACCAGGACACCACCTCGGAGGGCACGTCCAAGGTGAGCGCCACCGTGGAGGACACGGTCACCACCACGGGCCAGATGACCGAGAAGGGCAGCACCACCGGCGCGTTCAAGAGCCTCATCCACCTGGCGCTGCGCGGCGCGTTCACCGCGGCGTTCAAGGGCACCTGGAACCACGAGTGGAGCATGACCAACAGCGAGAGCACCGAGGTCTCGTTCACCCTGAAGGCCAACGACGAGATCCAGTTCGGCGCGCTCAACTCCATGTCCCGGGTCGTCGGCGACCTGCACGTGGACGGCACCGGCAAGCTGGTCAAGGACATCGCGGTGGACGGGCCGTCCACCACGAACTCCAGCACCGTCGTGGCGCAGACCTACAGCAACCCCGACAAGTGCCAGACGCTGCGCCCGTCCGGCGCCACCGCGAAGCAGCCGGACGACCACGGCGACAAGCGCCGGAGCATCACGCCGCGCGCCGGCGCCGGCCACCGCAAGCCCACCGGGACGTACGTCCTGGAGAAGGGAGGCACCTGGCGGAAGATCGCGTGACGCCGGGACCGCAGGGGCGGCCGGAGCCGGGACCTCTCCGGCCGCCCCCGACCGGGTGGGAGCCAATTAGGCCTGCTTTCAAGGGAGTTGGCTGGCCGGATCGGTGTCTGGCGGTCGGCTGGAACGGTCGGCACAATGCACGGACCGGGAGGGGCGCGCGTGAACGTATCAGGGTCGGTGGAGCTACGCCACGGGTCCCTGGTCCGGCTCCACGACGCCGTCCTGCTGGACCTCGACGGCGTCGTCCGGGTGGGCCCGCGTCCCGTGCCGCACGCGGTGCCGGTGCTGGGCCGGCTGCGGGAGGCGGGATGCCGTACCGCCTACGTGACCAACAACGCGGGCCGGCCGCCCGCCGAACTCGCCGGGGAGCTGCGCCGGCTGGGCCTGGAGGTGGCCGACGGGGACGTGGTGACCTCCGCGCAGGCCGCCGCCCGCCTCGTGGCCGAGCGGTGCGCGCCGGGGGCGCAGGTGCTGGTCGTCGGCTCGCCGGCGCTGCGGACCGCGGTCGCCGGGCAGGGGCTCAGGCCCGTGGCGTCGGAGCGGGACGCGCCCGCCGCCGTGGTGCAGGGCTTCGCGCCCACGGTGTCCTGGCGGGAGCTGGCCGAGGCGGGGTACGCGGTGGCGCGGGGCGTGCCCTGGATCGTCACCAACACCGACCTGACCGCGCCCACCCAGCGGGGTGTGGCACCGGGCAACGGCGCGCTGGTCGCGGTGGTCCGGGCGGCCACCGGGGCGGACCCGGCCGTCGCGGGCAAGCCGTCGGCCGCCCTGTTCCGGGAGGCCGCCGAGCGCACCGGGGCACGCCGCCCGCTGATGGTCGGCGACAGCCTGGACACCGACGTCGAGGGCGCGCGCCGGGCCGGGTACGACAGCCTGCTGGTGCTCACCGGGCGCACCGGCCCCGCCGATCTGCTCGCCGCGCCGCCGCACCGCAGGCCCACGCACGTGGGGCGGGACCTGCGGGCGCTGTGCGCGCCGCCGCAGGCCGCCGAGCGGCAGCCGGACGGGGCGTGGCGGTGCCGGGACTGGCAGGCCCGGGTCACCGGCGGGCAGGTGCTGCTGGCGGGGCACGGCGAGCTGAGCGCCGGGCTGTGGGCGGCCTGCGCGGCGGCCTGGTCCGCCCCGGTGCCACCGGACCCGACGCGGGCCCTCGCGGTGCTCGGCCGGCTCCCGGAGTCCTAGATCGTGTCCGACTCGCGCAGGAGGCGCGCTACTTCGGAGGTGGTGTAACCCCGCTCGAAATGCCGGGGATCGGACAGCATCAGCGACACCAGCCGGTGCAGCGTCACCGCGTACCGCTCGGTCGTGCCCGGCCAGCGGGTCGCGTCCAGCATCCAGGGCGGGGTGTCCGGGGACAGCTCGGCCCTGCCCTCCCGCATCAGGGACTTGGACAGCTTGGCGCCGGACGCGGACAGGACGACGGGCGTGAAGACGCGGGCCGGCGGACGGGCGCCGGGGAAGCAGAGGAACGCCTCGTCCAGCAGCCGGCACCCCGCGGCCCAGTCCGCGCCCTTCACGATGACGGGCAGCGCCTCGTCCCGGTCGGCCAGCCGCTCC
>NZ_MUMF01000137.1 GCF_002155905.1 Streptomyces tricolor | reverse complement strand
GACCGCGCACCGCCGCGTACGCGCGGCCTTCGGTCTCGGCGCGGTCCGCCGACAGGGTGGGGTCGTGGACGCCTCGGGCCGCGCAGACGTACAGCACCGCGGAGCAGGGGTCGGGGCGTACGGCGGTCGCGGTCGTCTCCTCACGGGTGATGTGCTCAGAAGCTGCCATGCACGGACCGTACGGGGAGTACAACAGACGGTGGACGAACGGTTTGTTCGCCTTCGTCGTCCGGACTGGAGAGCCCCCCGGAGAGAGCAGATGGACGCTCGTGTCATCGGCCGGCGGATCGCCTACTGGCGGCAGCAACGGCGCCTTACGCAGTCGGACTTCGGTGCCTTGATGGGCGGCCGGACCGCACGGTGGGTGCAGATGCTGGAGGCCGGGGAGCGGCAGGCGGATCCGCGGCTGTCGGTGCTGACCGACTCCGCCCGCGTGCTGCGGATCCCGCTGGAGCGGCTTCTTGAGGACGATCCGGAGACGGCCGCGGTGGACTCGGTGGAGCTGGAGGCGATCCGGTCGGTGCTCCTGCGGCACGACGTGGTCACCGGCTGCTCCGACGACGACGGCGCCGGCCCGCTGGACGTCGACACCCTGCGCCGCCGCGTCGCGCACGGCTGGGACGCCTTCCAGGCCGGTGCGCTCGCCGGTCTCGCCCGCCTGGTCCCCGATCTGCTCATCGAGGCGAACCGCGCCGCCGCCCGGCACACCGGCGACGACCAGCTGACTGCCTACCGGGCCTTGTCCATGGTGCTGTGCCTGACCGAGGCGACCGCCATCAAGGGCGGCTCGGGGGACCTGGCCCATCTCGCCGGGCACCGCGCGGTGATCGCCGCCGAGCGGTCCGGCGCGCCGGTCATCATGGCGACGGCCGCGCGGCACCTCGCGGACGCCATGACCCACCACGGACAGCCCGTGGCTGCCGCCGAGTTCGCCGTGGCCGCCGCCACCCGCCTGACCCCCGACCTGCTTAGCGCCGGCCCCGAGGGGCTGAGCACCCTCGGGGCCCTCTACCTCAAAGCGGCGATGGCGCAGGCCACCGCCGCCGACCAGCGCGACAGCCGCCGGGCAGCCGCCGCTGCCCGAGCCGTCCCGGACCTGCTCGGCCAGGCCGACGACTTCGCCGAGCAACTCGGCGACGCCGACCACAACCGGCTGTGGTCGGCCTTCGGCCGGGCGAACATCGCGCTGTACCGCCTGGCCACCCACGTGCAGCTCGCCCAGGGCGCCGAGGGCGTGAGCGTGGCGCTGGAGATGTCCCCCGCCGACGTGAGCAGCCTGCCGCGCGAGCGGCGCGCCCACCGCCTGGTCGACCTCGCGCACGCACACCTGCTCGCCGGGCAACGCGAGAAAGCCGTCGACGCGCTGCTGGACGCCGAGATCGAGGCGCAGGACGAGGTGCTGCGCAGGCCCCGCACCCACCAACTCGTCCAGGACCTCGAACTCTTGGGAGCCGGGAGCGCCGAGGGCCGGTTGCGCGCGCTCGCCGGGCGCTGTGGACTGCCCGAGTGACACGCACCCTGTATCTGATCTCCAGCGCTGCTCCGCCCGCCCGGCACGTCCCCGTCGGCATCCGCGCCGCGCAGGCCCGCGGCTGGGACGTCTGCCTCGTCCTCACCCCGTCCGCGCACCGGTGGGCGGTCGAAGACGCCCAGGGGGAGCTGGAGGAGCTGTGCGCCCTCACCGGCCACCCCGTCCGCCACCAGTACAAACTGCCCTCGGAAGCCGACGTCCTCCCGGCCCCCGACGCGATCCTGTCCGCGCCGGCCACCCTGAACACCCTCACGAAATGGGCCGACGGGCACGCCGACACGCTCGCCCTCGGCCTGCTGACCGAGGCCCTCGGCCTGCCCGTCCCCGTAGTAGCCCTGCCGTACATCAACGCCGCGCAGGCCCAACACCCCGCCCTCACCCGCGCCGTGACGACCCTGCGCGGAGCCGGCGTGCGCCTCCTGCTCCAGGACCAGCACGAACCCGACGGCTTCGTACCGCACCGGCCCAAACACGGCAACGTGCACGCCTACCCCTGGGATCTCGCGCTGGAAGCACTGCCCACCATGCCGTAGCGGTCGGCGCGGTAGGCCGGGGCGGGCTACCAGTCCAGGGACGGGCCGGACAGGCGGCCGGTGTACGGCTCCTCGCCGTACACCGGGTCGTACGCGTCGTCCCGGTCGCCGACGTCGCCGGCCGCTAAAAGCGGCTGTACGGCCCTGTGGGGGCCGATCTCCCATCCGGCCGGGGATTTACCGCAGTACGACTGATCGGCACTCACAGGAGCGTCTAGGGGGCGTCTTGGTGTGCCTCGTACTTCGGGGCCGAGATGCGCAGCAGTTGGCGCAGGGTCGGCCCGCCGCCCCAGACCGGGCCGGGCTCGTCGCGAGCCCCTATCGGGTTGGGCAGCACCGTCACGTGCTCCCACTCGGGCGGGGGTGATCAGGTGGAATCCGGAGCGGCGGCGGTCGTGCTCGATTCCCTCGTGCGATCTACGTTGGTTGCTATCCGGGAACCACGGACCTGTCAGTGACCTCAGCCCGGGACCGTGCCGCAGTCGGACCACCAACCACCCACGGCTTGTAGGGCGCGGAGCGCGTTCCGGCAGCCACCATCGCGCGGCAGCAGCCAGCTCCCCATCAGCCACGGCCGGTGGGGTGATCGCATTACGGTTCGCATCCGTGACGGCGGGGGTACGGCGCCTAGCCCCATGTCCTGTGGATAGTCCGGAGCCTGGGCGCGCCACGGCACCCCCTCCCTCCCAGCTAGCCATCCCACGGGATTGGGCACATGCCGCGGACGGCAGATCACCCGTCACGTAAACCGCCCAGGGTTGCCGCCCCATGTTGGCCGGTCACCCCGTCGTCCTTCCGTGGGATGCGACGTGCTCATCGGTGTGTGAACCTCAGCCCACGAAAGTCCGCCACGACGAAAGCCGCACGTAGGCAGGCGTCCGTCACGTGTGCTTCCATCAGCCACCCCCAGGCACCAGCCACGCTTCCCTGTTCTGATAGGGCCCCAGGTATGCCGCAGCCGGCATCCGTTGGTGGAGGCCCGAGTTCGGCTGCCGCGCCGTAACCGGGGGACCCCGCCGTGGTTCGGTGGCAGCGCTCCTGATGTACGTAGAGGGCGCCCGACGAAAAAGGCCCGTTGACCTGCGCAAATACCGTTCCATTACAGGCTTCTGATTGCCCAATATGGGGAAACGGGCGACCGTTCACTGTGCTCCACAGGAACATTCGACACGCGGGGCGCGGCTGTTGCTCTGAGGAACAGTGGCATGTAATGATCACGCCGCACACTGTTCCCGAGAGGAAAGGTAAGGGGCTCAATGTCAGCTGGGCCCGCCCGACTTCGGCGGTTCGTCGATGCCGGGACCGGCGAACAGGTCGACTTGTACGACCTGGACGACGAAGAACGCCGCACCTCGTACAACTTCCCTGGAGGCTTCAGTGCAGTAAGCAACGAAATCGGCCTGGCCATCCTGAACAAGGAGTCAGGTCTCACCCCGTCTGACCGTGATGTGCTGGCCCTGCATGTACACGGTCCTGAGAAGCGCGGGGACGTGCTCCGGTGGTCCCGTCAGAAGATGGCCGACTGGATTGGGGTCACCCCCCGGACCATCGCAGCGTCGATCAGGAAGCTGGTCAAAGCCGGTCTGCTGTTTGAGGCCGAGCGGCATGGCCGAACCATCTACTACCGGGCCTCGCCGCATCACGCATCCCGGATGGGCGGCGAGCAGCAGACGAAGGACACTGCCGCCTACCGTCGACCCGTGGCACCTGGCATTCCCGAGAGGAAGGAAACGGCGTAATGAGTGATCTCGTTCCCGACGGGATCGACCCCGCCGTGTTGCGTCAGACCCTGTCCCTGCCGCATCCCCAGATGCGCATCGTCACCTACTACCTGACCGCTCGCAAAGACCCGGAGTTCGACAACGCCGTGGTGAAGACGGGCGAGAAGATCGCGGAAGAGATCGGCATGAACCGGCCGCTGTTGTCGCGGACGATTCCCCAGTTGATCAAAGCGGGCTGGCTCAGGCTCGCATCACGCCACGGGAACATCCGCTACTACGGGCTGGGGCCCCGCGCGGAGGAACGGAACAACGTCGTCCCACTGCGTCGCACCGCCTGAACCGCACCGCGTGTGGGGCACAGACCGGTTCTGAACTGGGACTGTGCCCCACACGCACATTATGGGGAAACGCGGACGTCCGACACCGTGCGCCTGAGTGACAGTGTCGGACGTCCGCGTTTCCCCACACTGTTTCTGAGTGCAACAGTGCGAGGTCACCTGGGGGTGATCGGCGTCTGGGTACCGCCGATGCACCCGGCCCGCCGCGCGGCCGGCCGCAGACGGCCCGCCGCCACTCCGGGATGCCAGTCCCGGGTGGAGCAACGGTGGGCCTTAACTTTTCGTTCAGGCGAGACTACGCCTCGCGCCGATCCGGAGCGGTCACTTGAGCGCGAGCGTCGCCCTTGGAGCCGGAACGGCGCCGAGTCTTAGGGGCGGATGCTGGGCGCTTGTCCCGTACGGGGATGCCCGCCTCTGCGAACCAGCGGTACAGGACCGTCGGTCCGACCTGCGCTAGCTCACGGATCCGGCTGCGGCCGGCGCCCTTGCGGGCAGCCCGAACCGCCGCCGGTTTGATCTCCTGCAACAGGATCTCTTCGGCCTGCGCCAGCAGCGCGGCCCGGCGGTCGCCGGCCTCTTTGAGCGTGCGCAGCGCCGCCGCCTGCTCTTCTTCCGGCAGCCCTGCGGGCGCCTCGTCTGGGGTGTCGGTCACGGTGGAGAGCATAACCAAAAACACCGTCGGTGCGTTCGTTGCACCGGCGGTGTTTTCTGTGTCATGGTGGTGATGCCTCGGAAACGGGGCGGCCCCCGGCGGGTGTTGGAGCACCCTGCGCTGTTGGAGCAGCGCGTGCCGAGGGCCTTGACCGACCGCCTTTGATGCGACCAAAGGAGGTGCGATCCGTCGTGGATCGTATCGTCAGCGCGCCCACCTGCGCGCATGAGCCCGACAGCCCCCTGCGCTCCCTCGTGGACCAGCTGGTGTCCGAGGACGACCAGCGCGGCCCCGAGGCCGACACGGAGGGGGGTTCGCCATGGGCCTGAGGAACCGTACGCCGATCAGCACGAAGCCCGGCGGCCCGTACGCCGACAAGGGCGCCCCGACCGAGTACCAGGCCAGCTGCGGATGGTGGTGCTCCGCCGAGGACAAGCCCACCCCGGGTGCTGGCGGTGACCGCACCGAGGAGGGGCGCAACTCTGGCCTCAGCAAGGGGCGTCGCCGGTGACGTGCTGCGGTCAGCCCATGCAGTCCAGGAACGGGCAGTTCGTGTGCCGCGACTGCGGTGGCTGGTGGGACGGCGGGCTCATCCCCCGGCCTCGTTCTTCGCAGCCGGTACAGGCGCTCATCCCCCGGCAGGTAGTGCGGGGTGGTGGATCGTGATCCGCCGTATCCGTCAACTGCCCGGCACTCTGCGGCATTTGTGGCAGTGCTCCAGGTGCGGACTCTGGTCCGACACCCCGGAGTGCCAGCACTGCTGACTTGACAACCCACTGAAACCCCATGGTCACCGGAAGCGCACCCGCCGCAGGATGGGTGGGCGAGCCACCAGTGACCGGCCCCCGGAGTACGGCGCGAGGCTGCCGGATCGACTCCGGCCCGGGGGCACGACCGCCACCAGGCGGCCCGCAGGACCGACCCTCACTCCCCGGAGGACCAGCACGTGACCATGACCGACCCGCGCCCCATCGTCGGGCGCCCGGAGGTACCGCACCCCGCCGCCCCGGCCGATGCCGAGACGGACACCGCCGCCCCTGTGCCCGCCGAGGAGTCCGGTCCGGCCGCCGCGGACGTTCCCGTCCCCGCCCCCCGCGTCCGCCGCCTGGCGGCGATCATGTGGACCGTGGCCGGTGTCGCGATCGTGGCCGGCCTTGCCGCCGCCGGGGTCGGTTTCGCCCTCTCCTACGGCACCCTCGTGCAGGCCGCCGGGGACTGGGGGTTCGGATCCTGGGAACGCCGGGTTTTCCCCCTCGGGGTCGACGGACTGATCATCGCGCTCTACAGCCTGCATCTGGTCCTGGTGTGGCGCCGGATGGCCAAGCCTGCTCTGCTGGTTGCTGCGCACGGGATCACGGCGGTCACGGTCGCGCTGAACGTGATCGCTGCCGCCAATGGGCTGCCCGGATCCCCGGGTGTGTGGGAGGCGCTCGGCCGTGATCCGGGGCGGCTGCTCGGGCACGCGGCCATGCCCGCCGCCTACGTCCTGCTTGTTGAGGCTGCCCGGCACCTGATCTCTCGCACGGCGCGGCTGGAGGCTGGTGACACCGGCACGCTCACGCTCGCCGACTGGTTCCTGCGGCCCGGGGTGACGTGGTGGGTGTTCCGTACCGCCAAGACCTACCCGATGACCTATGCCGAGGCGCGGAAGATGCGGCGGGACATCGAGATCCACCGTGTCTGGGTCCGCTACCGGGAGGAGATCGAGGCAGCGCGCGCCGAGGCTGGGCCGGACTTCGATGAGCGCGACGTCATCACGGTGCTGGACCGGCTTCCCGACCTGCTTGCTCCCTACGGAGTGAGCGTTGATGAGGCGCTGGCCCTGCCCGACCGGATGCGCAGTGACGACCAAGAGCGCCGTGCTGCTCGCGAGCGGGCCGATCAGGAGCGGGCGCACAAGGCCGAGGCGGAGCGGCGACGGCGTGAGCACGCCGACCGTATCGCTGCGCTCACCGCGCAGAAGGAGGCGTTGCAGGCGCAGGCCGAGGTTGATCTGTTGCAGACGCAGACCGAAGCAGAGCGCCGTGCGGCGGAGCACCGCGCGGCCGGCCACGTCGACGTGGCCGCCATCGAGGCGGCCCGGCAGCGCAGCGCGGCTGAGCGTGCCGCGGCCGAGGAGCAGCGCCGGGCCCTGGTCGAGAAGGAGGTCGAGGAGACCGCCCGCACGGCGGCGCTGCGCCGGAAGGCTGCCGAGGACAACGAGGTAGCCGTACGGCTGGAAGAGGAACAGGCTCAGCGCGCGGCCGAGGCCGCCGACGTGCAGTGGCGTGCTGCTCAGAAGGCCGCCGAGGCCAAGCAGCGCGCGGCCGACGCTGCCGCTGCCGAGGCTCGCGCCGAGGAGCACAAGCGGGCCGCCGCCGAGGCTCGCGCCGCAGCGGCTGAGCTGGACCTCAGGGCGACGCTCGCCGAGGAGGCCGCCGGTCTGACCGAACGTGAACGGCAGGAGCGCCGGGTGGCCCGGATGATCCTCGCCGAGGCGGGTGGCGACGCGCTGCGGATGCCGACCACCAAGATCCAGGATCGGTTGAGGGTTGCCAGCAGCACCGCCACCAGCTACCGCGACGCCGCCGCACAGCTCATCGCGTCGGGCTACGACCCCGAGAGGGACCCGATCCACGCGCTGGAAACCGGACGCGCCTGGTCCGGTGTCTGACCTACCGAATACGCTCACGGGCTGTGACCGGCCCGTGACGGGCCCGGCGGGGGATTGGCGCCCCCGCCGGACCGCCCTCCCGGAAATGACCGCACGTCACATAGCAGGAGGCACCACCAGTATGACCCGACGACAGACCGACCCCGGCGGCTACACCCGCACCGTCCTGCCCGCGCCCCGCCAGTGGCCGGCCACGGCCCGGCCGTGGCTGCTGGCCCTCGGCGGTGACGAGCTGCGCGTCCGCGCGCACCTGTGGCGGCTGCTGGGTGTCGGTGCCGCCGCAGCAGGGAGGCAGCAGTGAGCAGCAGCAGCGACCCGTGGTGGGCCGCACAGGCACCGCAGGGCAGCGGCTACCAGCAGCCCGACGACAGCGCGCTGGCGGACGCTGCCGCCGACATGCGGGCCGCCGCCGAGTACCTGCGCGACGCCGCCACCCCGCCGCCCCCGCCGAAGGAGGGCAACTGGGACTTCACCTGGTTCACGAACTGGGTGAGGCACAGCGACAACGGCATTGCGTGCAAGCGCGCGATGTGGTCTATCGGACCCGCGTGGGCTCTCTTTCTGACCCTTCAGCGGTTCCCCATCACCACCGCATTCGGGATTACCTTCCTCGCGTTCGCCATTGTGGGCGGGTGGCATCTGCGAGTGGAGCGCAAGACCACCAGGCTGATTACCTGGGGGCTGCCGGTCGGGCTTTTGTACTACACGCCCGTAGCCATCGTGTTCGGGCTCGCGTCGTTCCTCGTAGGGGGCTGAGTAAATGAAAACTGTCACTCTCGGCATGTTCACCGTTGGATTCCTGATCCTGGTGGGCCGCATGAGCGTTTTCTACTTCAAGAGCAAGTCCCGCAACTGGGCTGAGCTGTGGCCCTTCGGGCTCTCGGCAACCGCGTTCGCAGCGGCGGGAGCATGCGCGGGAGGCATCATCGGCACCATCATGACGTGGGCCCGGAACGGGGTCGGAAAGGGCGGGGATTACGCCCTGGAAAAGGGCACCGGAGCCACCCACGTACAGATCTCCCGCCCGGCGGAGTTCGGCACCCTCTCCCCTTTCGGCGCGGTCATCATGCTGGCTCTCATCGTCGTATTCGTCGTCCTCTACAAGAGCGCGAAGAAGAAGCCGAAGCGCGAGCTTTCTTGGGGCGCTCCCTGCGGCCTGACACTCGGCCCGTTCTTGGGCGCGGTCACTCTGACGCCGCTCATCAACTGGATCGGTCACGTCAGCATCGAGCAAACGTTCTTTAGCTGACCGCCCCCGCGGCCCCGGACGGTCCTTTCGTCCGGGGCCGCTCCACTCCCCGATACGCCCCGCGCAGGAGAGACACGATATGAGCGTCGACCCCACGACGGACCCCACCGAAGAGCACGAAGAGCCGGTGCCCATCGACAGGGACTCCAGGGGCGCCCAGCACCAGGCCGCCGACGTCGCCCTGAGCATCGCTCGTACGACCGTCACGCGGGTCGGCTCCGGCGCCCGCCACGCCGGAGTCAGCATCCGGCACCGGTTGCTCACTGCCCACCAGAGTGACGAGGAGATCCGCCGGCATCTGGTCGCACGGCAGTACGCCGCTTATGAGGCGGTGCGCGAGCAGGCCCGCGAGGAGATCGAGGAGGTCCACACCCGCATCACCAGGCTGGAGCAGATCGGGGCGGAGGAGGGCTGGACTCCGGAGCAGCGGCAGGAGGTCAAGGGGCTGCGGGAGGAGCGCAAGCGCCGCACCGCCGCCCTGAAGGATCTCTCGACGGTGCCGTTCGTACCCGTCGAGCCCACCGCGGACCAGATCAAGGCCGCCCGCCGCGCGAGCAGCACCAGGCGGTTCATCGCGATGATGGTCGTCGTCGGTGCCCTCGGCGCGCTGCTCGTCGTACGGCCGCAACTCCTACTGCTGGTGCTGCCCGCTGCGGTGGCGGTGCTGTGGTGGCTGGGCCGTCGGCCCCCCACTCTCACACAGCGGCCGATCCCTGAACGGCTGCTTGCGCGCCCCGAGCTGGCGTTGCCCGCGCAGGCGTCCGATGACATCTCGGACGAGGAGGAGCTGCCGACGTACGCAATTGCCGACGCGACGACGTCCGATGAAGCGGTGGAGGCTCTGCGGCGCGCTCTCGTCCGCGCGGGTGGGGACGTCGCTGAGGTCACCGAGGGGCGCCGGGAACCGTGGGGGTGGTCGGCGCGCGTGCGGGTCAGGACCGGCAGCCCGGACGACTTCAACAAGGACGACACGTACCGGAACCTGATCACGCTGCTGCGCCTGCGTCGTAACGGCCTGCTGATTGAGGCTGACCCCGAGGCCGGCGACTCCTGCACTATGCGCATGCTGCTCCAGGACCCGTTTAGGCCGGAACTGGTAGGCCCAGCGCCCTACCGGGCGCCGCTGTCCGGATCGATCCTGAATCCGTTTGATTTCGGGGTTGGTATGGACGCCTCCCAAATGGCGTTCACTCTCGCCGGGCTCATGCTGCTCATGGTGGGCGACTCTGGGTCCGCAAAGAGTGGCATTTCCCTTGCGATCGCCGAGGCGATCACCTCATGCACCGACGCGGCCTTGATCAACGTTGATCCGGTTGGAACCGGAGTTGGTGCCCTGGGCGACGCCATCACACTGAATGCCTGCATGGACCAGGAACTCATTGGCGACGTTCTTGATTTCCTGCTGAAGTTGTGCGCTGCCCGCGCTCGACAGCGGCAGGCTAATGGGTGGGGCGACACGTGGCGTGTCAGCCCAGAGCACCCCGCCATCTGCGCGTCCCTGGATGAATGGCCACAGCTTAATGAAAAGAATAAGAAGAAGCTGATCAGGCTGCTTGTGCTTGGCCGTAAAGAAGGAATCTGGTTCTACTGCTTTTCCCAGTGGGGAACCAAGGATTACCTGGGGGATGCCATTGGGCCGAAGTTGAAGGGCAAAATGCTCGGAGCGTGCCGCCGAGTTGATGTTACTGAATTGCTGGGCGGTGGGGCGATCGCCGAGGGATACCGTGCCGATCTGCTGGAGGCTGCCACCCACACCGAAATCAACGACGCCGGACAGGTCTACGCCCAAGGGCTTCCCGGACTTCCCAAACGGCCCCTGCGGTACAAGTTCCGGCAGATTACGCCGGAACATGCCGCACGGGTCGGCGCGGAGCGCGGGAAAGCAGGTTTGCCCGATCTCACTTTGACATTGACCGAGGCTGGTCTGATCGAGGAATGGCGCAAACTTGTGGCTCGCAGCAGCGGCACCGCTGGTAGCGATGAGCCGGATGTGCCTCACGTCCTGAGTGTCATTGCAGACGCATTCGTCCGAGAGGACGATCCGGCATTCCTGGCCCTGGATCAGGTGCACGCATACCTCCGGGAAGACGATGCCGCGCGCTGGGGTCGGTGGGACGACCGCGACGACAAGGGCCGTCTCCGCGAGCTGAGCAAGGCTCTGACCCGGGCGCTGCGGGCG
>NZ_MUMF01000136.1 GCF_002155905.1 Streptomyces tricolor | reverse complement strand
GGCCGGGCGGGCTGGCGCCAGCACCACTCCACGAACGCCACCAGCGTGCCGGTGCGGACGGCGGCCGGGGGCAGATCGGCGTCGGTGCAGAACCTGAGCCAGGCGTTCCAGTCGGCGGCGTAGCCGGTGCGGGTGCGCTCGGGGCGCTTGTTCTCGACGTGGGCGGTCGCCTCGTGGTCGAGCCGGACGAGCCGGGCCTCGGTGGCGTCATCGAACCGGGCGGCCGGGCCGACGACCGGCCGGCGGGTCGTGGCGCCCGGCGCGACCGGCAGCACGATGTCCGTCGGGGGCTGCGCGGGGGGCACGGTGGTGCCGGCGGCGGTGTCCTCGGTGCTCACCGTGCTCACCGGGCGGGCCCCTGCGCCCCGGCCGGGTGGTACACACGGGCGATGAGCAGCGCGCTGCGCGCGGCGGTGGGCAGCATCCCCGGCTGTTCGCGGGTGTCCTGGTGGGGTCGCAGGGTGGCGACGTCCCCGGCCGTGCCCCCCGCGCGTTCCAGCAGGGTGGCCTGGGTCCGCAGGAAGTCCGCGACGGCCCGCTCGCCGGGGCTGCCGTCGGCGAGCTGGCCGGCGGCCTCGCGGATCTCGGCGACCTCGCGGCGGACCCGGGCGGCGGCGGCCTCCGCGCGGGCCACCTCCTGCGCGGCGGGCTCCCTCTGGTTGCCGTGCCAGTCGATGATCGGGCGCGGGCTCATGCGGTGTCCTTCCGGGTGCGGGTGGCCCACTCGGGGCGGTCGGCGCCGTACGGCGGGTTCGTGGCGACGCCCCAGGCGGCCAGGTCACGTCCGCTCCACAGGTAGCTGGAGTTGGGCCGGTGCTGGGCACAGGCGACGGCCTCCTGGCGGAACCAGTAGATGTCCTGGAGGGCGTGTGCCTCCCACCCGGTGGAGAAGCCGCCGCCGGCCCGCCGGTAGCGCCGGACCCGGCCGCGCACGGCGCCGTCCCGCTCGACCAGCCAGCAGTGCCGCTCGGCGTCACCGGCGCGCTGGGTGAGCGTCCAGCCCTCGCCCAGCTTCGCGGACAGGTCGACGGTCTTGACGCGGGGGCGGGCGTGGTCGGCGGCCAGGCGGCGCCGTTCGGCGTCGGCGGCCTGCTCGCGCCGGCCGGCGCAGGCCGGGCAGGTTAGCCGGTCGCCGCCGACGGTGTCGGCCGGGCCGCGGTTGACCCTTGGGGTGCCGGGGATGACCTCCCACCCCTCGGCGGCCAGGCGGCGGCGCAGCGCGCCGTCCAGCAGCCGGGCGGGGACGAGCAGGTCGCGGCCGGCGTCGTCGGTGACCGCGGTGCCGCACTGGCCGCACTGCGGGATGAGCACCATCCGGAATGAGTGCATGGTCCCCCTCTGGTCCGATGGCCCGTCAGGCCCCTTTTTCCGTAGCAGGAATTGTGGCATCTGGATCCCCGATATGTGAGCTTATCTAGGATCCATAACCGTCAGGCACAGCCTGACAGACATGCACGTCAGGCAGTACCTGACACCGCCTTGTGTCAGCCATTGCCTGACAGTGACCGTCCATCAAGCAAAGCCTGACACGCGCACTCTGTCAGGGTATAGCTGACATGAAGCCGCTGTCAGGCCTACCCTGACACCATGACAGACACCGCGCCCACCACCGGGCTCCGCCGCCTCTCCCCCCGGGACGAGTCCCGCGTCCGGCTCGCCCGTCATCTCTGGATGCTGGCAAACGACGCCTTCGGACTCCTGCCGGTCGACCCCGACACCCCGCCGGGCGACCTGCTGCGCGCCGCCCTCGCCCTGCAACGGGACACGGAGGCCCTGGTGACCGACGCCGTGATCGCCGAGCGCGAGCGCGGCACCACCTGGGAACAGCTCGCCCAGGCCGCGGAGGTGACCCGGCAGGCCGCCCACGAGCGCTGGGCCACGCGCGTCAGCATCTGGTCAGAGCAGGGACGCGTCTGCTCCAGCAAGGAGTCCGCCCTGGACATCGCGGCCTTCCTCGACGAGCAGTACAGCCGGTACGCCGTCGAGGAAGCCCCTGCCGCCGTCTCCGGCGGCCTGGACGCCGTCCGCTTCCCCGACGCGCCCGACGAGCGACAGCGCGACCGGACGCAGACGCTCCACGAGCGCCGCGCGGACCTGGCACGCGCGCTCCAGCACTGGCAGGAGACCTACACCACGCCCGACGAGTCGACCGGCCGCGAGGACTGGCTGGTGCTCGCGGCCAACCGCAGCGCGGCTGCCCGCACCTACGACGACCTGGCCCGGGTCCACGACGAGCTGGTCACCGCCGAACCGGCCCTAGCCGACGAGCACCGCACCGAAGCGGAGACGTACCGCGCCCGGGCGGCCGATGCCCGCTCGTACGCCGACCTGGCCTTGAAGGGGGCTCAAAAGGCCGAGAGCACACAGTGACGAAGGGGTCGTACGGTCGGCCACGTGCACGTGGCCGACCGTACGGCGGGGAGGGGAGGCCACGGCGTGGCAGAGTTGAGCAGCTACGGGCACTGGGCGGAGCAAACGCGGACCGGGCGGCGGGCCGGTCCTGTGTCCCCCGCCGGGTCCGGCTCGCAGCCGCTGTGATGCGACGGCCGGCGCACCGGCCGCTGGTGGCGGATCCGACACCGCGGCGTCAGGGGCCCGCGATCAGCCAGAGGACCAGGACGGCGTCCAGTTCCCGGTCGTGCCGGTAGACCACAGTGATGCCGCGACCGCTGGTTGTCTCCGGCAGCAGCTCGACGGCGTAGGACTCGCTGTGCGGGTCGGCGTCCGGCAGGCCGCGGGCGCGGCCCGGGGTGGGGTCTTCCTCCAGTGCGCGGCGGACGGACTCGACGGCGGCCTGCTCGGACCGGGACAGCTCGGCGAGGATCTTCTCGGCGGCATCGCCGAAGAACGCGTGGGTCACCGGGCGGTCCCGTTTTTCTCGGCCATCATCTTCCGACCCAGTTCGAACGCCACGTCCCGGGTGGGACGCATCAGCTCCGCCATCCCCTCCTGAGTGCAGCGCAGCATCACCCGGTGCCGGTACGCCTGGATGAGCGTGCGCACGCCCGTGAGGTCATCGAGGGCAAGCGCGTCCAGCTCCCTCTCGAAACTCTCGCGGTCGCCGGGGAACCCCCAGACACTGAGCGCGGAGCGCAGCTCGGCGAGCGTACGCATCAGCGGAACAGGACCGGGCCGGGCGGCCTGGTGGTCGGGCTGTGCGGTCACGGTGACCTCCTCGTCGCTGTGCTGTCGACGCTACTCGCCTACCGCCCGGCCGTGGTACGGCCCTGGGGGATCCGGCACTGTCGGGGGGATCGCCCGGCGCTACATCCCCCATGACTCCAGCCGACGAGGATTACGCTCAATTCCCCCGCCACGCAGCAGATCCGGACATTGAGGGCTGGTTTCCGGCCGCGCACTGTAAAGCAGCTTGCCATGTAAAGCCGTTTTACATGACTGTCGTTGGGTGAGCACGACACGAGATGAAGCGATGGCCGCGCTGCGGGAGTGGTCCCGCCCCGGACGCCGAGCCGACTTGCTCGTTGCCGCGTGGCAGGCGGGCGAGACGAACGTCTCCGCGCTCGCCGAGGCCGCGCGCGTCAGCCGGCCGACCGTGTACGCGGATCTGCGATCTAGGGCCATCGATCCTGACCACCGACCGAAGGGCAACAACGTGATCACCCTTTCCCCGCTCGACATCGAGGGCTTCACCGGCGTGGGCGAGCGGCTCGACGCCGAGTTCGACGCCGCGCTGCGCCGCTGGGCGGCCGAACACCCCACCGCCACCCACGAGGAGGGCAAGGCCGAGGGAATGCGCCTGGCGGCCCTGATGGACACGACGTACCGCTACGCCGACGTTCGCGACTTGCTGGCGCACGAGCAGGTCGCCCGCGCCGAGCGCGACCGTCTGCTGCACCAGGTGGAGCGGCGCTGGGAGGCGCTGAGCACCGCCGCCGCATGGTTGGCCGCCCACCACGCCTACGTCCTCGCGGTCGACGAGGCCCGCATCGCCATCGACATGTGGCGCGAGCGCGCCGAGGCCGCCCTCAAGCGGCCCTTCTTCTGCGACTCGCCCCGGAGCGAGGCCGCCTACCGGCAGATCCAGGAGGCTGGACACCCCGCCCTGGAACCGGCGCTGGCCGACCTCGACCAGACGCCGGCACGGACCGCCGAGCAACTGCGCGCCAACCTCGACCAGGCCCACGAGCGCCGCATGGAGCTGGCCTCCCAGACCCTGCGCCTCGCCCAGCCCGCCCAGTGACCGCACCCGCCGACCCGCACCGGACGAAGGAGTCCACCGTGACCGCGACCACCCAGCAGCAGACCGCCCGCGACCGCCTGCTCGCCGAGATGGAGCGTCTGTTCGCCGACGACGCCGGTCTCGGCGCCCTGGTGCCATACAACGGCCGCCCGGACATGACCGAGGAGGCCAAGGAGATCCAGATGGCGTGGGCCCGCGCCCTGGTCGCCGTTCACGGCCGCGACCGCGCCGCCTCCGTGTACACCAAGTACGCCGGCCGCCGCCAGCGCACCGTGACCGCGACCATCGGTTCCTGGGCCAACCTGGTCCTGGCGACCAAGCCCATCCCCCGCTGGGACCGGGACATCCACGGCTTCCTGTGCTTCTCCTGCGTCGACACCTTCGCCACCGTGGTGGACGCCGACGACGAGCAGCTGTGCAACCGCTGCGCCCGCGAGCACAGCGCCGTGGAGACCACCCGCCCGCTGTGGCACGCCTACAGCCACAGCAAGTTCCAGTTCCCGGGTCTGATGGCGGAGGAGCGCACGACCAGCGAGAGCCAGCTGCTC
The DNA here is from genome assembly GCF_002155905.1 of Streptomyces tricolor. Taxonomy (GTDB): domain Bacteria; phylum Actinomycetota; class Actinomycetes; order Streptomycetales; family Streptomycetaceae; genus Streptomyces; species Streptomyces tricolor. Next base: position 15,837 of record NZ_MUMF01000136.1, on the reverse strand, counting down.
ATCCGGTACCAGGACGGAGAGGAACGCGCCTACGTCACCGGCGAGGCCGCACTGCTCGCCGAGAAGACCAGCCCCCTGCCCGGTTTCACCGTCGTCTCCGGCCAGACCCACGGCGACAGCCGCGACACCATCAACCTGACCGTCGAGACCCGCGCCGAGCGCCAGCGCCGCAGCGTCGAGATCCTCGCCACCTTCGCCTACGACCCCGAGCCCGAGCAGTGGGAAGGCCACGCCTACGGCTTCCGCTTCGTCTCCGCCCGGCTCACCGCCCGGTCCCGGCAGCTGGGGCAGCTGGACCTCGCCGACCCGACCGTCACCGAGCACACCGACCTCTACCGGCTGCTCGACGCCCTGATCACCCACCTGTACGGGAGCCAAGAGTGACCGAGCCGGAGAACGCCATGGCGTACGACGCCGGACCCCACGACGCCGAGGGTTGGAAGCTGCACGACGACGGCACCCGCGTGCACCGCTACAGCTGCACCATCCACGACGGCGAAGGCTGTGACGGACGCTGCGGCCCGGCCCCCGCGGACCAGGCCGACGAGACGCCGCGGCCGGACGTCACCATCGTGTCCATCGGCCGCCTGCACGACGAGGACGAGGGCGAGTGGGTCGATGTCCTGCAGTGCGCCACCATCGCGCTCGACCTGCGCCAGCTCACCGCTCACGACAAGGTCGTCCGCGACACGGTCATGGATACCCCGGGCGTGCGCGAGGTCCTCGCCGCCACCGCGCTGCAGGTCCAGGGCTACCTCGCCGGGCCGACGGCCGCGCCGCTGACCGTGGTGACGCAGTGCGCCGGCGGACGCCACCGCGCAGCTACCACGGCCATGGCCCTGCGCGCCGTGGTCGCCGGAGACGTCGCGGAAGCCGCCGCGTACGGACTGGCCGAGGCAGCCAAGCCGTTCGCCGACCGCGACCTGGTCGTGGACCTGGTCCACCGCGACCTCGACAAGGACGTCGTCGACCGCTGACGCTGCCCGCCACCGGGACCGCCAAGGGCGCCCGCAGCCATTCGAGCTGGCTGCGGGCGCCCACGCATGAGGGTACGTCCTCGCCAGCCCCCTGGTCCCGCTCGCGGACTGGCCGCGAGGACGGCCTGGGCAGCGGCGACCACATGCACGCCACTGTCCAGGCCGAGGCCTCAGCCCAACCCAGCTGACCGACTTGGTGCGAGCCGGCGTCGAGGAGGCCGTCGATCTGCGGGCCCTGGAGCGGGTTCGGGCTCGTTCCGAGCGCGAGCGGCAGCAGCTGGTGCGGAAGGCCGAGCGGCTGGGCTGACCGTCGCAGTCGATGTCACTGGTCGCCGCCCCGGCATCGGAGAGCTTGTCGACGACCGACCACTTTCGTTGGGCCCGGTGGGGGTGGCGGTAGCGGGCCACAGGCCGGGTGGAGACGCCCCGGAGGGCCTGGCGGCCCTCCGGGGTGGTCTGGCGGGCGCCTTCGGCGCGTTCACCGCCAGACCATCCCGCGCGAGCGCGGGACGCCAGGCCGGGCGCCTTCGGCGCGTTCACCGGCCTGGTGTCTGGCCCTGCGCAGCAAGCTGCGCGCACCGGGCCAGCCATCTCCACCCTCTCTGCGGCCCGCTACTGCCACCCCCACCGCCGCCGGTCAACAGTGCTGCGGGTTTTGCGATGAAGCTCAAAACGCTTCCTGAGCTGGGCATTTACATGGACGTGTGAGCTGAACTGCTGTAAAGTTAGTCGTGTCGGAAGGGGCGGCACACCCCGACCGGCACCCAACAACACCGAAGAAGGGAACCCGATGAGGCAGTTGCTGCCGTCGGCACTGGAAGACCAGCGCAGGGACGTCCCCGTGGTCGACTCGCTGGCCGCCAAGGGCTACCCGGGCTACGTGAACGGCACCCAGCGGATGGGGACCGTTCACGACGTCTACGGGTGGACCAAGGTCCACGCCCACATCAACGTCTCGGCCGACGAGGGGTACGCGCTGACCGACAAGAGGTCGCCGCACGCCCTGTACGAACTCATGCTCATGTCGGCCGGGACCACGCCCCGGCCGGGACTGCACGACCACACGCCCCAGTTCGGCACCGCCCTAGGAGTGGTCGCGGCGTCCTTCGCCGAGCACTGCCGCGCCTACGAGCTGAGCCCCGTGGTCTCGTGGAGCTACGACCCGAAGACCCTGGACCGTGAGTCCATCCAGGGTGAGAAGCGGTTCCACGCCCACTTCGTGGGGCGCACCCAGAAGGAGCGCGCAGAGGTCACGGCGAGGGCCACGCGGGCGGGACGGCTCTCCATACTCCGGTCCCGTCGGATCGTGGAAGAGGCGTCCGTGCTGGGCGCCCTGGTGAGCGCGGACATCGTGGACCGTGACGCCCTGCGGGTGCTCCAGCCCGTTCCGGCGCTCTCCACCCCCACGGCCACCGCCACGGCGCAGTTCCTCCTGCCGCAGGGGTGGGAAAGCCTCACAAGCCCGGACTTCCACGCCGATATCGTCTACATCCACCGCAAGCTGCGGATGCTGTACGACGAGATCCTGCGTGCCTGCGTCACCGGCGAGTCCGGGGTGTGGCAGCGGCCCGCCGTCCGGGAGTTCGACCCCGAGGAGATCGACGTACCGCTGCGTGCCACGACTCGCGCGGCGCTCGCCCACTACCTCCGGGCGCTGCGCCCCGAGGTCCTGGACAGCGCGCCGCTCGCCCGCTCCCGGGCCACGCACCTCTACCCGCTGGCCGATCTGGCCTACGCGGTCACCATCACCGAGCAGGAAGGGCGGTTGTACCTGCACCTTCGCACCAACGTGTTCTCCGACCTCGGAGGCGCGGGCATCAGCATCATCGACGGAGTCATCGTGAAGACGAAGAAGGGGGTGGGGGACATGCGCGTGGACGAGATCGCAGCCCGGAGCGCGTTCCAGGCGGACTACCTCCGCAGGCTCCACCTCCACCCGCTGGCCGCGCGGGCCCTGTTCCCCCGGCTGTAGCACCCGGCGGTGTGCCGGACCCGGCAACGGGCCCGGCACACCCCGTCACCGAACCCTCACGGCCCGCCACCGGCGGGCCGTGAGGCGCGGAAAAGGACAGCCGCAAGCGGCTGGGGCCGCCCCCTTGAGCGCCCTTCGGGCGCGGGGCGGACCAGCGGAAACGCCGCCCCTTCAAGTGGCCTTCGGCCACGGGCGGCTTTTTCTGCCCTCCGGGCAGGCGCTGCGCGCTGGGCCCCTTCAAGCGCCCTTCGGGCGCGGGCCCGCCCCTGCGGGGCCAAGGAGCCGCCTTCGGCGGCCGGCCGCGGACGCCCTCCCGGTGTCGAGTCTGAATGCTGTAATGTTTCAGATGACAAGACTGGATGAGGGGTGATGACACCACCGGCCTGCAGGCCCGGTGCCGCCCGGACGCCGCTCCCCGCAAAGGCAAGGAACCCATGCGGAAGATCGCACTCTTCGGACCGCCCGCCACAGGGAAAACCACCCTGGCCAGGTGGCTCTCGGCAGAACTCGGCCACCCCCACACCGACCTCGACGACATCCTCTTCACCCCCGACGGCCCCCTGCCGCTGCCGGAGTTCCGGCGGCAGGCCGGCGAGGTCACACAGGCGGACGCGTGGATCGTCGAAGGGAACTTCTCCAAGCTGGCCGATGTGGTCTGGCACCGCGCCGACGTGCTCGTGTGGCTCGACTTCCCGCTGCCCCTGATCATGTACCGCATCGTGCGCCGCAGCCTCTGCCAGCTCACCGGGCACGACGACAGCCCACAAGCACAGCGGCTGACCTGGAGCAAGGCATTCTTCAACCGCCGGTCACTGCTGCGCACCGCCATCCGCAAGTACCGCAACAACCGGCCCCGCTACGCGCAGCAGGTCTCCGAGACCGCCGCCCTGGGCGTCAAGGTGGTCAGGCTCCGCAGCCCGCACGAAGTCCTCCGCTGGAGGGAGGACGTGCTGAAAGGGCCGGCGGAGAGCCACTCACACGGAGCGACCCGGCACACCACCGGCCCTTAACCAACAACACCGTGCCGGCGAAACGCCGACCCGGGCAGTACCACCAGCCTACAAGGCCCCGTCCCAGCCGTTCGATCGAGGAACACCACGGTGATCCCCCGCAGCCGACCAGTGATCAATGAGGCCGACATCGCCCGGCAGGCCGGCGTGCCCATCGCCACGTGGCGCCGACGCGACGCCCCCGCCTTCCGCCAGCGCGTACCGGGCCTCTTCCCGGGCAGCCGCATCCTGATCTACGACCTCGCCCAAGCTCGCGCCTACCTCGCCGGCACGCCCATTCCCGAACTGCCCGCCGGAGAACACCCCGACGACCTCCTGAACGACGAAGAGGCAGCCGCCGTACTCGGCGTCACGGCCAGCACCGTCCGCGCCTACGCGACCCAGGGCTACATCTCAGCAGGCCAGACCGTCTACAGCGTCCGAGTGTGGCCCCGCCGTGACATCGAGGAGCGCCGGAAGAACCCGCCCGGACAGGGAAAGGGAGGCGGCCGTCGGCCAGGCACCGGAACAGGCCCGCGCAAAGCACACGCCTACGAGGGCGACCCCCGCCTGCACACCGCGACCGCAGCCCTCGCCACTGCCGGCGACACCCCCCGCCATCACATCGCAGCATCCCTCGCCCAGCAGTACGGCGGGTCCACACGCACCTGGGAGCGCCTCCTCGCCCAGGCCAGCCAGACCTCCCCACCCGGCTGATCCGTACGGGAAACGGGACGGGCACACCACATGCTGTGCCCGCCCCTTCCGCTGAGGAGGCGGGGCGCCGGAGGGGACCTCCTCCACTGGCCGGCAGCTGGCTCACTCGGCCGGGGCGGGCAGAGCGAGGGAGTACAGACGGTCTCGGACGCGGCGGGCGAGCAGGGAGTCGGTTCCGTGGATGTCGGTGACGACGGTGAGCAGATCACCAGCGAGCCGGCGCCGCTCGTCCTCATCGGGCATGGCCCGCCACAGGCTGTAGGCGCGGAGGGTGGCCGCCTCGACGTCGGGGTGGGAAGGTCCCTGAACCGTGACGCGCAGCTGGGCAGCGTGCAGGTACCAGGCCAGTCCGGTGGCGTGTTCCCCCATCAGCGCGGCGAGGTAGCCCCGGACTTCTCGAACCTGCACGGTGTGCAGATGGGCTTCGCCGTATTCGGCGGTGACGTCCTGGTCCAGCTGGGCCGCGAGCGTGACCGCATCAGCCATCCGGCCGTGCTGCGCCACCTCGGCGACCTTGACGAGCCGCGCCCGCAGTGTCTCGGCAGCCAGGCCCTGCGGGGCAGTGCCGACGCCGGGGGCCGGGGAGGTCCAGAACTCTGGGGTCACGGTGCCCCAAGGGCGGTAGAGAGGCTCGGACATGGACGTTCTCCCCTGATTTGGCGCGGGCGTCACCAGTTCACCACGCGGCGGACTTCGGTGATGCGGGTCATGTAGTTGGTCGAGTTGCGCCAGCTGCTGTAGGTCACGATGCGGGTCTTCAGCCCGGTGCGCGGAGCTTCGACGATGAGGCCGTTGCCGATGTACATCCCCACGTGCCCCGGGCGGGCATCGGAACCGTCGGAGCCCGCGTTGAACACCAGGTCGCCCGGCTTCGGGTGGTCGATGTCGACCCGGGTTCCGACAGCGACCTGGTCGTAGGTGACCCGGGGGATGTTCACGCCGGCGGCCCGGTACGCCTGCTGCATCAGGGAGGAGCAGTCGCACCAGTGGGCGGGGTCGTGGCCCAGGGCCTTGGTGCAGTCACCGCCGAGGTGATACCAGCCGCCCCGCTGCTTCAGCGCCCAGGCGACCGCGACGCGGACCTGCTGGGGGGTGCCGGCGGGCAGCTCGTACCCGGCAGGAAGTTTTCCATCCTCGCTCGCCGCGGGCGCGGAGAACTGGGCGCTCATCGCCATGATGTTCTGCACGTAGTAGTACGTCTGCCCGTCGGCGAACGAGCGCGGCGGCACCCCGCGGTACTCGTCCACCCTGCCGAAGCCCGCGTTGTAGCCGGCCAGCGCCAGCTCGATCGGGGACCCGTTGTAGTCGGGGTGTTTCCGGGCCTGCTTGAGCAGGGAGCACATGAAGGCGCCTTGGGCCGGGATGGCGTCGGCCGGATCGTACGGGTCCTTGCGGCCGTCCCCGTTGCCGTCCACTGCCCACGTCGGCCAGGTGCCGGGCATGAACTGTGCGATGCCCTGGGCTCCGACCGGGCTGGTCACGGTGGGGTCGAAGCCGGACTCCTGCTTCAGCTGCGCGGCCAGGACCGCCGGCGGCAGCCCCTCGCAGTCGGCCGCCGCCTGCAGAATGAGCGGAGCGTACTGCGGCGGCACGCCGTTCTTCCCGATCCGCAGCCCGCCGAGCGGGCTGCCCACGTTGCTGCTGCTGTCGTCGTCGGCCACCATCGCGATCAGCAGCACCAGGCCCACGCCGAGTGCCACCGGTGTCATGACGAACCCGGCAGCCAGGGCCAGCAGCAGCTTGGCCCCTTTGCCCCTCATCCGGTCCCCCTCCTGAGCTGAATTCAGATTTGCTCCCTCAAATCTGAAATTCGGACTCCGGCCCGGGAACCGGGGTCCGAACGCACGCGTGATGATGTGTGACAGTACGCCATCCCCGCACATCAATGGGACGGGTGAATCTCCCTTGCTGGACACGCACCTTGCGCGTGTAGGGTTCCAGTCGGGGTGTCGGCCACGACAAACGCGCGGGAAATTCACTTGCGCAAACGCTGAATGGAACGTACGGGGGTAATAGTGGGCAAACAGCCTGTTCCCGCTCCGGTACTACCCGTAGGGGCTCGGCTGGTCGTGCCGGTGATGGCTGCGAGCGGTGGCAACGGGCGCAGCACCACAGCGAGTCTGCTGGCCTCCGGACTGGCTTCCAGCGGCTCCACCGTGGTGCTCGACCTGTCCCCGCGCCTGTCGTCCCCGTGGCCGGCGCGGCTCGCCGAGCAGGGCGCGGACGGGCTGGCCGCTCTGCCCCCCGATCAGCCCCTGACCCGCACGGCTGTCCAGCAGGCGTGCGCTACCGCCACCGGGACCAACGGCTCCCAGTGGCACGTCCTTTCGGACGGGCGCGAGTGGCACGCGCAGCCGCTCACGCTCCCCGGACCGCCGGCCGCGTGGTACCAGCTGGCCGCGATCGGCGGCTGGCAGGTGGTCGTCGCCGACACCGTCCACCCTCTCGGCCATGACCTGCTGGCCGCCCGTTGTTCCGGTGAACCGGGACTCACCCGCGGCTGGTACGGCCTTCCGTATGCGGTGCCCGTAGTGTGCGCGGCTGCAACGGCCGACGGTGTCCAGGCCCTGCAGCAGGCCGTCATGGCACTGCACGCGGAAGGAATGCCCCTGCAACGCACGGTCGTCGTACTGGTCGGCACCAGTGACGGGCGCCCGCCGGCCCCGGTGCGGGCCGGGGCGACGATGCTGTCCGCCCGTACTGCGGCCGTGGTGCAGCTGCCGTACGACCCGAACGTCCGCGCTCACGGCCTGATGGCGGCACGGCTGCGTACCCGCACCCGTCAGGCCGCCGCGTACCTCACCCGGGCCGTGCTCGCAGCGGCACACGCCGCATGGGGCGAGCCCCTGCCCGGCGCGCCACAGCCCGCTCCCCTTCAGCCCGTAGTACCCGCCCTTTGACGAGGAATCGGATATGACCCAGTTCCTGACCACCCTGCACACCGTCGCCACGGACCCGCACTGGCACACCCTCGCCGGACCGGTCCCCGGCGTTACCCCGGAGATCCCCGACGACGTCAACAAGCCCGTGCAGACGGTCTTGAACTGGACCGCCGGACTGGGTCTTGCCGGTGCCGTGCTCGGCGGCCTGCTGGGCTGGGCCGCGGTTGCCGTCGGCCACAACACCGAGCGTGCGAGCCTTGCCGCACGGGGCAAGCAGGGCATCCTGTGGTCCCTGTTCGGCGCCGGCGGCATCGGCGTCACCTCGGCGCTGGTCTCAGCCTTCTACACCATGAGCAAGTGAGGTCCGCCGTGGTGAGCGACAGCAAGACCCGCCGGGCCCGGCTCACGCTCGCCGCGCTCGGCATCCTGGTGGTCGGGGCACTGGTCGGCGGAGGCGTCACCGCGGCGACGCTGCTCGGCGGCGACGACAAACCCCCCGCCGGGGCGACGCCGCCGCCGTCGACGTCGTCTGGGTCCTCTCCGTCACAGAGCAGGGACGCGCTGACCGGCCGGACCCCCGAAAGCGCCCGCAGGTTCGTACTGGAAAAGCCCAGCGGCCAGAAGAACGGACTGTCCACCGGGTTCTCGGAGGGGCCCGTCGGCGCCGTCAGCACCGCGGTGTATTTCTGGGAGGAGTTCGCGTTCCTGGACGACCAGAAGGCCCGCCAGCAGCTGGAGGCCATCGTCTCCCCCGACAGCCCCGGCTACGTGGACGAGCAGGTCTCCGGCGTGCGCAAGCTGCGCGAGGGGGTCGGACTGCCTCCATCGGGAGGCGCCCCGGCGGGAATCACCTTCACCACCACGGTGAACGCGGTGCGCGTGACGTCGGTCGGCAGCAAGGTGATCCAGGTCTGGATGAACTACGACCGCTACGCGACGAAAGAGAACGGCGACCTGGACGGCGAGCCGTTCAAGGACCAGGACGTGGGTCTGATCCTCAAGTGGCAGAACGGCGCCTGGCGGATCACCAACGAGGCCAAATACAAGGGTTCCTACCCCGCCGCGTACTTCCCCGACTCGAACGTCAGCTACCGGGCCGGCTGGAGGCAGGTGCAGCATGCGGGCTGACCACCGGCACCCGCTCGCCCGGCTGGTCGTCCTGCTGGCCGCCCTGCTGTGCTGCGTCGGCAGCGGACTGAGCACAGCCCCGGCAGCGGTAGCTGCGGACGCACCGAAGTACCACCTGGACTACGGGCCGAAGGACGGCAAGGTCTGCCCGCCGGACTTCAGCGACGCCTGCGGCGTGGACAAGCAGGGCAACTACTGCGACTACTACGCCATCAACGACGATGTGCTGTGCCGTCCGCCGGAGGTCGGCGAATTCCCGGGCACGCTCGGCGAGTGCGAGGACCCCGACGGGTCGGCGTCGGCGGAGTGCTCCGACAAGGAAGTCCGCGCCGCCGAGAAGAAGAAGCTGGAGAAGTGGCGCAAGCGCGCCGTCGAGGCCGTCCAGCGCGGGGACCTCAGCAGGGAGGCGTACGACAAGTACAACGCCTTCCTGACCAAGTGCGTCGTTGACGACAAGGGCATGTTCAGCGACTGCCAGACGCTGGCGGTCAACAAGTACGGGGACCTCGACGCCGGCCTCACCAAGTGGGTGGGCCGGAAGATCTCCGAGCTGGCGCGGGACGCGCTGGAGGAGGCCGCCCAGTACATCGGCAACGCCGTGGTCTGGCTGCTGAGGCAGTTCGCCGACCTGTTCACCAAGACATCGGTCATCAACCTCGACGCCACCGGTATCAGCGAGCCGCTGGGAATCGCGACCGCCCTGTCCGCCGTGCTCGCCGTCTTCCTGCTGCTGCTGCAGTTCGGGAAGGTCGCGGTCAGCCACCAGGGCGGGCCGGCGGCGACCGCCCTGTCCGGCCTGGCGAAATGGGCCGTGATCAGCTCCGCGTACTGGACAGTGACCACGACAGCGCTGCAGCTGTCCGACTCCCTGTCGAACTGGATCATCAAGTACAGCTTCGACGGCGGCTCGAAGGGCACGCCGTCGGACGCGATGAAGGCCCAGTTCGGCAAGATGTTCAGCGGCCTGATCTTCGGGGGCGGGGGCGCCTCCACGGCCGGCGGCGCGCTGATCACCGGTGACGGGGTGGCCGCCTCTGCGGTCGGCGTGGTCATCGTCATCGGCATCGTGTGCATCCTGGCGATCGGTGCGCTGTGGATCGAGATGATCCTCCGTCAGGCAGGAATCATGATCCTGGTGTCCACCATGCCGATCGTGCTGGTCGGCCAGATGTCGGACGCCACCAAGGACTGGTGGCCCAAAGCGAGGGATGCGCTGCTCGCACTGATCCTGATGAAGCCCATGATCACGTTCTGCTTCGCGATCGGGTTCTTCGCCATCGAGCAGGGCCAGGGCGTGCAGAACATGATCGTAGGCCTGGTGATCTTCCTGATGGCGTGCTTCTGCTGGCCCGCCATCGCGAAGTTCATGACCTTCAGCAGCGTCGGCGCCGGAGCCGCCATGGCGGGCGGACTGATCAGCTCTCTCGGCAACTCCGCCACCGCCATGAACGGGCCCGGCACCGTCGGCGGAGCCGCCTACACCCGTGCCCTGGAGCAGGACAACGCCCAGACCATGACCAGCACCATGCGCCAGAGCAGCACGACGAGCACGCCGGCCACAGGGACCACGGGGGCCACGAGCGGGAAGCCGAAGGGCTTCGGCGGACGGCTCGCCGCCCGCGTGCGCGGCCCGCTCGGTCTCGGTCTGCAGGTCATGGCCGCCGGCGGGGGCCGCCCGCTCGGTCTGGGCCTGCAGGTCATGGCCGCGGGCAAGGACGTGCTGGACTCCGGGATGACCAACACCGCCGCCCACGCGGGACTGAGCGGGCCCGCGCAGGCCAGCCCGCACACGGTGATCCCACCGCGCCGGGCGCCGGCCAAGACGCCCCCGCCGCCCGTCGAGCGAGACGTCCCCCGAGATGCCGCTCCCACCCCGAAGGAGGGATGACCCGTGGCCGACACCTCCACCCCGGTGACCTACGGCGGATGGCAGTCCGAGCGCAGCGGGTTCATGGGACGGCTGTCCGGGACCGGCTTCGCCCTGGTGGTGGGCGGATGCGTGCTTCTGCTCACGCCGCTCAACCTCGCCAGCTGGACCGCTGCGTTCGTGTGCGTGCCGCTGGCCGTGCTGCTGTTCACGCTCGCGTTCGGCCGCGTGCTGGGGCTGAGCGCCGATGAATGGATCCTTCTCGCAGTGAGGCACCAGATCAACGTGGCCACCAGGCGCAACGTGTTCATGTCCGGCGTTTTCGCTCCCCGCTCGTCCAAGACCGGCCAGCAGCCGATGGACCTGCCCGGCGTGCTGGCCCGGCTCCGCTTCGTCGAGGCGCCCGACGGCCTCGGCGGCACCCTGGGCATCTCCCACGATCCGGTCGCCGGCACGTACACGGCCGTCGCCCGCATAACGTTCCCCGGTCTCGCGCTGATCGACAGCGACCGGCAGGCCGCCCGCGTCGCCGCATGGTCCGGCTTCCTGCGCAGCCACTGCACCGAGGACTCACCGATCGTGCGCCTGGCCGTGCATCAGCGGTGCCTGCCCGACGACGGAGCCGCCCTGCGGTCCTGGACCGAGAGGCACCTCGCGCCGGACGCGCCTCAGGAAGCCGTGGCGGCACTGACCGAGCTGATGGAGGGTGCGGGCCCGGCCGCCACGACCAGGGAAACCTACCTGTCCGTCACCCTGTCCGCGTCCAGGGCCCGGCTCGCCGTCAAGGGCGCCGGAGGAGGCCAGGTCGGCGCCGCCGCCGTCCTCGTCCGGGAACTGCACGCCATGCACAGCGCCCTGTCCTCGGCGAGCCTGCAGGTGGTCGAGTGGCTCGCCCCGCGAGCCCTGGCCCAGGTGGTCCGCACCGCCTACGACCCCGAAGCCCAGATGATGCTCGCCACCCGCAACGCCGCCGCGCAGTCCCCGGACTGGCAGGGCCTGCCGTCCGGCGTCGACCCGCAGCTGGCAGGTCCGGCCTATGCCGAGACGGACTGGGGCGTCTACCGCCACGATGGCGCCTGGACCGTCTCCTACCAGGTGCGCACCTGGCCGCAGGCCGACGTGTACGCCACCTTCCTGCAGCCGCTGCTGCGGCCCAGGGAGAACGCCCGCCGCAGCCTGAGCATCCTCTACGAGCCCATCGGCCCGCGCCGGGCCCGCCAGGATCTCGCCCGGGAGAAGGCCCGCCGGCAGTCCGCCCGTCAACTGCGGGCCAAGACCGGGCGGGACGAGTCGGCCGAGGAGCTGATCGAGGCGGAGAAGGCCAGGGCCCAGGACATCGCCCGCGCCACCGGCCAGGGCGTGGTGCGGCTCACCGCCGTCCTCGCCGTCACCGTCACCGACCTGGAGGAACTGGAGACCGCATGCGCGGAACTGCAGGCGGATGCTGCCGCATCCGGCCTGGAGCTGCGCCGCATGTGGGGCGCCCAGGACGTCGGGTTCGCCACTGCCGCCCTGCCGCTCGGCCAGGGCCTGCCGGATCGGAGGATCGGGTTCTGATGGCACTCTTCAGGCGCCGTGACGCCGGCGACACGCTGCTCAAGGAGACCGACTTCGGCGCGGCCACCGGACTGGCCGCGCAGCCCCTCCGCGTGCCGCAGCAGCCCCCGAGCACCCGCGACCAGCGTCGCTCCCGGCTGCTGGAGGACCCCGACACGGCGATGAGGGTCGCCCCGCGGAAGGGCTGGTCCCAGCCGTACGCCGGCCGGGCCGCCTCCGTGCCCCGGGTCGAGGTGATCCGCTCCGACACCGCCAACGCCGGCGGCATCTACCCGTTCCTGCACGCCGCTTCCCTGCCCCCGGTCGGCGCCTACATCGGCCAGAACACCCTCACCACCGAGGCGTTCTCAGCGCACCCGGCCGTATGGGTCAAGGAAGGGCTGTGCACCAATCCCAACGTGATGATCACCGGCATCCCCGGATCAGGTAAGAGCGCCCACATCAAGGCCCTGTGCTTCCGGCTGATGGCGTTCGGCCACCGCACCCTGATCGCCGGGGACGTCAAGGGCGAGTACGCCGCCCTGTGCCGCCACCTCGGAGTCGAGCCCGTCCGGCTCGGCCCCGGCCTGCCCGGCCGCATCAACCCGCTCGACGCCGGACCGCTCGGCCACGGCCTGGAACTGATCAAGGACCGGGGCGAGCTGCAGAACCGGCTCCGCGAGATCCACCGACGACGGCTCACCCTGCTCAAGGCCCTGCTGGAGCTGCAGCTGCGACGCACCCTCCTACCGCAGGAGGAAGAAGCACTGGACGTCGCAGTCCGCGAGGTCACCGGTGAACTGCACGGCCAGACCCAGCTGGAGACCCCGACGCTACCCCTGGTCTACGAGAAGCTGCGCGACCCCACCGACGCCATGGCCGAGGAACTCCGGGTCCGCGACCGCGAGGTCCAGCGAGCCCGCGAACAGATGGAGTCCATCCGCTCCGCCCTCGGCGGCATGGTCCACGGCCACATCACCGGCCTGTTCGACGACCAGACCAGCATCGGACTGGACTGGGACGCCCCCATCCAGAGCGTCGACATCTCCGCGCTCGAACAGTACGGCGATGAGACAGTCGCCATGGTCCTCACCTGCGTCTCATCCTGGGCCCAGGCCGCCATCGACCGGCCCGGCAGCCGGCCATGGATCGTCGTACGGGATGAGCTGTGGAGGCAGATGCGCTCCGGCGGAGCCTCCCAGGTCAAAAAGATCGACGCCGACCTCCGACTGTCCCGCGCAACCGGCACCATCCAGGTGCTGGCCACCCACCGCCTCTCCGACTTCGAAGGGGTCGGGGCAGCCGGCTCCGAGGCCGTCAACATCGCCAAGGACCTGATCAGCAGCTGCGAAACCCGCATCCAGCTCGCCCAGGACACCCGCCCCCTGCAGATCACCCGCGAGGCGATCGGACTCACCGACGCCGAATGCGACCTCATCAGCAGCTGGGGCGCCGGACAGCGCGGAAGAGCCCTGTGGAAGGTCGGCCGGGGCGGCGGCTCACACGCCGTACAGCTGATCCTGTCCCACATCGAGGAGCAGCTGTTCGAGACCGACGAGAAGATGGCCATCTAGGTTCTTTGAACCGCTGGTGCCCCATTCCCCCTGTGGGCGCCGATCACCCCCGGCGGGCATCCCTCCTCGCCGGACGGGGTGATCGGCGCCCACAGCGCTGTACAGCGTCTCCGCTAAGGCGTGGCGGGCAGTGCTTCCAGCGCGAGATCCCAGGGGTAGGCGTGCACGTTGCCGTGCTTGGGCTGGTGCGGTACGAAGCCGTCGGGTTCGTGCTGGTCCTGGAGCAGGAGGCGCACGCCGGCGCCGCGCAGGGTCGTCACGGCGCGGGTGAGGGCGGGGTGTTGGGCCTGCGCGGCGTTGATGTACGGCAGGGCTACTACGGGGACGGGCAGGCCGAGGGCCTCGGTCAGCAGGCCGAGGGCGAGCGTGTCGGCGTGCCCGTCGGCCCATTTGGTGAGGGTATTCAGGGTGGCCGGCGCGGACAGGATCGCGTCGGGGGCCGGGAGGACGTCGGCTTCCGAGGGCAGTTTGTACTGGTGGCGGACGGGGTGGCCGGTGAGGGCGCACAGCTCTTCCAGCTCCCCCTGGGCGTCTTCGACCGCCCAACGGTGCGCGGACGGGGTGAGGACGAGGCAGACGTCCCAGCCGCGGGCCTGCGCGGCGCGGATGCCGACGGGGACGTGCCGGGCGGGCGGAGCGGCGCTGGAGATCAGATACAGGGTGCGTGTCACTCGGGCAGTCCACAGCGCCCGGCGAGCGCGCGCAACCGCCCCTCAGCGCTCCCGGCCCCCAAGAGGCTCAGATCCTGGACGAGTTGGTGGGTGCGGGGCCGCCGCAGCACCTCGTCCTTCGCTTCGGTCTCGGCGGCCAGCAGCGCGTCTACGGCCGTCTCGCGCTGCCCGGCGAGCATGTGGGCGTGCGCGAGGTCGACCAGGCGGTGCGCGCGCCGCTCGCGCGGCAGGCTGCTCACGTCGGCGGGGGACATCTCCAGCGCCACGCTCACGCCCTCGGCGCCCTGGGCGAGCTGCACGTGGGTGGCCAGGCGGTACAGCGCGATGTTCGCCCTGCCGAAGGCCGACCACAGCCGGTTGTGGCCGGCGTCGCCGAGTTGCTCGGCGTAGTCGTCGGCCTGGTCGAGCAGGTCCGGGACGGCTCGGGCAGCGGCGGCTGCCCGGCGGCTGTCGCGCTGGTCGGCGGCGGTGGCCTGCGCCATCGCCGCTTTCAGGTAGAGGGCCCCGAGGGTGCTCAGCCCCTCGGGGCCGGCGCTAAGCAGGTCGGGGGTCAGGCGGGCGGCGGCGGCCACGGCGAACTCGGCGGCAGCCACGGGCTGTCCGTGGTGGGTCATGGCGTCCGCGAGGTGCCGCGCGGCCGTCGCCATGATGACCGGCGCGCCGGACCGCTCGGCGGCGATCACCGCGCGGTGCCCGGCGAGATGGGCCAGGTCCCCCGAGCCGCCCTTGATGGCGGTCGCCTCGGTCAGGCACAGCACCATGGACAAGGCGCGGTAGGCGGCCAGCTGGTCGTCGCCGGTGTGCCGGGCGGCGGCCCGGTTCGCCTCGATGAGCAGATCGGGGACCAGGCGGGCGAGACCGGCGATCGCACCGGCCTGGAAGGCGTCCCAGCCGTGCGCGACGCGGCGGCGCAGGGTGTCGACGTCCAGCGGGCCGGCGCCGTCGTCGTCGGAGCAGCCGGTGACCACGTCGTGCCGCAGGAGCACCGACCGGATCGCCTCCAGCTCCACCGAGTCCACCGCGGCCGTCTCCGGATCGTCCGCTAGCAGCCGCTCCAGCGGGATCCGCAGCACGCGGGCGGAGTCGGTCAGCACCGACAGCCGCGGATCCGCCTGCCGCTCCCCGGCCTCCAGCATCTGCACCCACCGCGTGGTCCGGCCGCCCATCAAGGCGCCGAAATCCGACTGCGTCAGACGCCGTTGCTGCCGCCAGTAGGCGATCCGCCGGCCAATGACACGAGCGTCCATCTGCTCTCTCCGGGGGCTCCACGGTCCGGACGAAGTGGACGAACGAACTGTTCGTCCACCGCCCGTTGTACTCGCCTTACGGTCCGTGCATGGCCACTTCTGAGCACATCACCCGTGAGGAGACGACCGCGACCGCCGTACGCCCCGACCCCTGCTCCGCGGTGCTGTACGTCTGCGCGGCCCGAGGCGTCCACGACCCCACCCTGTCGGCGGACCGAGCCGAGACCGAAGGCCGCGCGTACGCGGCGATGCGCGGCCTGCGCATCGCCGAGGTCAT
>NZ_MUMF01000135.1 GCF_002155905.1 Streptomyces tricolor | reverse complement strand
ATATGGGCCGCCGCGGCGGCGGGCATCGTCTTCCGCGTCTTCTGGGTCGGCGCCCCGCGCTGGCTGTACACGCCGTGCTACATCGCGATGGGCTGGGCGGCGGTCTTCTTCCTGCCCGACTTCCTGCGCACGGGCGGCATCGCCGTCCTGGTCCTGGTGGTCGTCGGCGGCCTGCTCTACAGCGCCGGCGGCGTGATCTACGGCATCAAGCGCCCGAACCCGTCACCGCGCTGGTTCGGCTTCCACGAGGTCTTCCACTCCCTCACCCTCGCCGCGTTCGTCGTCCACTACGTCGGCATCTCGCTGGTGGCGTACCAGCACGCGTAGACCGCCCTCCGCCCCTTCCAGGGCCACGGCCGCCGAGCCGTGGCCCTTATTTTTATTGCGCCGGCCGTCCGGCGCGTGGGGCGGGAGGAGGCTCCGGCCGTGGCCGCCACCACGGCGGATGCCGGACAATGACCGGCATGACGGCCGCACACTCCCCACTCGCCTCCTCCCCCTCCGCCGCCTCCGCGTCCTCGTCCGACGGCCCCCGTCTCGGCCTGCGGGAGCGGAAGAAGATCAAGACCCGGGAGGCGATCCGGACGGCGACGTACGCGCTGATCGAGGAGCAGGGCTACGACGCCACGACGATCGACCAGATCGCCGACCGGGCCGAGGTGTCGCCGTCGACCGTCTTCCGGTACTTCCCGACCAAGGAGGACATCGTCCTCACGGACGAGTACGACGCGCTCCTCCTGGAGGAGATCAGGCAGCGGCCCCCGGCTGAGCCGTGGCCGGACACCATCCGGCAGGTGCTCCGGCGGGCCGTCCGGCTGGGCGTCGAGGAGGACGCGCGGATCACCCGGCTGCGGACGCACCTGATGGTCCAGGTCCCCGCGGTGCGCTCGCGGATGATGGAGAGCATGTCGGTCACCGGCCGGATGCTCTGCCAGGCCATCGCCGAGCGCACCGGCCGCGACCCGGACGGCCTGGAGGTGCGGGTCTACGCCATGTCCCTGGTCGGCGGCCTGATGGAGGCCTCCCTGTACTGGGCGGAGCGGGGCCACCAGGACGACTTCGCGGGCCTGGTCGACCGCGCCCTCGACGTCCTGGAGCACGGGCTGCCCGGCGAAAACCGCTGAGGTCCGGACACCGTCCCGTGCGATGCTGACGGGGTGAACGGACCCGAGATCCTCGTCGAAGTCGCCCCTGAACTCCATCTGTTCGTGCCGGCCGCCCGCCGCGGCGGAGCCACGGCGCTGGCCACGGACGGCGTCTCGACGCTCGGCCATGTCATCGAGTCCCTCGGGGTCCCCCTCACCGAGGTCGGCGCGCTGGTCGTGGACGGCCGCACGGTCCCGCCCTCGCACGTCCCGGAGGCGGCCGAGCGGGTCGTCGTCCGGCCGGTGGAGCGGCCCCAGCGGGTGCCCGGCGCGCCCCTCCGGTTCCTCCTCGACGTCCATCTCGGCACGCTGGCCCGCCGGCTGCGGCTGCTCGGCGTGGACACGGCGTACGAGTCGACGGACATCGGCGACCCGGCGCTGGCCGCCCGCTCGGCGGCCGAGAAGCGGGTCATGCTCAGCCGGGACCGGGGCCTGCTGCGCCGCCGGGAGCTGTGGGCCGGCGCGTTCGTCTACAGCACCCGCCCCGACGACCAGCTGCACGACGTCCTCGACCGCTTCGCCCCCGAACTGCGCCCCTGGACCCGCTGCACCGCCTGCAACGGCCTGCTGCGGCAGGCCGCCAAGGAAGAGGTCGCCGACCAGCTCAAGGGCGGCACCCAACGCTCGTACGACGTCTTCGCCCAGTGCACGGCCTGCGGGCGCGCGTACTGGAAGGGCGCGCACCACGATCAGCTGGAGGCGGTCGTGGAGCGGGCGTTGAGCATGCGTACCCACGCCGACTGAGTACGCGGGCCGATCCCCGGGACCGGCCCGCGCGGTTGGCTGAGGGCATGAACACGGCACAGACCACCGACCAGGTCCGGGACGACGCCCGCACCGCGGCGGGGTGGGGGCTCGGGCTGCTCCTGCCGATGGTGTTCTTCTGCGCGCTCGTGACGCTCTCCGGCCCGCGGGCCGGCCGGTGCCTCACCTACGGGGAGGACTGCTCGCCGGTGCCCGGCTGGCTGCTGTACGGCAGTTTCTGGACCTCGGTCGTGGCCGGGGTGGCCGCGCTGGTGTGGCCCCGGGCCCGGTGGACGGGTGCCAGGCTCGGGGCCGTGGTGGTCCAGTGGTGCGCCCAGCTGCTGCTGGCCGGGCTGATCCTCAGCTACGCCTGACGTCCCCCTTCCCGCAGGCGATGCCGTCCTTGTCACGGTCCAGGTGGTGGCGGTCCCTGCCGTGCACCTTCATGCGGCCGTAGCCCTTGTCGAGGAGCCAGGTGCAGCGCTCGGCCCGCGGCATCTTCGGGAACGACCACGGCACGCACTGGCTGATCTCGCCGTAGGCGTGGTCGCAGCCGTCGTAGCCCTCGGCCATCTTCACGCCGTGGTGCCGGTGCGCCGACTCCTGTGCCGGTGCGCTCGTGCCCGGTGCGCTCGTAGCCGGTCCGCTCTCGCTGTGTTCGCTCGCCTTCAGTTCGTCGGCGAAGGACTGCACGCGGGCCGCGGCGACCTGTCCCTCGGAACCGATGCGGACCCACCTGGACACCGACGGCACGCCGCCGGCGTCGACCACGGAGAGCATGTACCAGCCGGGCGGTGCCAGGTTCGGGTTGCTGGTCAGGCTGAGGTCGATGGTGGTGCCGTCGACGGTCATCGGCAGGTCGACATAGCGCTGGTTGGGGTCGGAGGAGTGGGTGACGGCGGCCGGGCGGATCAGGGAGGCCTTCACCACCGGCTTGTCGACGGTGATGCGCTGCGTGGTGCCGTACGTCCAGCGGGTGCTCGCGAGCGAGGTGATCTGCGGCCGGTCGCCCCGGAACAGGTACGGCGGCTGGTAGATCGACACGCGCTGGTCGAAGGAGCCGTCACCGGGGTTGTTGCCGATGCTGAGCACCCGGCCGTCCGGCAGCAGCGTGGAGGAGGAGTGGTAGGTGCGCGGGACCGGGTCGGTGGCCAGGCCGGCCTGGAAGGTGTTGGTCGCCGGGTCGTACAGGGAGGCCTCGAAGACGGGGTCCTCGCGGTAGGTGTGCAGGGCGCCGCCGGTCTCCAGGACCTTGCCGTCGGGCAGGATCACCGCGGAGAGGTACACCTTGCCCTGGGCGCCGGTCTGCGGGCTGCCGTCGGCGTAGTGGCCCTGCGGCAGGTCGGGGCCGGGCACGTACTGCGGCGAGGCGGCCTTCAGGTCGATCAGGTCGGTCAGCCGGTGGGCGTCCGGCGCGACGACGTGGTGGCCGCCGCCCATGGTGAGCACCTTCTGGTCCTGGGCGGGCGGCAGCAGCACCGACATCGACTGGTCGCGCTCGTCCTTCTTGCGCAGTCCGGGCACCTCGCTGATGGTGCCGGCGTCGTAGTCGTAGACGGAGGCGCCGGTGCCGGGCAGGCCGTTGCCGAAGACATGGCTGCCGGTGTAGAAGAGGCGGCCGTCCTGGAGCAGGATCATCGACGGGTACAGCCCCCAGAAGGACCAGGCCTGCTTGGCCTCGCCCATCGGCAGCCACTTGTTCCGGGCGTAGGAGAAGTGCTCGTTGACGACGGTGCCGGAGGAGTCCTCGCCGAGCCCGCCGAGCGCGACGACGTCACCGTTGCCCATCGCGGTGGCGGACGGGTACCAGTGCCCGGCGAGCATGTCGTTGACCCTGACGTACGTGTTCCGGGCCGGGTCGAAGACGTAGCTGCTCTTCAGGCCCTTGTAGCCGACGCTGCCGTCCGGGGCGGCGTAGTCCTTGTTGCCGCCGACCACGAGCACCCGGCCGTCCGGGAGCTGGACGTGCCCGGCGCAGAAGAAGTCCTCCGGGGTCGGGATGTCGGTGTAGCCGCCGGTCGCCGGGTCGAACAGGCTGGTCTTGAAGGTGCCGGCGCGGAAGGCGTCCTGGTCGTTGCCGGAGCCGGCGATCAGCAGCACCTTGCCGGTGTGCAGCAGCACCGAGTGGATCGCGCGCACCGGTGCGTCGGCGGTCTGTACGGTCCACCGGCCGCGGCACTCCGGCCCGGTGCCGCCCGTCGCGCAGGGGTCCGGTTCGGCGGGGACGGTGGCGTCGGTCATCGCGTAGTCGTCGGTGGTGAGGGTGCCGACGCCGTACAGGGCGCCGCCCCAGGTGATCCGGTCGGTGTTCGGCGGGATGACCGGGGTGCGCACCTCGGTGCGGGTCCACGCGGCGGACGGGGGCAGGGTCTTGAGGTCGGTCCAGTAGACCCAGCCCTGGGCGGTGTCGTGCCGGAACAGGGTGAACGCGACGTCGGGCGTGCTCGACCGGTACCAGAACGACAGGTCGTACTGATGGTCCGGGGTGACCTGCGGGGCGCAGGAGTTCTCCAGCATCATCGTCTTGCGGTCGCCGTCGGCGCGCCGGGTCAGCTGGATGCGGACGGCGCGGCTGCCGCTGTGGGCGTCGTCGGTGACGGCGAAGGAGAAGTCGTTGTCCCCCCAGCCCGACTTCTCGAAGCACTGCGGGAACCGGGACGGGCCGTCGAGGACCTCCAGGCCCGGGTTCCTCACCAGGTTGCTCGCGGCGTCGGCGCGCTGGGCGCCGAGCGGGCCGAGGCCGGCCGCGGCGGTGAAGAGCAGCAGCGCGGTCAGCAGCAGGCGGGTCCGGGCGGGCCGGGTTCCGGCGGGTCTGCGCGCGCGGTACGGCATGACGGTGTACGGCAAAGAGGTCCCCCCTCGATCGGTGGCGGGCCCTCCGGGTCAGCCGGTGGAGCCGATCCGGAGGATGTCGATCCGGCCGCCGCCCTCCCCGAAGGTGGCGACCGGGGTGCCGTGCGCGAACAGGGCGCGCAGCGTGGGCAGATGCTCACGCTCGCCGCGCAGGGCGGGCGTGGACACCACGTAGTCGATGTCCCTCCAGCCGTGCGGCAGGGTCTTGGTGACCGCCGGGTCCTGGTCCAGCTTGTAGTGCCAGATCACACCGGTCCCGGGCCGGTATCCGGCGTCGACGGCGTCCAGCCAGAGCACGCCGTCGGTGACCAGGCGGATCCGGTCGCGGTCGCCGGTGTCGGTCTCGCGCAGCCAGCGGGCGGCGTCCCGGTAGACGCGGTTGTCGTCGGCGGTGACGGCCGGCCGGCCCTGGCGGTACCAGGCGGGGCCGGCGACCACCGCGGCGGCGAGGACCGCGGCGAGGGCGGCGGCGGGCCGCAGCCGGGGCCGGCCGGGCAGCCGCTCGATCAGCGCCTGGACGAGGCCGGCGAGGGCCAGCGCGAGGAAGGGCAGCACCTGCACGATGTACATCTGCGGCAGGTATCCGCCGGGCCGGAGCGCGACCAGGGCGAGCACCAGGACACCGAGGGCGGCGGGCCGCAGGCGCCGTACCGGCAGCGCGCACAGCGCGGCGACGGACCCGCCGACGAGCAGGTACGGGTCGCGGGTGAGCCAGTCCGCGAACAGCTGGTGGGCGTCGGTGCCGGCCTGGAAGGCGGAGCCGCTGCCCTCGCGCCCGCCGAGCTGGAACCTGAGCGTGCCGAGCAGCGAGACATGGCCGGCGCCGGGCAGCAACTCGCCCTTGAGCAGGGCGTACAGCGGGTAGAACAGGCCGGTCAGCACGAAGCCGGAGAAGAATCCGGCCAGTGAGAACTTGCGGGTGCTGGAGTGGCTGCCCTGCCACATCGCCACTAGCAGCACCGGCAGGAGCACGCCGATGGTCTCCTTGGAGAGCACCGCGAGCGCGAAGGACATGCCGGCCGCGACGTGGTGCCACAGGTGGCGGCGCGGCGAGAGGGCGAAGGCGAACGCGGCCAGCGCCCACAGGACGGCGAAGTTGTCCAGGTAGATCTGCCGGTGCAGGACGACCGTGAGCGGCGACAGCGCGTACAGCAGGACGGCGCCCGTGGCGGCGGGCCGGGCGAGGCCGAGGCGGCGGCCGACCAGGTGGACCAGGACGCAGGTCACGGCGGCCACCGGGAGCATGGCGATGCGCCCCTGGACGAAGGTGGGCAGATCAGGCAGGAGCAGGTCGGGCAGCCAGGAGAGCCCGGCGAGTTGTATCCAGCCGAGCGGCGGGTGGTCGTACCAGTAGGTGTAGTGCGCCAGTTCCCCGTGCTGCACGGCCCAGGCCTGGGCGAGATAGGTGCCCTCGTCGTCGTTGGGAAACGGGTATTTCCCGATTCCACGCGCGCGTACCACGAGCGCGATGATGATTACCGGAGCAAGCCAGAAATAATCCGGCCGAAACAATGTGCGGCGCGCCGCGGGCCGGTCCTCTTGTGAATTCTCCGCCTCCGGCCGGAGAACAACGGCAGTCCCCATGCGGAATCCCCCACCCCCACTTATGGCCCGACTCGCCCCAGGGACCTCCCCCTCGAACCCCCTGGAAATCGGGCAGGCCGCAGCATCATGGCACAGGTCGACCCCCCACATGAGGGGAATCTCGCATTCCGCTCGTGCACCGTCGCCGCATTGCCGGAGAAATGGTGAACCTGCTAGCTTCACTGGAAAGCTCGCCGCGATCGTATTTCGATCATGCGGGAAATCACCCCCGGAAGCCGGGGGAAGTACCGCCCGAAGGGCCCGGGGGAACCGGGGGGTTGTGAAGGGCCCGGCGATCGCGTTCCGCTGCGCGAGCACAAGGAAGACCAGGGAACCGAGGGGGGAATTCGTGGTCTCCGCTGTCCTGTTCATCGATTCCGTCGTCCTGATGGTGGCCGCCGGTGTCACGCTGTGGTGGATGCTCCATGCCTGGCGCACCCCGGAGACGCTCGAGTCCACGGCGTTCGCCGAGCCCGACGGCAAGCCCGGGCTGTCCTTCTCGCTGCTGGTCCCGGCCCGGCACGAGGAGGCCGTCCTGCGGCACACCGTCGAGCAGATGCTCCGCATAGACCACCCGTCCTACGAGATCCTGGTGATCGTCGGCCACGACGACCCGGGCACCGCCGCCATCGCCGGGCAACTCGCCGAGGAGCACCCCGAGAAGGTCCGCACGGTCGTCGACACCCATAAGGTGAAGAACAAGCCGCGCGCCCTCAACACCGCGCTGCCGCACGCCCGCGGCCAGGTCATCGGGGTCTTCGACGCCGAGGACGTCGTCCACCCCGAGCTGCTCGGACACGTCGACTTCGCCTTCCGGCACGGACACGCCGACGTCGTCCAGGGCGGCGTCCAGCTGATCAACTACGAGAGCAGCTGGTACAGCCTGCGCAACTGCCTGGAGTACTTCTTCTGGTTCCGCAGCCGGCTGCACCTGCACGCCCGCAAGGGCTTCATCCCGCTCGGCGGCAACACCGTCTTCGTCCGCTCCGCACTGCTGCGGGACACCGGCGGCTGGGACGGCAACTGCCTCGCCGAGGACTGCGACCTGGGCGTACGGCTGTCCAGCGGCGGCGCCAAGGTCGTCGTCGCCTACCACTCCGCGCTCGTCACCCGCGAGGAGACGCCCGACTCCCTCAAGGGCCTCTACAAACAGCGCACCCGCTGGAACCAGGGCTTCCTCCAGGTGCTGCGCAAGGGCGAGTGGCGGCGGCTGCCCGGCGTCGGCCAGCGGCTGCTCGCCCGCTACACCCTGAGCACCCCGTTCGTGCAGGCCGCGACCGGCGTGATGATCCCGCTCGGCATCCTGGCCGCGCTGATCGGCGGCGTACCGCTGCCGTTCTCCCTGTTCGCCTGGCTGCCGATGATCCCGATGGCCGCGATGGTGGTCTTCGAGGCCGTCGCGCTGCACGACTTCGGCAAGGAGTACGGCTTCCGCATCCGCTTCCGGCACTACGTCAAGCTCGTCGCCGGCGGGCCGGTGTACGCGGTCGTCCTGGCCGCCGCCGCGCTGCGCGCCGTGTGGCGCGAGTACACCGGACGGCACGACTGGGAGCTGACCTCCCACGTCGGCGCCCATCTGCCCGCGCAGACCCCGCAGCCCCAGGAGGCCCGGTGACGGCGCTGCCCGCCCATGTCTCGATCGTCGTACCGACGTTCAACGAAGCCGACAACATCCCCGCGCTGCTCACCCGTATCGGCGCCGCCGTCCCGGACGGCGTCCGCGCCGAGGTGGTGTTCGCCGACGACTCCACCGACCACACCTGCGAGGTGATCGAGAAGGAGGCGGCGCACTGCCCTTTCCCGGTGGTGCTGCACCACCGGCCCGCACCGGCCGGCGGCCTGGGCGGCGCCGTGGTCGAGGGCTTCGCCCGCACCACCGCGCCCTGGATCGTCGTCATCGACGCCGACCTCCAGCATCCGCCCGAGCTGATCTTCGAGCTGATCGCGCGGGGCGAGTCGGCCGGCACGGAACTGGTCGTGGCCAGCAGGTACGCCGCCGGCGGCGACCGCAGCGGCCTGGCCGGCGGCTACCGGAAGCTGGTCTCCAGCTCCTCGACCCTGCTGGCCACCTCCCTCTTCCCCCGCGCGCTGAGCGGCCTCACGGACCCGATGAGCGGCTTCTTCGCCATCCGCCGTACGGCCGTGGACCGGGCCGCCGCCGTGGACGAGGGCCTCCAGCCGCTCGGCTACAAGATCCTGCTGGAACTGGCCGTACGGTGCCGGCCGCGCGGGATCGCCGAGGTGCCGTACGCCTTCGGGGAGCGGCACGCGGGCGCGTCCAAGTCCACGGCGAAGGAGGGCGTGCGCTTCCTGCGCCATCTGATCACCCTGCGCACCGCCGACCCGAGGGCCCGCGCGATCGTCTTCGGCATGATCGGCCTGTCCGGCTTCGTCCCCAACCTCGCCCTGCTGTGGCTGCTGACGGTGACGGTCCCCGGCCTGCCCTACGCCCCCGCCGAGATCATCGCCAACCAGGCCGGGCTGCTGTGGAACTTCGCCCTGATCGACTCCTTCGTCTACCGCAACCAGCGGCGCCACCACCGGCGTACGGCACGGCTGCTCACCTTCGCGGCCGTCGGCAACGCCGACCTGGTCGCCCGCATACCGCTGGCCGCGCTGCTCATCGCGGGCGGCGGCATGTCGCCGCTGCCCGCGACCGCGCTCAGCATGGCGATCGTCTTCACGGCCCGCTTCCTGATCGTGGACCGCTGGCTGTACCGCCGCCTCCGAGCCCGGACCACACCCACGGCCGCACCCGCCGCCGTGCCCGTACCGGACCCGGCCAAGCCGGTACCGGACCCGCTGGGCTGAGGGGCGGGGCGGGGG
>NZ_MUMF01000134.1 GCF_002155905.1 Streptomyces tricolor | reverse complement strand
CGCCGTCGGCGGCCTGCGGGCCGGTGGTGGCGGCAGTCGGCTCGCTGGTGGTGGCGGTCGGTTCGCCGGTGGGCGTGGTGGGCTCGGCCGTGATCGCGGTCGGCTCGTCGGGCTTCGGGTCCGTTTCCGCTGCGGGAGCAGGGGCGGTCGACGGCTCCGCCTCCGCCTCCGGCGCCGGGGCCGCAGTCGCCTCGGCCGCTTCCGGCGTCACCGGCTCCGTCGTCGCGGTCTGGCTGCGCTCGTCAGCGGCCTTGTCCTCCGTCGGCGCGCTCTGCTCGGGCTGGGGCCTGGCGTCGTCTTCTGCCGGGTCTGCTGCCTCCGCCGGAGCCGCGGCTTCCTCGGTGTCCGCCGTGGTCGCGGTCTCAGGGACCTTAGCCTCGGCCTCTTCCGTTTCCGTGGCCTCCGCCTTCGGCGTGCCCTCTGCCGGGGCCGGCTCCTCGGGCTTCTCCTCAGCCTTGTCCTCGGCCGCGGTCGGGGTTTTCGCCTCGGGCTTCTCCTCAGGCTTCTGCGGAGGCTCAGCCTCGGCCTCGGCCCTGGTCGGAGCAGGGGTCCCCGGGGACTGGTGGGGGATCTGGACGTTGGTGAAGGCCGCTGTCACCAGTTCGTGTTCCTCGGGGGAGGAGGGGGACTGGTCGGTGGAGGGCTGTGCGGGGGTGTCGGGCGTACCCTCCGGCTCGGTGGCTCGGGGTTTGCGTGAGCGGCCGAATGCGTTTCGCAGGAGAGTGAGAATGCCCATGTGCGCAACCCTTCGCGTGAGGTTGTAACCCGTCAATCGCTGGCCAGGACGGACACGTAAGGTTAGCGGCCCCATGTGGCCGGACCGTGTCAGTGCGGGGATGTGATGGCCCGAGCCGCGGCCACCTCCTGGCGGAGGGGCTCCAGGACGCTGCCCGCGGGGCCGGTGAGGTCGGTGCGGACGGCTGTCAGGGTCTCCGCGCTGCGCACCCCCTCGGACAGTTCCCGGAGTTGCAGGGCCACCTGCGCGATCTCCCCGCCGGACGGGGGCGCAGCCCCGTGCCGGACGCGGACACGGGCCGCCGTCGTGGCGTCCACGATGCGTTCCACGGCGACCACCAGCGGCCACC
>NZ_MUMF01000133.1 GCF_002155905.1 Streptomyces tricolor | reverse complement strand
AAAAGGGGTGGTTTTCCTCTTCGGCGACGGAGAGGAAAACCACCCCTTTTCACCATCGGGCGCTGGATCAGAGGCCCTTGACTGCCCCCGGGGGAAAGCAAAAACTGTTGCCGTTGCGGGAAGGGCCGGGGCGCGAGAGGTGATCACATCGACACCGAGGTGACGGATGCGGACCTGCTCGCCCGCCACGTGGACGGCGACCCCGAGGCCTTCGGTGAGATCGTCAGGCGGCACCGGGACCGGCTCTGGGCGGTCGCCCTGCGGACCCTGGGGGACCGTGAGGAGGCCGCTGACGCGGTGCAGGACGCCCTGGTGTCGGCCTACCGGGCCGCCCACACCTTCCGCGGCCAGTCCGCCGTCACGACCTGGCTGCACCGGATCACGGTGAACGCCTGCCTGGACCGCGCGCGGAAGGCGGCCTCGCGGAAGACGGCTCCGGTCGACGACACCGAGCGGCTGGAGCAGCTGCTGGAGCCGCACGAGTCCGCCTCGGCCCCGGCCGAGCGGAACGACGTGCACCGTCAGCTCCTCGAAGCTCTCGGCACCCTTCCGCCGGAGCAGCGGGCCGCTCTGGTCCTGGTGGACATGCAGGGCTACCCCGTGGCGGAGGCCGCGCGGATCCTCGACGTCCCGACGGGCACGGTGAAGAGCCGGTGCGCCCGCGGCAGGGCCAGACTGCTCCCCCTACTCACCCATCTGCGACCGGAAGGCACCGGCGACCCCCGAGCGGGCGGTACCGGATCCGGGAAAGAAACCGGCCGAGGACGGAACCGCGGGCAGGGGCCATCCGTCCCACCGGCGACGGGGCCCCCGAGCGGGCGCCCCAAGGAAGCGGGACCGAGCGATTCAGCCGTAGTGAAGGGCGGAGGTGGGCGAGCGTGACTTCCACGACAGACACGGCCGGGCACCCGGATGTCGCGGAGATCTCCGACCTCACCGAGGGCCTGCTTCCACCGGACCGCAGTACGGATGTGCGGCTCCATCTGGACGGGTGCGAGCCGTGCGCGGACGTGTACGCCTCCCTGGAGGAGATCCAGGGTCTGCTGGGCTCCATGCCCGGGCCGGAGCGGATGCCGGCCGATGTGGCCGCGCGCATCGACGCCGCCCTTGCCGCCGAGGCGTCACTGGCTTCCGCCGGCGAGGACACCACCGGTCATGTTTCACGTGAAACATCGCCTGCCGGTGATCTCCTCACGGGCCGCCCCACGGGTCCCCTCGCCGATCAGCCTGCCGACCGCCCCGCAGGCCGTCCGCGTGCGGCGACCGGGCCGGGCCGCAAGGACTCCCCGCGGGGGCGGCGACGCGGCCGGTTCGTCCTGGGCGCCGTCCTCACGGCCGCGGTGCTGGGCGCCGGAAGCCTGGTGCTGACGTCGCTCGCCGACAACGGCGACGAGACAGCGGCCCATGGGACCCCGACCCCTTCCGCCGAGACCTTCTCCGGTGACAGCGTGCAGCACCAGGCACAGGCCCTCCTCACCACCAAGAAGGGGCTGCAACGGGGCAGCGAGAAGCCCCGGCAGAACACCGGCGACGGGGGGTCGGACACGTCCGGCTCGACCGAGGGGCCGAACACCCTGGTCCAGACGGCGGTTCCGGTCCCCGACTGCGTCCGGCAAGCGCTCCGCCAGAGCACGGACGTCCTGGGCGCCAAGACCGGCACGTACGCGGGGAAGTCCGCCTACCTCGTCGTCGTGGCCGATGCCCGGGACGACAAGCGGGTCACCGCCTACGTGGTCGACGCGGCCTGCGTCCACCAGCAGCCCGCTTCGGCAGGCACGGTTCTGCTGAAGCAGTCCGTCGCGCGTCCCTGAGTCGCTGGAACACTCCTTCGGTCGCCCCCGGGCACGCGTGTGCCCGGACACACCGGGAATGCGGGCCCCGTAGGATCCGTTGGGTGGGGTGAGAGTCCTGAAAGGGGCTCCCGCCGGTCGACTGACGCAGACCAGAGACGAGGAATCAAGCCGTGAGCGACGTCCGTAACGTGATCATCATCGGCTCCGGGCCCGCAGGCTACACGGCGGCGCTGTACACCGCCCGTGCGTCGCTGAAGCCCCTGGTGTTCGAAGGCGCCGTCACCGCGGGTGGTGCGCTG
Organism: Streptomyces tricolor; assembly: GCF_002155905.1. Taxonomy (GTDB): domain Bacteria; phylum Actinomycetota; class Actinomycetes; order Streptomycetales; family Streptomycetaceae; genus Streptomyces; species Streptomyces tricolor. The sequence goes on along the minus strand of NZ_MUMF01000133.1, from coordinate 26,815 downwards.
ATGAACACCACCGAGGTGGAGAACTTCCCGGGCTTCCGCGACGGCATCATGGGCCCCGACCTCATGGACAACATGCGGGCCCAGGCTGAGCGCTTCGGTGCCGAGCTGGTTCCGGACGACATCGTCTCCGTCGACCTGACCGGTGAGATCAAGACCGTCACCGACACCGCGGGCACGGTCCACCGGGCGAAGGCCGTCATCGTCACCACCGGCTCCCAGCACCGCAAGCTGGGCCTGCCGAACGAGGACGCACTCTCCGGCCGTGGTGTCTCCTGGTGCGCCACCTGTGACGGGTTCTTCTTCAGGGACCACGACATCGCCGTGATCGGCGGTGGCGACACCGCGATGGAGGAGGCCACCTTCCTCTCGCGGTTCGCCAAGTCCGTGACGGTCGTGCACCGACGGGACACCCTGCGCGCCTCCAAGGCAATGCAGGAACGCGCCTTCGGTGACCCGAAGATCAAGTTCATCTGGGACAGCGAGGTCGCCGAGATCCAGGGCGACCAGAAGCTCTCCGGCCTGAAGCTGCGCAACGTCAAGACCGGCGAGCTGTCCGAGCTGCCCGTGACGGGTCTGTTCATCGCGATCGGCCACGACCCGCGCACCGAGCTGTTCAAGGGCCAGCTGGACCTGGACGAGGAGGGCTACCTGAAGGTCGCCGCCCCGTCCACCCGCACCAACGTGACCGGTGTCTTCGCCGCTGGTGACGTGGTCGACCACACCTACCGTCAGGCGATCACCGCGGCCGGCACCGGCTGCTCCGCCGCTCTGGACGCCGAGCGCTTCCTCGCCGCCCTCGCGGACGAGGACCAGGCGGAGCCCGAGAAGACCGCCGTCTGACCTTCCCTCTCCCCTCGCCCCACCGCACGACCAAGGTAAGGAGCCCACCGTGGCCGGCAACCTGAAGATTGTGACCGACGACTCCTTCGAGCAGGAAGTCCTCAAGAACGACAAGCCCGTCCTCGTGGACTTCTGGGCAGAGTGGTGCGGCCCGTGCCGTCAGATCGCCCCGTCGCTCGAGGCGATCGCCGCCGAGCACGGTGACAAGATCGAGATCGTCAAGCTCAACATCGACGAGAACCCGGGCACGGCCGCGAAGTACGGCGTCATGTCCATCCCGACGCTGAGCGTCTACCAGGGCGGCGAGGTCACCAAGACCATCGTCGGTGCCAAGCCGAAGGCCGCGCTTCTCCGCGACCTCGAAGAGTTCATCACCGCGTGACGTTTCACGTGAAACGCGAAGGGGCCGACCCTCCAGGGGTCGGCCCCTTCGCGTAGGCCCAGGACTACAGAGGTCTCAGCGCCGGCTCCTTCTGGACTGCCCCCAGGAGTCGGTCGAGTGCCATCTCCACATCTTCCTTCCAGGAGAGCGTGGACCGCAGCTCCAGCCGGAGCCGGGGGTGCGTGGGGTGCTGGCGGACCGTCTTGAAGCCCACGGCCAGCAAATGATCGGCGGGCAGCAGACAGGCCGGCTCCTTCCAGCGGGCGTCTCCGAACGCCTCGATCGCCTTGAAGCCCCGGCGCAGCAGATCCTTGGCGACCGCCTGCACCAGCACCCGGCCCAGCCCCTGCCCCTGATAGCCGGGCATGACGAAGGCCGTCATCAGCTGGACGGCGTCCGGCGACACCGGGCTCGTGGGGAAGGCCGTCGAGCGGGGGACGTAGGCCGGCGGAGCGTAGAGGACGAACCCGGCCGGTACGTCATCGACGTACACCACCCGGCCGCACGATCCCCAGTCCAGCAGGACGGCGGAGATCCAGCCTTCCTTCTCCAGCGCGGAGGTGCCCGCCTTCACTGCCGCTTCGCCGCTGACCGGGTCCAGCTCCCAGAAGACGCAGGAGCGGCAGCGATGGGGAAGGTCCTGAAGGTTGTCCAGCGTGAGCGGCACGAGCCGACGCCCCATGAAGGCTGATCCTCGCTTCCTTCGCCCGCCGCAGCGCGAGCGGCTGTCACAGCGGGCAGACGCTGTCCGATGGATGTGCCCTATCTGATCGCATCGTATCCACGATCGGATTCACTCGATACCGTCGCAAAGCAAAGAGCGGGCCGTGTTCCGGTACACACCGGACACGGCCCGCTCCACCGCCTCGCCGGGCGGATCGCCCCAGGATCAGGCGCCGCCTCCCCGAGGATCAGTCGTCGGTCTCCTCGCCGTCGCTCTCCTGGAGGCTCTTCTGGAGGGCCAGCTTCTCGCCCGGGGCGAGCGTGCTGAGGATCCTTTCGAGGTCGTCCGCGGAGGCGAACTCGACGGTGATCTTGCCCTTCTTCTGACCCAGCTCGACCTTCACCCGCGTCTCGAAGCGGTCCGAGAGTCGCGTGGCCAGTTCGCTCAGCGCCGGCGAGGGCACGGACCCGGCCCGGGGACCCCGGGAGCGCGAGGACTTCTGCGGGCGCGAGCCCATCAGCGTCACGATCTCTTCCACGGACCGCACCGACAGCCCCTCGGCCACGATCCGGTGCGCCAGCCGGTCCTGCTCCTCCGAGTCCTCGACGGCCAGCAGCGCCCGCGCATGGCCGGCCGAGAGCACCCCGGCGGCCACCCGCTTCTGCACGGTCGGGGAGAGCTTCAGCAGCCGCAGAGTGTTCGAGACCTGCGGGCGGGAACGCCCGATCCGGTCGGCCAGCTGGTCGTGCGTGCAGTTGAAGTCCCTCAGCAGCTGGTCATAGGCAGCGGCCTCTTCGATCGGGTTCAGCTGCGCGCGGTGCAGGTTCTCCAGCAACGCGTCCAGGAGGAGCTTCTCGTCCTCCGTGGCGCGGACGATGGCGGGGATGGCCTCCAGACCGGCCTCGCGGCAGGCACGCCAGCGGCGCTCGCCCATGATCAGCTCATAGCGGCCCGGCCCCAGCTGCCGTACGACGACGGGCTGGAGGAGACCGACCTCCTTGATGGAGGTGACCAGCTCCTGGAGCGCGTCCTCGTCGAAGATCTCACGCGGCTGGCGTGGGTTCGGGGTGATGGCGTCGAGGGGGATCTCGGCGAAGTGGGCACCCATCGGAGGTGCGGGGACCTCCACCGCCGGGCTTGCCGGAGCCGCCTCGGTTTCCTGGACGACCGGCGGCAGCGTGGCCACCTTCGCCGCGGCCACTCCCCGGTCGGTCGTCAGCACCGGGACGGATGCGGGGGAGGTGGTCGCTCCGCCCCCCATCGCCGCCGGGGCCGGGGTCTTCTCGGTCGGGGCCGCGGGGATCAGTGCGCCGAGACCACGACCCAAACCCCTCCGTCGCTCGCTCACTGCATCCCCTCCACCATGCTCGGGTCTTTCTGAGCGCCGATGTGGGCCTGGCTCGCGTCATAGCTGATGCCGACGCCCCTCAGCGCGATTTCTCGGGCCGCCTCAAGATAGGAGAGGGCACCGCTCGATCCAGGATCGTAAGTCAGCACCGTCTGCCCGTAACTCGGCGCCTCGGAGATACGGACGGAGCGGGGGATGCTCGTCCGCAGCACCTCGTCACCGAAGTGGCTGCGCACCTCTTCCGCGACCTGGGAGGCGAGACGCGTCCGGCCGTCGTACATGGTGAGCAGGATGGTCGACACATGCAGGGCGGGGTTGAGGTGCCCCCGCACCAGGTCGACATTGCGCAGGAGTTGGCCGAGGCCCTCCAGCGCGTAGTACTCGCACTGGATCGGGATGAGCACCTCGGCGCCCGCGACGAGCGCGTTGACCGTCAGCAGGCCGAGCGAGGGCGGGCAGTCGATGAGGATGTAGTCCAACGGCTGCTCGTACGCCTGGATGGCTCGCTGCAGCCGGCTCTCCCGGGCCACCAGGGACACCAGCTCGATCTCCGCACCGGCGAGATCGATGGTGGCGGGGGCGCAGAAGAGGCCTTCGACATCGAGGACGGGCTGAACGACCTCGGCGAGCGGCTTGCTCTCCACCAACACGTCGTAGATGGACGGTACTTCCGCGTGATGGTCGATCCCGAGGGCCGTGGACGCGTTGCCCTGCGGGTCGAGGTCGATCACCAGGACGCGGGCACCGTGCAGAGCCAGCGAAGCGGCAAGGTTGACGGTCGTCGTCGTCTTGCCCACGCCACCCTTCTGGTTGGCGACCACGATGACTCGGGTCTGCTCCGGTCGTGGCAGGCCTTCGCCGGCGCGGCCGAGAGCCTCCACCGCCAGTTGGGCCGCACGACCGATGGGAGTGTCGTCCATCGGGGACGGTGTTTCACGTGAAACATCCGTCCCCATCGACTCGGTACGGGGACCGGGGACCGGATCGGTCATCGGTCCCGCGATGTTGGCGTCGGACCGCAAGGATTCACTCTCCTCGACTTCAGGCTCGCAATGAACAGAGCCTCCCATGTCTTCGGGGTCGTGAACCAGTGAGGTCTGGTCTTCTGTGGAGAAATCCCCCTCTGTGGACAACTCTGTGCCCCTGGAGGGGGATGGACGGGCCGGGGAGACGGGATCCTCTCCCAGGGAACCGAGAGGCTTCCGCTCGCGAGGTTCGGCCGCGGCGCGGCCACGACTGATGATGCCGTGCAGCAGTGAGCGACGTTTCACGTGAAACACGATGCACAGCGGCTACGACCGGACCTTCGCGACACTCCGGCTTGCGTAGGTTTGGCAGCTTGTGTGGAGTACGTCTCGTCGTCAGGACGGATCAGCGGTGCCCGTCCCCCGCCTCACCGACGACGGCGGGCGCGACCGGTACGGGCCGCCTTGGCGCGCTTCGCCGCGAAGCGCACACCCCCCGGGCTCTCCCCGACCTCGACCCGCACGACCGTGGACAGCGGATCCACCACGCCCTCACCCACATGCAGGATGGACGTCTCCACGGCACCCAGCTTGCTGAGGGCGGTGGCTGCGGCCTTCAGCTCCTCCTCGGCGGTGTCGCCCTTGAGCGCGAGCATCTCGCCGTACGGCCGCAGCAGCGGGATGCCCCAGGCGGCCAGGCGGTCCAGCGGGGCCACGGCCCGGGCGGTCACCACGTGGACGGGAGGCAGCTTGCCCAGGACCTCCTCGGCCCGGCCGCGCACCACGGTGACATGATCCAGGCCGAGCAGCTCGACGACCTCGGTCAGGAAGTTGGTGCGCCGCAGCAGGGGCTCCAACAGGGTGATGTTCAGGTCGTCGCGGACCAGGGCCAGCGGGATGCCCGGCAGCCCGGCACCGGAGCCGACGTCACAGACCGTCACTCCCTCCGGGACGGCCTCGGAGAGCACCGCACAGTTCAGCAGGTGCCGTTCCCACAGGCGGGGCACTTCCCGCGGGCCGATGAGGCCCCGCTGCACGCCCGCCTCGGCGAGCAGCTCCGCATAGCGCACCGCATCGGCGAAGCGATCACCAAACACTTCCCGCGCCTGTTCGGGCGCGGGGGGAAGCTCCGCTGCCTCCGTCACGGGGACCGTCCTTCCGTACAGCGCCGGCGCTTCGCGCGCCGGCCACCAGAACTACCAGGCTGACAAAATTCGGCCCCGCCTGCTCAACAGACGGGGCCGGTGGAACGAGGGGACCGATCAGGCGGGCAGCACGACGACGAAGCGCTGCGGCTCCTCGCCCTCGGACTCGCTGCGCAGTCCCGCGGCCTTGACCGCGTCGTGCACGACCTTGCGCTCGAACGGGGTCATCGGCTTGAGCTTCACGGGCTCGCCGCTGCTCTTCACCTCGGCGGCGGCCTTGGCGCCCAGCTCGGACAGCTCGGACCGCTTCCTGGCCCGGTACCCCGCGATGTCCAGCATGAGCCGGCTGCGGTCGCCGGTCTCCCGGTGCACCGCCAGGCGCGTCAACTCCTGGAGCGCCTCCAGCACCTCGCCGTCCCGGCCGACCAGCTTCTGCAGGTCGCGGCTGCCGGTGTCGCTGATGATCGACACGGAGGCGCGGTCGGCCTCGACGTCCATGTCGATGTCGCCGTCGAGGTCGGCGATGTCCAGCAGACCCTCCAGGTAGTCCGCCGCGATCTCACCCTCCTGCTCCAGGCGGGTGAGGGTGTCTGCACCCTCGGCAGCGGCGGAGGTGGTGCCTTCCGTCACGGGATGGGCTCCTTCTTACTTCTTGGACGGGGACTTGGGCCGCTGCGGACCACCCTTGCGCTGGCCGGACTGGGCCTTGCTGCGGGTGCCGGAGCCGGGCTTCTGGGGCTGCTTGGCGGCGGCGGGCTTGGCGTCCTCCGGCTCGGACTTCTCCAGCGACGGACCGTCGCCCGCCTGCTTGGGCCCGCCGGACTGGCGCTGGGCCTTGCTCTGCCGCTTGGGCTGCTGGCGGCGGCCGGCGGCGGTCGTGGCGGTGCCGGTGACCACGCCCTCCTCGGTCTCCGCCGTGGCCTGGGCCACGCTCTTCGCCACGCTGCCGTCGGCCTGGGCGGCGAGGCCGGCCTTGTTCAGCGCGTTGATGAACTTGCGCTCGAACTCGTTGCGGTCGCGGCCCTTGGCGACGATCGCCTTGACGATGGCCTTCTCGCTGCGCCGGCGGACCTTGCCGTGCTGCGTGACGTGCTTGGTCAGGCGCTCCAGGTAGGCGGCCTGGGCCTTGGAGCCCGGGGTCGGGTTGTTGTGGATGACGTACATCTGCTGGCCCATGGTCCACACGTTGGTGGTCAGCCAGTAGACGAGGACACCGACCGGGAAGTTCACACCGAAGACGGCGAACATGACCGGGAAGACGTACATCAGCATCTTCTGCTGCTGCATGAACGGCGTCTTCACCGTGGTGTCGACGTTCTTCGTCATCAGCTGGCGCTGCGTGTAGAACTGCGACGCCGACATCAGCACGATCATGATCGCGGTGACGACGCGGACGTCGGTCAGCGAGGCGCCGAGCGCGGTGATCTGGCTCTCACTGCTGAAGAACTTGGCCGCCAGCGGGGCACCGAAGATGTGCGCCTTCTGCGCGCTCTCCAGCAGACCCTGGTCGATCACGCCGATGGTCTTGTTCGACGCGATGCCGTTGAGGACGTGGTACAGGGCGAAGAAGAACGGGGACTGCGCCAGGATGGGAAGGCACGAGGAGAGCGGGTTGGTGCCCGACTCCTTGTACAGCTTCATCATCTCTTCGGACTGGCGCTGCCGGTCGTTCTTGTAGCGCTCCTGGATCTTCTTCATCTCCGGCTGGAGCGTCTGCATCGCGCGCGTGGCCTTGATCTGCTTCACGAAGAGCGGGATCAGGCAGATGCGGATGAGGATCACCAGGGACACGATGGACAGGCCCCAGGCCCACCCGGTGTCAGGTCCGAAGATGGCGCCGTACACCGTGTGGAACTGGACGATGACCCATGAGACGGGTGTCGTGATGAAGCTGAAGAGGCTGGCAATCGTGTCCACTAATCATGCTCCTTGGGCATGGGACGAGGTCTCTGCGGCCGGGCTCGAAGGAGACTCGCGAACAAGCTTCGCTTCGGTGGCCGGTTCGGCGGCGGAGGGCCCGCCCCTGCGTGCGCGCCAGGCGTTGCGCAGCATTTCGTGCCACCGCGGACGCTTACGCGGCGGAACATGGTCCACACCGCCGAGCGACCACGGATTGCACCGGAGGATGCGCCAGGCCGTGAGTGCCGTTCCCTTGATCGCACCGTGCCGGTCGATGGCCGTGTAGCCGTAGTGGGAGCACGACGGGTAGTACTTGCATACCGGCCCCAGCAGCGGACTGATCGTCCACTGGTACAGCTTGATCAGAGCCAGCAGCGGGTACTTCATCGCGCGCCCCCTCCCAGCAGCCGCTCGAGGGCGGCGTCCAGGTCTCGGGCCAGCTGTGCGTGGTCTGCGTCGCCCGCTCCGGGCAGCGCTCGTACGACTACCAGGCTACCGGGGGGAAAGAGGGCGACTCGGTCACGCATCAGATGGCGCAGTCTGCGCTTCACTGTGTTGCGCACGACCGCGCCACCCACGGCCTTGCTCACGACGAAACCCGCACGCGTCGGGGGAGCGCTCTCCCCTGGCGCGTGCGGGTCCGTGGCACCGCTACGAAGGTGGACGACGAGCGTCGGGCGTCCGGCCCGGCGGCCCCGTCGTACCGCGGTCGCGAAGTCCTCGCGCCGCCTCAGCCGGTTCTCGGTGGGCAGCACGACGTCATGACCTGATCGGGATCAGGCGGACAGGCGGGCGCGACCCTTGCTACGGCGGGACGCGAGAATCGCGCGGCCGGCACGGGTGCGCATACGCAGCCGGAAGCCGTGGGTCTTCGCGCGACGACGGTTGTTCGGCTGGAAGGTGCGCTTGCTCACTCGGGGGCTCCAGAAAATCGGTAGTGGCGGGGTGCCGTCCTGGCTGTCACCGTGCGCCCACGAGTAGCTCGCGTCACGCCCGAGTGCACCGCTTCCCGATCACCTGACGTGACCTGTGCCCATCGGAGGCAGGCGGCAGCAGCCATCGACAACTCGACCTGGTTACGGTACGCGGGGCTACGCCATCCGGTCAAACCGAGGGTCGCGGGGAGACACTATCCACAGGCTGGGGACAACAACTTGAACCGTACCCGCCGCGCTGACTACCGTGGCTGAACTCCGATTCGTTCCCTTATCCCCGCCCGACCCGATTTTCATCCCGACCCGTCCCTGAACCACACGTTCGTGGGACCTGTGAGAGAGCGTGCCCTGTGGCTGACGTACCTGCCGATCTTGCCGCAGTGTGGCCACGCGTACTGGAGCAGCTCCTCGGGGAGGGCCGCGGACAGGGTGTGGAGGCAAAGGACGAGCACTGGATCCGGCGCTGCCAGCCGCTCGCGCTGGTCGCGGACACCGCCCTGCTCGCCGTGCCGAACGAATTCGCGAAGGGCGTCCTGGAGGGCCGTCTCGCACCGATCGTCAGCGAGACCCTGAGCCGTGAGTGCGGCCGTCCCATCCGGATCGCGATCACCGTGGACGACTCGGCGGGCGAACCGCCGGCGCCCGCGGCGCCTCCCGCCCAGCAGACCCCGAAGCCGCGCTACGAGGAGCCCGAGCTGCCCTCGGGGCCGTACGAGGGCTACGGCCGCCACCGCGGCGGCGCCGACCAGCTCCCCGGCACCGAGCCGCGCCCCGAGCAGCTCCCGTCCGCCCGCCCGGACCAGCTGCCCACCGTCCGCCCGGCCTACCCGTCCGAGTACCACCGCCCCGAGCCCGGCGCCTGGCCGCGCCCGGCGCAGGACGAGTACGGCTGGCAGCAGCCCCGGCTCGGCTTCCCCGAGCGGGACCCGTACGCCTCGCCGTCCTCCCAGGACGCCTACGGCTCGCCGTCCCAGGACTACCGCCCGCAGGGCATGGACCGGCCGCCGTACGAGCAGCAGCGCGGCGACTACGACACTCCGCGCGCGGAGTACGAGCCGGCGCGCCCCGACTACGACTCCGCACGCCCGGACTACGAGTCCGCGCGCCCCGAGTACGACCCCTCGCGCACCGAGTACGACCAGCGTGACCCGGTCCGCCGTGAGCTGCCCGAACCCCCGGCGCACCGCGGCGGCCCCGGCCGCCCGGACATGCCCTCGGCGGGCGCGCCCGGCCCGCCGGCCGCGCAGCCCGCGCCGGCGAGCGGTCCCGGCGAGCCGACCGCGCGCCTGAACCCGAAGTACCTGTTCGACACGTTCGTCATCGGCGCCTCCAACCGCTTCGCGCACGCGGCGGCGGTCGCGGTCGCCGAGGCGCCGGCGAAGGCGTACAACCCCCTGTTCATCTACGGGGAGTCGGGGCTCGGCAAGACGCACCTGCTGCACGCGATCGGGCACTACGCGCGCAGCCTCTACCCGGGCACGCGCGTGCGGTACGTCAGCTCGGAGGAGTTCACCAACGAGTTCATCAACTCCATCCGCGACGGCAAGGGCGACAGCTTCCGCAAGCGCTACCGCGAGATGGACATCCTGCTCGTCGACGACATCCAGTTCCTCGCGGACAAGGAGTCGACGCAGGAGGAGTTCTTCCACACCTTCAACACGCTCCACAACGCCAACAAGCAGATCGTGCTGTCCAGCGACCGGCCGCCCAAGCAGCTCGTCACGCTGGAGGACCGGCTGCGGAACCGTTTCGAGTGGGGCCTGATCACCGACGTGCAGCCGCCGGAGCTGGAGACGCGTATCGCGATCCTCCGCAAGAAGGCGGTCCAGGAGCAGCTCAACGCCCCGCCGGAGGTGCTGGAGTTCATCGCCTCCCGCATCTCGCGCAACATCCGTGAGCTGGAGGGCGCGCTGATCCGGGTGACGGCGTTCGCGTCGCTCAACCGGCAGCCGGTGGACCTCGGGCTGACCGAGATCGTCCTGAAGGACCTGATCCCCGGGGGCGAGGACTCGACGCCGGAGATCACGGCGACGGCCATCATGGCGGCGACCGCGGACTACTTCGGGCTCACGGTCGACGATCTGTGCGGCAGCTCGCGGGGGCGGCAGCTGGTCACGGCCCGGCAGATCGCGATGTACCTGTGCCGGGAGCTGACGGATCTGTCGTTGCCGAAGATCGGTGCGCAGTTCGGTGGGCGGGACCATACGACGGTGATGCACGCCGACCGCAAGATCCGGGCGTTGATGGCCGAGCGGCGGTCGATCTACAACCAGGTCACCGAGCTGACCAACCGCATCAAGAACGGCTGACGATCGGCTGAGGCCGGCCGTACGGCGACGTCGAGGGCGCCTCGGGGCTACGCGTCCCGGGGCGCCCTTTCGCGTACGGCACCGCTGCTGGCGGCCGGGCGGGGGCGGGGTCGCTCACCCGCGCCGGCAGGGTGCTTCCCCCAAGTTCTTCGAGCAGGGCGTACCCCCAGCGCCCACCTGTGCCGCCCCCAGCGGCAGGACTGCCCGCAGCTACGCGGGTTCGACGGCGGCTGTCCGGCGAGCACCGCCCCAGCAAGGACATCTGCCCGCAGCAACGCGGGCTGCCCGCGGCCAGTGGTCGCGGAGCGTCGCTGCCCGCGGTTGCGAAGGGGCGCTCGCGGCCGTGGAGGCGCCGGTTCCGTGGCTGTGGGGGCCGCTCGTGGCCGCGGAGGCGTGGTGGGGCGGCGCTGTGGGGGTTTTCTGTTCGTCATCCTGTGTTCGATTAGCTGCCTGGTTACGGCCACTCTCCACAGATTCGGTGACTTTCTTCCGTCCACATCCTGGGGACTGCGGAGTTGTCCCGAACTGTGTCCACAGGGAAGCTGAGCTGGGAGCTTCTGCCCAGCTCAGGGGCCTGTGGAATCGTGGACAAAGGATCTCCACAGGCTGTGGACAACGCGAAGATCGACAACGCGGGCGGCGGGTTGTCCACCGGTGGCCCACAGGCTGGGGGCGGTTGTCCCCAGCGATCCCCGGCTTCTCCACAGCGCTGTCCACTGTTCGGCAACCCGGCACACCCGCTCACCGCGTCGAGTGAAAGGCGTCACAGGAAGCTGCCGGATTGGGGTGTGGGAAACGTGGGTATTCCTGGGGACACAGCTGGGGAGAACTGCCCCCAACCTGTGGGCGCTGTGTGCAGAACTTTCCGTTCTCCACAGACAGGCCCCGTTGTCCACCGCCTCCACCCACAGGACCGGTGGATAAAAAACCTGCGCTGAGCTGGGCAAACGTGGTTATCCACGGTATCCACAGGCCCTACTACTACTCCCGACTAGAGAGAGCTCGGCAATCGTTTTGAAGCGGGGCCTGTGCACAACTCGCTGTCTCGAGCGCGGCTGCCCCTCGGACCGACTTGACCCCGACGGGCACCTACTGTCAGTGCCGTGCGTCAGACTGGTCCCCGGTGTCCTGCCCTTCGCAGTGGGCGGTGACACCGAGTCGGAGGACTCAGTAGCAACAGCAGGAGGCGGCTTACGGTGAAGATCCGGGTGGAACGCGACGTACTCGCGGAGGCAGTGGCCTGGGCGGCACGCAGCCTCCCGGCCCGTCCGCCGGCGCCTGTCCTCGCCGGCCTGCTGCTGAAGGCGGAGGACGGCCAGCTGAGCCTGTCGAGCTTCGACTACGAGGTCTCCGCGCGCGTCAACGTCGAGGCGGAGGTCGAGGAGGAGGGCACCGTCCTCGTCTCCGGCCGGCTCCTCGCCGACATCTCCCGCGCCCTCCCCAACCGCCCGGTGGAGATTTCCACAGACGGTGTACGGGCGACCGTGGTGTGCGGCTCCTCGCGGTTCACCCTCCACACCCTGCCGGTGGAGGAGTACCCGGCGCTGCCGCAGATGCCGAACGCGACCGGCACCGTCCCCGGCGAGGTCTTCGCCGCCGCCGTCTCCCAGGTGGCCATCGCGGCCGGCCGTGACGACACGCTCCCGGTGCTCACCGGTGTGCGCATCGAGATCGAGGGCGACACGGTCACCCTGGCCTCCACCGACCGCTACCGCTTCGCGGTCCGCGAGTTCCTGTGGAAGCCGGAGAACCCGGACGCCTCCGCCGTCGCCCTGGTCCCGGCCAAGACGCTGCTGGACACCGCCAAGTCCCTCGGCGCCGGCGACAGCGTCACGCTGGCCCTGTCCGGCTCCGGTGCCGGTGAGGGCCTGATCGGTTTCGAGGGCGCGGGGCGGCGTACGACCACGCGGCTGCTCGAGGGCGACCTGCCGAAGTACCGGACGCTGTTCCCGACCGAGTTCAACTCCGTCGCCGTGATCGAGACCGCGCCGTTCGTGGAGGCCGTCAAGCGTGTGGCGCTGGTGGCCGAGCGGAACACGCCGGTGCGCCTGAGCTTCGAGCAGGGCGTGCTGATCCTGGAGGCGGGGTCGAGCGACGACGCACAGGCTGTGGAAAGGGTCGACGCGCAGCTGGAGGGCGACGACATCTCGATCGCCTTCAACCCGACGTTCCTGCTGGACGGTCTGAGCGCGATCGACTCCCCGGTGGCGCAGCTGTCGTTCACCACGTCCACGAAGCCGGCGCTGCTCAGCGGCAAGCCGGCGGTGGACGCGGAGGCCGACGACGCGTACAAGTACCTGATCATGCCGGTGCGGCTCAGCGGCTGACGGTCGTCCACAGGGTGTGCACAGCGCCGGGGGCTCTCCGCGGGTGCCCGGTGCTGTGGCCCGGCGGGGGCCGGGGCGCCGGCTCCGCACCGCGTACGTATGAGCGCCTATGCCCACAGCTGTGCGCGAAGGGGTCGGTTTAGGCTCGGCTCGGCACTGCGGTGCCTGTCACGCCACACAGCGACCTAAGGAACACAACTGATGGAGCTCGGTCTCGTCGGCCTCGGCAAGATGGGCGGCAACATGCGCGAGCGGATCCGCCGCGCGGGCCACACCGTCATCGGATACGACCGCAACGCGGACGTCGCGGATGTCCACAGCCTGGAAGAGCTTGTGGGCAAGCTCAGCGGCCCGCGCGTGGTCTGGGTGATGGTCCCGGCCGGCGAGCCCACGCAGTCGACCATCGACCGGCTCGCCGAGCTGCTGGAGCCCGGCGACGTGGTCGTGGACGGCGGCAACTCCCGCTGGACGGACGACGAGAAGCACGCCGAGCAGCTGGCCGCCAAGGGCATAGGCTTCGTCGACTGCGGTGTCTCCGGCGGCGTCTGGGGGCTGGAGAACGGGTACGCGCTGATGTACGGCGGCGACGCCGAGCACGTCGCCCGGGTGCAGCCGATCTTCGACGCGCTGAAGCCGGAGGGCGACTTCGGTTCGGTGCACGCGGGCAAGGTCGGCGCGGGCCACTTCGCGAAGATGGTCCACAACGGCATCGAGTACGCCATGATGCAGGCCTACGCCGAGGGCTGGGAGCTGCTGGAGAAGGTCGACTCCGTCACGGACGTCCGTGAGGTCTTCCGCTCCTGGCAGGAGGGCACGGTCATCCGTTCCTGGCTGCTGGACCTCGCGGTGAACGCCCTCGACGAGGACGAGCACCTGGACGGGCTGCGCGGTTATGCACAGGACTCCGGTGAGGGACGCTGGACTGTGGAGGCCGCCATCGACAACGCGGTGCCGCTGCCGGCGATCACCGCGTCGCTGTTCGCGCGGTTCGCCTCCCGCCAGGAGGACTCGCCGCAGATGAAGATGATCGCCGCGCTGCGCAACCAGTTCGGCGGTCACGCCGTAGAGAAGAAGTAGGCCCGGCGGCAGCGGGCCGGTAAGAAGCAAGGAGGTCGGCGGACGACCATGCACGTCACGCATCTTTCGCTGGCCGACTTCCGCTCGTACGCCCGGGCCGAGGTCCCGCTCGACCCGGGCGTCACCGCCTTCGTCGGCCCCAACGGGCAGGGCAAGACCAACCTCGTGGAGGCGGTCGGGTATCTGGCGACCCTCGGCAGCCACCGGGTCGCCTCCGACGCGCCCCTGGTGCGCATGGGCGCCGAGCGGGCGGTGATCCGGGCGCAGGTCCGGCAGGGCGACCGGCAGCAGCTGATCGAACTGGAGCTGAACCCGGGCCGGGCCAACCGCGCCCGCATCAACCGGTCCTCGCAGGTCAGGCCGCGGGACGTGCTGGGGATCGTCCGGACCGTGCTGTTCGCGCCCGAGGACCTCGCCCTCGTCAAGGGGGACCCGGGCGAGCGGCGGCGGTTCCTGGACGAGCTGATCACCGCGCGGTCCCCGCGGATGGCGGGCGTGCGCTCCGACTACGAGCGGGTGCTCAAGCAGCGCAACACCCTGCTGAAGACGGCCGCGCTGGCCCGCCGGCACGGCGGGCGGTCCATGGACCTGTCCACCCTGGACGTGTGGGATCAGCATCTCGCGCGCGCGGGGGCGGAGCTGCTCGCCCAGCGGATGGATCTCATCGCGGCGCTGCAGCCGCTCGCCGACAAGGCGTACGAACAGCTGGCTCCGGGCGGCGGTCCGGTGACGCTGGAGTACAGGCCGTCGGCGCCGGGCGAGGCGCACACGCGCGAGGAGCTGTACGCCCAGCTGATGGCGGCCCTGACCGAGGTGCGGAAGCAGGAGATCGAGCGGGGTGTCACCCTCGTCGGACCGCACCGGGACGATCTGCTGCTCAAGCTCGGTCAGCTGCCCGCCAAGGGGTACGCCTCGCACGGGGAGTCCTGGTCGTACGCCCTCGCGCTGCGGCTGGCCTCGTACGACCTGCTGCGTGCCGAGGGCAACGAGCCGGTGCTGATCCTGGACGACGTCTTCGCCGAGCTGGACGCCCGCCGCCGGGAGCGGCTGGCGGAGCTGGTCGCGCCCGGCGAGCAGGTGCTGGTCACCGCCGCCGTGGACGACGACGTACCGCAGGTGCTGGCCGGCGCCCGGTACGCGGTGGCCGGCGGGACGGTGGAACGCGTATGAGTGCACAGGAACCGAAGAAGGGCGGCGAGCCCTCCGGTGTCGACCTCGCGCGCGTGGCGTTGCGCGCGGCGAAGGAGCAGGCACGCGCGCGTGGGGACGCGGCCCGGCAGAAGAAGCAGGCGCGGCGGGGCGGCGGCCTGCGCTCCGGGGCGCGTGCCGACGGCCGCGATCCGATGGCGCTGGGCGCGGCGATCAACCGGCTGATCACCGAGCGTGGCTGGGAGACGCCGGCCGCGGTGGGCGGGGTGATGGGCCGCTGGCCGCAGATCGTCGGCGAGGACCTGGCCAAGCACTGTGTGCCGCAGCGGTACGACGAGGACGAGCGTGTGCTGGTCGTGCAGTGCGACTCCACGGCCTGGGCGACCCAGCTGCGTCACCTGTCCCCCGCGCTGGTGGCCCGGCTCAACGAGGACCTCGGGCACGGCAGCGTACGGATGATCAAGGTGCTCAATCCGGGCGGCCAGACCCGCCGCTACGGCCCCCTGCGGGCTCCGGGGAGCACCGGGCCCGGCGATACGTACGGGTGACGTACCTCACGTCACGGGTGGGGCGCGCGGTGCGGTCGTAACCCCGCGCACAGCCCCGGATCACGCCTGTCCACACGCGTGGATCGGCTTCTGACCCGCCAGTAGCCAAGGGTTGACGGCTCGAAGCTCTGAGTGCCGCTGTGAGCCCCTCGGAGCCCCCATCCGTATATCGGGACCCGGCCGAGACCGGTTGAGGGCGGCACATGGGGGCTCAGGTACCGGCAAACCCCCATCGATGTCAGTGCTACCGGTAGACTGGAAGACAATCCCGCCCCAATGTGGGGACCGCCCGGGAAAAGCTGAGCAACGCTGATCAAGGCTTACCAACGCAACATGCCGCAGCCGCTCCGGCAACCTGCCGACGAGCCCGGCTCGTGCTGTGCCAGAAAGGGCGCTTCGTGGCCGATTCCGGCAACCCCAACGAGAACATCCCGTCCACCGACGCCGGCGTGAGCAGCGAGGCCGCCTCGGCCTCCTACGACGCCAGCGCCATCACCGTGCTCGAAGGGCTGGACGCGGTCCGCAAGCGGCCCGGCATGTACATCGGCTCCACGGGCGAGCGCGGTCTGCACCACCTGGTGTACGAGGTCGTCGACAACTCGGTCGACGAGGCGCTGGCCGGCTACGCCGACACCATCGACGTGACGATCCTCGCCGACGGCGGCGTGCGCGTCGTCGACAACGGCCGTGGCATCCCGGTGGGCATCGTGCCCTCCGAGGGCAAGCCGGCCGTCGAGGTCGTGCTGACCGTGCTGCACGCGGGCGGCAAGTTCGGCGGCGGCGGGTACGCCGTCTCCGGTGGTCTGCACGGTGTCGGTGTGTCCGTCGTGAACGCCCTGTCCACGAAGGTCGCCGTCGAGGTGAAGACCGACGGCCACCGCTGGACGCAGGACTACAAGATGGGTGTGCCGACGGCTCCGCTGGCCCAGCACGAGGCGACGGAGGAGACCGGTACGTCGGTCACCTTCTGGGCCGACCCGGAGATCTTCGAGACCACCGAGTACTCCTTCGAGACGCTGTCGCGGCGTTTCCAGGAGATGGCGTTCCTCAACAAGGGCCTGACGATCCGGCTCACCGACGAGCGCGAGTCGGCGAAGGCGACCAGCGGTGCGGACGAGGCGGGCGCGGACGAGAAGGCCGAGGTCAAGACCGTCACGTACCACTACGAGGGCGGCATCGTCGACTTCGTGAAGTACCTCAACTCCCGCAAGGGAGACGCGGTGCACCCCACGGTCGTCTCGCTGGAGGCCGAGGACAAGGACAAGAGCCTGTCCCTCGAGGTCGCCATGCAGTGGAACAGCGGCTACAGCGAGGGCGTGTACTCCTTCGCGAACATCATCCACACCCACGAGGGCGGTACCCACGAAGAGGGCTTCCGGGCCGCGCTGACGTCGCTGATCAACAAGTACGCGCGCGACAAGAAGCTGCTGCGCGAGAAGGACGACAACCTCACCGGTGACGACATCCGTGAGGGTCTGACCGCGATCATCTCGGTCAAGCTGAGCGAGCCGCAGTTCGAGGGCCAGACGAAGACCAAGCTGGGCAACACGGAGGCCAAGACCTTCGTGCAGAAGGCGGTCTATGAGCACCTCAACGACTGGCTGGACCGCAACCCGGTCGAGGCCGCGGACATCGTCCGCAAGGGCATCCAGGCGGCCACCGCGCGCGTGGCGGCCCGCAAGGCGCGGGACCTGACGCGCCGCAAGGGGCTGCTGGAGACGGCGTCGCTGCCGGGCAAGCTGGCCGACTGCCAGTCCAACGACCCGGCCAAGTGCGAGATCTTCATCGTCGAGGGTGACTCCGCCGGCGGCTCGGCCAAGTCCGGCCGGAACCCGCAGTACCAGGCGATCCTCCCGATCCGCGGCAAGATCCTGAACGTGGAGAAGGCCCGGATCGACAAGATCCTGCAGAACCAGGAGATCCAGGCGCTGATCTCGGCCTTCGGCACGGGTGTGCACGAGGACTTCGACATCGAGAAGCTCCGCTACCACAAGATCATCCTGATGGCGGACGCCGACGTCGACGGCCAGCACATCAGCACCCTGCTGCTGACCTTCCTGTTCCGCTTCATGCGGCCGCTGGTCGAGGCCGGGCACGTGTACCTGTCCCGCCCCCCGCTGTACAAGATCAAGTGGGGCCGCGACGACGTGGAGTACGCCTACTCGGACCGCGAGCGCGACGCGCTGATCGAGATGGGCCGCCAGCGCGGCAAGCGGGTCCGCGAGGACTCCATCCAGCGCTTCAAGGGTCTCGGCGAGATGAACGCCGAGGAGCTGCGCGTGACCACCATGGACCAGGAGCACCGGGTCCTCGGCCAGGTCACCCTGGACGACGCCGCCCAGGCCGACGACCTGTTCTCGGTCCTCATGGGCGAGGACGTCGAGGCCCGCCGCCAGTTCATCCAGCGCAACGCCAAGGACGTCCGCTTCCTCGACATCTGAGTCGGTCTCAGCTGACCGCACCAGGAAGGATCTTCACCAGCAATGGCCGACGAGAACACTCCCGTCACCCCTGAAGAGGGCGGCGAACTCGCGATGCGTGTCGAGCCCGTCGGGCTCGAGACGGAGATGCAGCGCTCGTACCTGGACTACGCGATGTCCGTCATCGTGTCCCGCGCGCTGCCCGACGTCCGTGACGGTCTCAAGCCCGTCCACCGCCGCGTGCTGTACGCGATGTACGACGGCGGCTACCGCCCCGAGCGCGGCTTCTACAAGTGCGCCCGTGTCGTCGGCGACGTCATGGGCAACTACCACCCGCACGGCGACTCCTCCATCTACGACGCCCTGGTGCGCCTCGCCCAGCCGTGGTCGATGCGGATGCCGCTGGTGGACTCCAACGGCAACTTCGGCTCCCCGGGCAACGACCCGGCGGCGGCCATGCGCTACACCGAGTGCAAGATGGCGCCGCTGTCCATGGAGATGGTCCGGGACATCGACGAGGAGACCGTCGACTTCACGGACAACTACGACGGCCGCTCCCAGGAGCCGACCGTCCTGCCGGCCCGCTTCCCGAACCTGCTGATCAACGGCTCGGCCGGTATCGCGGTCGGCATGGCCACCAACATCCCGCCGCACAACCTGCGCGAGGTCGCGGCCGGCGCCCAGTGGTACCTGGAGAACCCGGACGTCTCGCACGAGGAGCTGCTGGACGCGCTCATGGAGCGCATCAAGGGCCCCGACTTCCCGACCGGCGCCCTGGTGGTGGGCCGCAAGGGCATCGAGGAGGCGTACCGGACCGGCCGCGGCTCCATCACGATGCGCGCGGTGGTCGAGGTGGAGGAGATCCAGGGCCGCCAGTGCCTGGTCGTCACCGAGCTGCCGTACCAGGTGAACCCGGACAACCTGGCACAGAAGATCGCCGACCTGGTGAAGGACGGCAAGATCGGCGGCATCGCGGACGTCCGTGACGAGACGTCGTCGCGGACCGGCCAGCGCCTGGTGATCGTCCTCAAGCGGGACGCGGTCGCCAAGGTGGTGCTGAACAACCTGTACAAGCACACGGACCTGCAGACGAACTTCGGCGCCAACATGCTGGCGCTGGTGGACGGCGTGCCGCGCACGCTCTCCCTGGACGCCTTCATCCGCCACTGGGTGACGCACCAGATCGAGGTCATCGTCCGCCGGACCCGCTTCCGGCTGCGCAAGGCCGAGGAGCGCGCCCACATCCTGCGCGGCCTGCTGAAGGCCCTGGACGCCATCGACGAGGTCATCGCGCTGATCCGGCGCAGTGAGACCGTCGACGTCGCGCGCACGGGCCTGATGGACCTGCTGGAGATCGACGAGATCCAGGCCAACGCGATCCTGGAGATGCAGCTGCGCCGGCTGGCGGCCCTGGAGCGGCAGAAGATCGTCCAGGAGCACGACGAGCTCCAGGCGAAGATCAACGAGTACAACGAGATCCTGGCCTCGCCGGTCCGCCAGCGCGGGATCGTCAGCGAGGAGCTGGCGGCGCTCGTCGAGAAGTACGGCGACGACCGCCAGACCAAGCTGATCCCGTACGAGGGCGACATGTCCATCGAGGACCTGATCGCCGAGGAGGACATCGTCGTCACCGTCACGCGCGGCGGCTACGTCAAGCGGACGAAGACGGACGACTACCGGGCGCAGAAGCGCGGCGGCAAGGGCGTGCGCGGTACGAAGCTGAAGGAAGACGACATCGTCGACCACTTCTTCGTCTCCACCACGCACCACTGGCTGCTCTTCTTCACCAACAAGGGCCGGGTGTACCGGGCGAAGGCGTACGAGCTGCCCGAGGCCGGCCGGGACGCGCGCGGCCAGCACGTGGCGAACCTGCTCGCCTTCCAGCCGGACGAGGCGATCGCCGAGATCCTCGCGATCCGCGACTACGAGGCGGCGCCGTACCTGGTGCTGGCGACCAAGTCCGGCCTGGTCAAGAAGACGCCTCTGAAGGATTACGATTCGCCCCGCTCCGGCGGTGTCATCGCGATCAACCTGCGCGAGCGCGAGGACGGTACGGACGACGAACTGATCGGAGCCGAGCTGGTTTCGGCCGACGACGATCTGCTGCTGGTCAGCAGGAAGGCGCAGTCGATCCGGTTCACCGCCTCGGACGACTCCCTTCGCCCGATGGGCCGCGCCACCTCCGGCGTCAAGGGGATGAGTTTCCGGGAGGGCGACGAGCTTCTCTCGATGAATGTTGTTCGACCCGGTACGTTCGTGTTCACTGCCACCGACGGTGGGTACGCGAAGCGGACCGCCGTCGACGAGTACCGCGTCCAGGGCCGCGGCGGCCTCGGCATCAAGGCCGCCAAGATCGTGGAGGACCGCGGTTCGCTCGTCGGCGCGCTGATTGTCGAGGAGAACGACGAGATCCTCGCGATCACCCTCTCCGGCGGTGTGATTCGCACGCGAGTCAACGAGGTCAGGGAGACGGGCCGTGACACCATGGGCGTCCAACTGATCAACCTGGGCAAGCGCGATGCCGTGGTCGGTATCGCACGTAACGCCGAGGCCGGGCGCGAGGCGGAGGAAGTCGACGGCGACGTGGCCGTGGACGAGACCGCCGAGGGTGCCGCGACCACCGGCACGGACGAGGGTGAGGCACCCTCGGCCGAGTAGCACGAGGAGTGAGTCATCGTGAGCGGAGCCACGGGCGCCGGATCGGCCGGTACCTCCACGGGTACGGAAACGGACGGCGGCGGCCGTGGCTCCGCCGCGCGTGCGGGGAGTGCGGGGAAGACGACCGACCCGCACACGACGAACCTGAAGCCGGTGAAGGCTTCCGTGGCGGACTCGTCCGGCACGCCGGAAACCGAGCAGGAGTCCCAGGGGGGAACCGTGACGGACACCCGAGGCCAGGCCGCGGCCGGTGAGACGCGGCCGGCGTCGCCGCTGCCCGGTGAGCGGCGCACGGAGCAGCCCGCCGGGCCGTACCACCCGCCGCAGGCCTATCCGGCGCAGGCCCCCGCCGATGCGGTGCGCAAGCCGCGTACGGGGGTGCGGCCGACGGCGCCGCGGACCCGCAAGGCGCGGCTGCGGGTGGCCAAGGCCGACCCGTGGTCGGTGATGAAGGTCAGCTTCCTGCTCTCCATCGCGTTCGGCATCTGCACGATCGTCGCCTCGGCGGTGCTGTGGATGGTCATGGACGCGATGGGCGTGTTCTCGACGGTCGGCGGCACGATCTCGGAGGCGACCGGCTCGAACGAGGCGAACGGCTTCGACCTCCAGGCCTTCCTGTCCCTGCCCCACGTCCTGACGTTCACGACGATCATCGCGGTCATCGACGTGGTCCTGGCGACCGCGCTCGCGACGCTCGGCGCGTTCATCTACAACCTCTCCGCGGGCTTCGTGGGCGGCGTCGAGCTGACCCTGGCGGAGGACGAGTGACCCGCGGACCTGGGCGGTTCTGACGGTCCCCCGACAACCGATTTTGGGACTGGCGCCGTCGTGCGCTAATCTTCAGGAGTCAGCGCGCGGGACACACACCGCACAGCGCGGCGGGGCTATAGCTCAGTTGGTTAGAGCGCATCCCTGATAAGGATGAGGCCACAGGTTCAAATCCTGTTAGCCCCACCAGCACAAAGACCCCCAGTCGATACCGGCAGGGGGTCTTTGGCATCCATGGCTGACATCAGCCGATGAGTGGATCTTCCAGAGGCTCGTGTAGACGTCCGTGGTCATGCTGATGTGGCTGTGCCGGAGGACCGCCTGAGCGACCTTGGGGTGCACCTTCAGGAAGGCGAGCAGGGTCCCGCAGGTGTGCCGAGCGAGGCGAACCGTGATCCGGCGGACTCCGGCCTGCTTGACGAGCCGATCGAAGGCACGGGAGAAGCCCACAGGCCGATCATGCCGCCGTGCTCGGAGCAGAAGACCAGGCCACGGTCCGGCGCCTGGGCCCAGCGCTCACCGGCAATCTTCCGTTCCAGCTCTTGCAGCTCCCGCCGCTCCTCCAGGACACGGGCGCAGAACTCCGGGAGCGGGAGGACGGCCTGTGAGGGCTCCGTCTTGAGGACCTTGAGGACCAGGCCCACGCCCTTGACCCGCTGCACCTGCTTGACCGGGGTGAAGTGGCCGGCCTCGAAGTCGATGTCCTGCCAGCGCAGGCCGAGCACCTCGCTGCGACGGAGGCCGAGGACCAGGCCGAGGACGCAGGCCGCGTAGAGGCGGTGAGCGCGGACCGAGCGAAGGAACGCGATCGCTTCCCGCGCGTTCCACGCCGATGGAAGCTGGAGAGGGTGGTGAAGAGGTGGGTTCGCCCGCGAGCGCCCGCGCCACGCTCGGGAATGTGCCTTGTCGCCGCCCTACGATGACTAGATGGACAGCAATGTGAGTGCTGCGTTGATCGCTGGTGGTACAGCGCTCGTGGTATCGGTTGTTGGCGGAATGATCTCATGGAGGTTGGAGAGGGGAAGGCTCCGTGAGGAGCTTCGAACCGAGTTCATGGCGGAGGAGACCATCTCCGAGCTGCTCCTCCATCAACGATGGCCCTTGCGTAGCTTCGCGAAGATCAAGCACCACATCGGCGGCTTCGCGGACGACGAACTCCGGCAGCTCCTGGTACGGGCAGGTGCTGTGCGCTTCAAGGACGACAACGGCGAGGAGATGTGGGGTCTCCGGGTACGCAACCAAGATCGGTTGAACTAGCCGACTCGCTTGACCGGCTTCTTGAAGAGGACAGCGCAGATCTGTCAAGAGGGCACCAGTTGCTTGACACCAGCGGCCGACACCAACAGGGACAGACAGCGACGATCAACGCCGGACCTGATAAGGATGAGGCCACAGGTTCACATCCTGTTAGGCCCACAGCGAGAAGACCCCCGGTCCACCAGGACCGGGGGTCTTCTGCTCATCCCGTGAGCGGGGCTTCGGGTCAGACGGTGACCGTCAGGGTCTCCGAGCCGGTGAGGGTGTGGGTGGCGGTCTCGGCGTAGATCTTGACGTAGGCCGGTGCGGTGCCGGGGGCCTTCTTGAAGGAGTAGGAGGTGCCCAGGATGACCTGGGGGGCGACGAAGCAGGGGTCCTGCGGGGTCGGGCCGCAGAGGCCCGGGCGGTAGTTGCGGGTCAGGGTGTCCGCCGGGTCCTGGAGGTTCCAGGTGACCGTCACGGTCTGGCCGGCGGCGTCGTAGGTGTAGGCGAGGCCCGTCGGGGCGGGGGCGGCTGTCGTCTGTGCCGGGGTGGTCGCCGTGGACCGCTGCGCGTGTGCCGTTGCCGGTGCTGCCGTCGCGCCCAGCGTCAGCGCCAGCCCCGCGCTCACCGCGCCGATGCGCAGCGTGCGGACTCCGGAACCCATAAGCCCTCCCCATGGTGTGATCACGTATCGGCGGATCGTAGGGATGGGTGGGTGACGTGTGCGCGTCCGGTGGCTGATCGCGTGGCGAACTTCGGCTTTCCGCGGGGCGTGCAGCCCGGCCGGGGGCGCAGAAAAGGCCCGACCGCTGGCGACGGGGGATGCACCAGCGATCGGGCTATGGCCAAGGGTAACAAGGTTGTCGGTTCCGTGGGGCCAAGTCCGGGAGGAATTGCGGAGGTTGGCCGATCATCGACCGCACGGGGGGTTGTAGGAGAGGCGCGGGAGGTACTCGTGCCACCGGCGGGGCGTCAGTACGCCCCGGGTGACCGAGCAGATGTGCCGGATCGCCGCGTCGGCGTCCAGGCTCCACAGGCGGACCGTGTCGGTGCCGCTGGAGACGCCGAGGACGTGGCTGTTGGGGCTGAAGGACAGGAACGTGCCCGTCTTGGCGTTGGCGCTCATCGACTGGCCGATCGGCGTCGCCGCGGCGGGGTCGGCGACGTTCCACAGCCGGACCGTGTTGTCGTTGCCGCCGCTGGCCAGGATGCGGCCGTCGGCGCTGAACGTCAGGGACGTGACCGCCTCGGTGTGGCCGGTGAGCGGGTCGCCCAGCGCGCTCGCCGCGGCGGGGTCGGCGACGTTCCACAGCCGGACCGTGTCGTCGTCCCCGGCGCTGGCCAGCGTGTGGCCGTCGGGGGTGAAGGCGAGGACGTTGACGGGCCCGGAGTGCGCGGTGAGCGGCTTGCCGAGCGGTACCGCGCGGGCGGGGTCGGTGACGTCCCACAGCCGGATCGTGTTGTCCGCGCTGCCGCTCGTCAGCGTGTGGCCGTCCGGGCTGAAGGCGAGCGCGTTGACATAGCCCCGGTGGCCGGTGAGCGGCTTGCCGAGCGGTACGGCGCGGGCGGGGTCGGCGACGTTCCACAGCTGGATGGTGCGGTCGTCGTAGGCGGTGGCCAGGGTGCGGCCGTCGGGGCTGTAGGCCAGCGCGTCGGGTCCCATGAAGCGGGTGCGCAGGGACAGCGGCTTGCCGACCGGGACCGGGCGGGCGGGGTCGGAGACGTCCCACAGGTAGACCGCGCGGACTCCGGTGAGGACGGCGAGGGTGCGGCCGTCGGGGGAGAACACCAGGGAGCGCTGGTCGCCGTCGGCACGCATGAACGGCTTGCCGAGCAGGACGGGCCGGCCGGGCCGCGTGACGTTCCACAGCCGCAGCCTGCCGTCCCGGGCGGCCGTGGCCAGTACCCGGCCGTCCGGGCGGAACGCCCCGCTGCGGCCGAGCATGTCCGAGGTCGGCACCGACCACAGGCGCACCTTGCCGTCCCCGCTGCCGGTGGCGAGGGTACGGCCGTCCGGGCTGAACCCCAGCGCGTACATCTCGCCGCTGCTGCCCGCGAGCGGCTCGCCGACCTGGGACGGGGACGCCGGGTCGGTGACGTTCCACAGGCTCGCCGTGCTGTCCGCGCTCGCGGCGGCCAGCCGGCCGCCGTCCCGGCTGAACGCCACGGACCAGATCGGGCCGGTGTGCCCGGTCAGCGGCGAGCCGATGGGTGCCGCGCGGCGCGGAACGGTCACGTCCCACAGCCGGACGGTGTCGTCCGCGCTGCCGCTGGCCAGGGTGTGCCCGTCCGGCCCGAAGGCCACCGAGTGCACCAGGTCCGTGTGTCCCCGCAGCGTCCGCACCGCCTCCGGCCGGCGCGGGGCGGACACGTCCCACAGCCGGACCGTGTCGTCGTCGCCCCCCGTCGCGAGCGTCCGCCCGTCCGGTGCGAACGCCACCGAGCGCACCGCGGCGGTGTGCCCGCGCAGCGTTCCGACCGGCTCCGGCCGGTCCCGCCGGGACACGTCCCACAGCCGCACGGTGCGGTCCTCGCCGGCCGTGGCCAGGGTGCGCCCGTCCGGGCTGAAGGCGACCAGGTAGATCGTGCCCCGGTGGCCGGTGAGCGGCTTGCCGAGCGGTACGGCGTGCGCGGGGTCGGTGACGTCCCACAGCCGGACCGTGCCGTCGTCCCCGGCGCTGGCCAGCGTGCGCCCGTCCGGACCGAAGACGGCACTGCTCACCCAGCTGGCGTGGCCGGTGAGCGGGGCGCCGAGCGCGGCCGGGCGGTGCGGGTCCCGTACGTTCCACAGCCGGACCGTGCGGTCGTAGCCGGCCGTGGCCAGGGTGTGCCCGTCCGGGCTGAACGACGTGAGGTAGACGGCACCGGTGTGCCCGGACAGCGGGGTGGCCAGCGGCGCGTTCACGATCGAGATCAGGCGGCTGTAGGTGCCCTCGTCGCCGGGGCGCAGCCGGTGCGCGACCAGGTCGAGCTGCGCGGCCAGCGACGGGTCCGAGTGCTGCACCCGGTCCGCCTCGGCGAGCACCTGCTCGAACACGGCGTCGTCGCGCTGCTTCCAGGCGATCACCGCGGAACCCGCGGCGAGCACGGCCAGCACCACCAGCGCCGCCACCGCGGCCCGGCTCAGCCACACCGTGCGTTTGCGCAGCCGTACCGAGGCGGCCAGGAACTCCACCGCGCTGCGGGTCAGGTAGGTGTCCCCGGCCGACCGGGCCCAGCTGCGGGCCTGCTCCAGCCGGGACCCCCGGTACAGCAGCGAGCTGTCCCGGCCCGAGTCCTCCCACGCCCGGCCGTCCTCCTCCAGCCGCTGGCGCAGCAGATGGTCGCCGCGGCCCTCGTCGATCCAGTGCCGCAGCCGGGGCCAGGCGGTGAGCAGCGCCTCGTGGGTGATCTCCACGGTGTCCGCGTCCAGGGTCACCAGCCGGGCCCGCACCAGGGCCTCCAGCGACTCCTCCGTCTTGCCGGGGTCCGCCGACTCCTGGGCCAGCTGCCGCCGGGTGCCGCGCCGGCGGGTGGCCTGGGTGTCCTCGCCCAGCCGGACCAGCCGCAGCAGCAGCAGCCGGGCGGCGGT
Organism: Streptomyces tricolor; assembly: GCF_002155905.1. GTDB lineage: Bacteria > Actinomycetota > Actinomycetes > Streptomycetales > Streptomycetaceae > Streptomyces > Streptomyces tricolor. The sequence goes on along the minus strand of NZ_MUMF01000133.1, from coordinate 571 downwards.
CCGGGCCGCCGGGTCCAGACCGGACCAGGCGCGCTCGGCGGTGGCCGCGACCGCGCCCTGGATACCGCCCGCCGCGCGGTAGCCGGCCAGCGTCAGCCGCCCGGCCTTCCGGCGCTGCCAGGTGGCCAGCAGCGCGTGCGACAGCAGCGGGAGCACGCCCGCGTCGTGCGCGCCGCGCGGGCCGTCGGCGCTCACCTCGCGCACGATCAGCTCGGCGAGCCCCGGCTCCAGCTCCAGGCCCACCGCCTTCGCCGGACCGGTCACCGCCTCCCGCAGCTCGCTGCTGGTCAGCGGGCCGAGCACCATGTGCCGGTGCTGGAGCGCGTCGGCCAGCTCCGGATAGCCGAGGCACTGCTCGTAGAAGTCGGCGCGGATGCCGAGGACGACCTGGACGGGGGCGGGTCCGGCGGCGCCGGCGGGCGGGGTGCAGGCGGCGTGCAGGAGCTGGATGAAGGTACGGCGGTCCGCCTCGTCGGCGCAGAGGGTGAACGCCTCCTCGAACTGGTCCACGATGACGACCGGCCGGACGTCCGGGTCGGTGACGCGTCCCGCCCAGGCGGCGACGGCCGCG
>NZ_MUMF01000132.1 GCF_002155905.1 Streptomyces tricolor | reverse complement strand
CGGCGTACTCGGCCAGCAGCCCTTCGTCCTCGTCCGTCCGTGCGGTGATCTCCGTGACGAGATCGCCGAAGAGCCGCAGGATGTGCGCGCCGTCCACCAGGCCGCCGCCGTAATGGGCGTCCTCCTGGCCGATGCGCACGCGGAGGAAGGCGGATGCCTCGGCCTCCTGGTGCGTGTCCGCGAGGGACATGGGGGCACCGTCCTCTCTGAGCGTTCTTGCTGGGGGCGGGCCCGCCGGCGCGACCACTCCGAGGGCCACGGCGGCGACCACGTTGTGTTTGTGGGTGATGGACAGCTCGATGGCGGCCGGGCCCAGGGCGGCCGCGGGGCCCCGCAGGGTGACCACGGGCGCGCCGTCGGCGGCGCGGTCCACGCAGATGTCCCGGGGGGCGATTCCCCGCAGAAGTCCGGTGCCCAGCACCTTCACGACGGCCTCCTTGGCGGCGAACCGCCCGGCCAGGAACTCCAGGCGGCGCTCCTCGCCCATGCGGTCGGCCAGCCTGATCTCCTCCGGGGCGTAGCTCAGGCGCAGGAACCAGGGCCGGGTGAGGAGCCGGCGCAGTTCCGTGCGGTCCAGGACGTCCACGCCGATGCGGAGGGTGCCGGCCGCCGCGTGCGTCACGGGGCGCCCTCGCCACCGGGATCGCCGAAGTCGCCGGTGCCGCCCAGATCGACGAGGCGCTGCCTGGCCAGCATGTCCTCGGTCGTGTCCCGTTCCCTGATCAGCCGGGCCCGGCCGCGGTGGACCAGCACCTCGGCGGGAAAGCCGTGGCTGAGGAAGAGCCCCGGGGAGGCCGTCGGGCCGTAGGCGCCCGAGCGCTCCACGCCCAGCAGGTCGCCCGGGACGACCTCCGGCAGCGGCACCCGCTTGGCGACCACGTCGTTCGGCGTGCACAACGGCCCGGTCAGCGTGTACGGGCGCGCGGCGGGGTCCGCGGGGCGGCCGAGGTGGGTCACGGGGAAGTTCCGCTTGACGAAGCTGCCGATGCCGACCGCCGCCATGTGGTGGTTGGTGCCGCCGTCCGCGACGACGAACCACTCGCCTCTCGACTGCTTCACATAGCGCGCGCGGACCACATAGGTTCCGGCCTCGGCGGTGAGGAAGCGGCCGAGTTCCATGATCAGCCGGCAGTGCGGATGGCGTGCGGCGAAGGGGGCGACCGCCTCGCGGACGCCCGCGCCGAGCGCGTCGAGGTCGAGGTCGTCCTCGTTCTCGAAGTAGGCGACCCCGAGCCCGCCGCCGAAGTCCACGGTCTCCAGCGGGATGCCGAGGTGGCCCGCCAGGTCCTCGGCCATGGACAGGATCCCGGCGGTGTTGCGGACGACGTCCTCGTGCTTGAGGAACCGGGTGCCCATGTAGGCGTGCACGCCCTTGACCCGCACGTGCCGCAGCTCGGCCAGCGTGTCCTTGGCGCGGCGCACCTCTTCCTCGTCGATGCCGAACTGCCGCGGTTTGCCGCCCATGGCGAGCCCCGACCCCGTGCTGCCGAACGACGGGTTGACCCGCAGCAGCACGGGGAACGGCGCGCTCGCCCCGCTGCGGGCGACCATGTCGTCCAACTGGCGCAGTTCTTCCAGGGACTCGCACACGACGGCGTGGATTCCGGCGTCCACGCAGGCCGCCAGTTCCCGGGCGTCCTTGCCGGGGCCGAGGAAGATGATGTCCCGGGGGGCCACCCCGGCCCGCAGCGCGGTGACCAGTTCGGTGTGCGAGGAGACCTCCGCCCCGGCGCCCTGCGCGCCGAGGAAGGCGCACACACTGATGTTCGGGTTGGCCTTGAGGGAGTAGAAGACGTCCACCGTCTCGGGCAGCACTGTGCGCAGCCGGCGGTACGTGCCCTCCAGCACCTCGGTGTCGTAGACGAACAGGGGCGTGCCGAACTCCTCGGCGAGGGTGGTCACCGGGAGGCCCTGGAACCGGGCTTCCGCGGTGTTCATCGCTGCCAACCGGGCTCGCCGGCCGGTTCGGTGAATGCTCCGGCGGAAAGGACGGAAAGGACGCGACTGCGCATTGCCTGATTCCCTTCGGTCACGGATTTCGTTTACCGACGAGAAGAATTCTCAACACGTCGTCCGCAGCCGGGGAAGAGGTACATGGTGGACACAACCGTCCCTGACCTGTTCAGTCCGCGTCAGGTATGCCCGTCGTCCGGACGCAGGACTTCCGGGCCCAGGAGTTCGGGGCGCAGCAGCGGCACCTCGGCCCGCCGCAGCCGCCATGCGGCGAGCCGGGGCCGGCGGGCGACCGCGCGCCACCACAGCCGCTCCGCCGCGGCCTCGGCGCTCATCAGGTCGGCACGGCACAGGAACACGCCGACCACCGGCCATGGCGCCGCCGCGTGCACGGCGACGTGCTCCAGCCGGTCCTCGCGGGTGGCGCAGGCCCGGATCAGACACCCGATGTCGGGGGGCAACGGCTCGCCGCCCGGCGGCGGATCGAGCGTGAGATGAACAAGAAGCATTCGTCGACTATGTCTCGTTCGATATAGCCTCACGATGCGTCACTGCTGGACTGTTCGCGCCAAGGACAGAAGCGTCCAGGTTACATGGGCAAAATGGGCGGACGATTCCCCGGACGTCGCGGAAATAGGCGGAAAGCAGCGGGCCCGCCGGCCCGTCGCCTTTGACGGTGACGGGCCCGCGCGGTTGCCGGTCAGGTGTCGAAAAGGCCTCTTTGAACGGCGTGCACACCGGCCTGGAATCGACTGCGCGCGTCGAGATGGGCCATGAGGCCGGTGGAGATGCGCCGGGCCGTACGGGTCGACACACCGAGCCGTTTGGCGATCGTCTCGTCCGTGGCCCCCTGGGCCAGGAGCCGCAAGGCCTCGTGCTGCTGGGGGGTGAGGGCGTCCTCGGCGGGAGCCTGCACGGGCGCGGAGAACGGCTCGGCCGTCTGCCAGGTGGTCTCGAACAGGGCGCACAGCGTGGCCAGCACGCCGGGCGTGCGGATCACGATCGCCCCGTCCGCGGTGTCGTCACTGTCCGTGGCCATGACGGCGACCCGGCGGTCCGCGATGATCATCCGGTTGGGCAGGGTCGGCACGGCCCGCACCTGGACGCCGACGGAGGTGAGCCACTCGGCGTGCGCGACCGTGGCCGGGTCGTTGCGGATGCTGTCCAGGTAGATCGTGCGGATGGCGACGCCCCGCCCCAGCAACTCCTGTGTCAGGGGCCGCGAGTTGCGCATGTTGTCGGGGGTCTGCGGGCCTCCCGGCGCGAACGTCATCAGCTCGGACTCGACGGTCCTGTTCATCGCGGCCAGGTGGTCGCGGATGTTGTCCAGCCCCCGCAGGTGCTCCACGTCGTCCCGCGAGGCCTCCGGGTCGTCACCGGCGAATTCCGAGATGAGTCTGACCGCCGCGGCCCGGCTCTCCTCCAGTTGCTGCTGCTGCGCCGCGACCTCCGCCTGCTTGCGGGCCAGCAGGATCTCCATGGCCAGGTGCGGTCTGACGGCGTGCAGGCGCTGCGCGTCCCCGCTCGCCGGACGGATGAGCGCCATCTCGCTGAGCCGGTCGAGAGCGGTGTGCACGGCACTCTCGCTGAGGCCCGTCCGTCTGCACAGTCCGGTCACCCCGTCGTCGGGGTGCGCGAGCATCTCCCGGTAGACGACGTCGGTCACGGTATCGAGCCCAAGAACATCAAGCATGTACCAGCGCCCCTTGAGACACCACGCAAGCCCCTCGTCTCGTTCCGCTTCTTGCTCAGGTGTTTCTCCTGGGGCGCCTAACCAGAACTGACACGCTCAAACCGGCCGCCCCACGGTCAACGGGCGTGCCGTACAACCACATTGGCCGGAGCAGCCCGCTGTCGCGCTGCTCCGGCCGGGACGGTGGCGGTGGTCTCGCGGCTCACTTCCCCTGGTCGGTCGGCCGGAGGGTCCACAGGACGCTCATCTCGCCGGTGACGGCGCCGTCCGCGCGCCGGATCTCTATCGCCACCGGGAACTCGGGGCGCTGCCCCGCGTCCAGTTCGGCGACGACCTCGGCGGCCGGGCGGCCCAGCGTCGCGGTCGCGGTGACGGCGCCCATCGCCAGCTTCTTGTAGGAGATCTCGGCCCGCACCGCGAGCGGCACGGCGCGCGAGAGCTGGTCCCCGAAGGCGGCCAGCACGATGGCGCCGCTGGCCGACTCCCCGAGCGTGAACATCGCACCGGCGTGCGGGCCGCCCACGTGGTTGTGGTACGCGCTCTGGTCCGGCAGGGACACCACGGCCTTCTCGGGAGTGGTCTCGAGGAACTCCAGGTTCAGCGTCCGGGCCATGGGCACGGTGGCGGCGAGCATCTCGCCGATCGACATCTGGTCTGCGCTCATGCCCGTCATGTTACTCACGAGTAGCGAAGCCTGGCCAGTGGAGCACACTAGGGTTACTGGCCATGTGGCCAGATCAGCAGCCGCCAGGGGGCGCGCAGAACCCGCAGCACCAGCAGCAGAACCCGTACCAGCAGCCGGGGCACCAGCAGCCGAACCCGTACCAGCAGCCCGGGTACCAGCAGTACCCGCAGGCCGGCCCGTACGGACAGCAGGCCCAGACCGGCCCGTACGGACAGCAGCAGTGGGGGCAGCCCCCCACGGCACCCGTGCCCGAGCCCCCGAAGGGCGGTGGCGGCCGTACGAAGCTGATCGCGGTCGTCGCGGCCACGGCCGTCGTGGTCACCGCCGCCGTGACCGGCTACCTGGTCCTGGGCGGCTCGAAGGACGACGAGGCGGACGACGGCAAGGGCGGACGGTCCGCGAGCCCGTCGCCGACCGCCACCTCTCCCGCCTCGCCCACCTCGACCGCGACCGACAACCCCCGCTCCGGCGAGACCGAGAAGCCGACGATCGCGGGCTGGAAAGTCGTGGTCAATCCCAAGTACGGCACGGCCTTCGAGGTGCCCGCGGACTGGGAGGTGCAGCGGCCCGGCGTCTTCACCTTCTTCGAGGACAAGGAGAAGGGCGACGGCTCGGCGTACATCGGCTTCTCCGGCGCCTCGTTCCTGAAGCCCGACTACTGCACCTCCGACAACAACGGCTACAAGCAGTCGCACGCGCTCGCGGGCAGCGGCACGAAGGGCGAGAACGGCGCCAAGGACACCCAGAGCATCGCCCGCGGCAACTCGGCCACCTTCGTGTTCGGCGGGTACACGGACCAGTCCAAGGCCGCCGAGAAGTACCTGCGGATCGGCAAGGCGAAGCCCTTCACGACGGCGTCGGGCGTCAAGGGCAGCGTCGCGACGTCGTACGTCGTCGGCGCGCCCAAGAAGAACAAGTGCGACACGGACGGCAAGGCCACCACGTTCGCCTTCAAGAACTCCACGGGCAGCTTCGTCTCGTGGACGTTCTACGGCGCCAAGGGCGTCAAGGACGAGGTGTCCGACGCGACCGTCACGAAGATCCTCGGCACGGTACGGCTGCACGGCGACCCGATCGTGGACTGACCGGCACGAACGCATTTGGCATACCGGTGGTCGGGCGGGGATAGTCGGCCGGTGACCCACACCTCCGGCTCCTCCGCCCGCCCCCGCAGACCCGCCTGGGCGGGACGCAATTACTCCCTGCTCACCACGGCCGCCGTCGTGACCGGTCTCGGTGCGAACGGCTCGCTGATCGCCGCCGCCTTCGCCGTCCTGGAGTCGGGCGGCGACAGCGGGGACGTCGGACTGGTGGCCGCCGCCCGCACCCTGCCGCTGGTGGTGTTCCTGCTCATCGGCGGCGCCCTCGCGGACCGGCTGCCCCGGCACCGGGTGATGGTCGCCGCCAACGCCCTCAACTGCCTCTCCCAGGCGGCGTTCGCGGCGCTCGTGCTGGCCGGTGAGCCCCGGCTGTGGCAGATGATGCTGCTCACCGCGCTCGGTGGCACCGGGCAGGCCTTCTTCGGCCCGGCCGCCGAGGGCATGCTGCTGTCCTCCGTCGACGGCGAGCAGGCGGGCCGGGCGTTCGCCCTCTTCCGCATGGCCACCCAGGGCGCGGCCCTCGGCGGCGCGGCCCTCGGCGGCGCCCTGGTCGCGGCCGTCGGCCCCGGCTGGGTGCTGGCCGTCGACGCGGCGGCCTTCGCCGTCGCGGCGGCCCTGCGTTCCTTCCTCGACGTCAGCCACATCCCGCCGCGCGCCCCGGGCGAGGGCATGCTGGCCGACCTCCGCGAGGGCTGGCGGGAGTTCACCGGCCGGCCCTGGCTGTGGGGCATCGTCGTCCAGTTCTCGATCGCCAACGCGGTGGTCGGCGCGGCCGACGCGGTCTACGGCCCGCTGGTCGCCCGGGACAGCCTGGGCGGCGCGGGACCCTGGGGCCTGGCCCTGGCCGCGTTCGGCGCGGGCACGGTGGCCGGCGCCCTGCTGATGACCCGCTGGAAGCCCCGCCGCCTGCTGCTCGCCGGCACCCTGTGCGTCTTCCCGCTGGCCCTGCCCTCGGCGGCGCTCGCCGTCCCCGTGCCGGCCGGCGTGCTGTACGTGGTGATGTTCGTGGCGGGGACGACGGTGGAGGTGTTCGGGGTGTCCTGGATGACCGCGCTGCACCAGGAGATACCCGAGGACAAGCTCTCCCGGGTCTCCGCCTACGACTGGTTCGGCTCGGTCTCCCTCATGCCGCTCGCCACGGCCCTGGCCGGACCGGCCGAGAGCGCCTTCGGCCGTACGGCCGCCCTGTGGGGCTGCGCCGCCCTGGTGGTCCTGGTCACCGCCCTGGTGCTGCTGGTGCCGGACGTCCGGAACCTGACGCGTCGCACCCGGCCGGTCACCGGCTCCCCGGCGGCGTCAGCCGATGCCGAACGCCCCGTCGGGGGGCTCGGGTGAGGGCACCGCGTCGGCGTCCTCGACCGGCCGGGCCCTCCCGGTGAACCGCCGTACCGCCGCGCCGTGTTCGACCCGCGCCGGAAAGGCGTCCGCCGCGCTGCGCCGGGCCATCGTGGCGACGTCCAGCGGCCGGTGCGAGGCGACGACCACCGCGTTGCCGAACCGCCGCCCCCGCAGCACCGCCGGCTCGGCGATCAGTGCCAGCTCCCCGAAGACCGCCGCCAGCGTGGCCAGTTGGGAGCGGAGGAAGCCGAACGGCGCCGCGTCGGCGAGGTTGGCCAGATAGACCCCGCCGGGGCGCAGCACCCGTTCGGCGGCCCGGACGTAGGCGAGCGTGGTCAGATGCGCCGGCACCCGGGATCCGCCGAACACGTCGGCGATCAGCACATCGGCGTGGTCGTCCGGCGCCTCCTCCAGCCAGGCCCGGGCGTCGGCCGCGTGCAGCGCGACGCCCGAGCCCGCCGGCAGCGGCAACTGCTCGGTGACCAGTTCCAGCAGCCCCCGGTCCGCCTCGACGACGTCCTGGCGGGAGCCGGGCCGGGTGGCGGCGACATACCGGGGCAGCGTCAGCGCGCCCCCGCCGAGGTGCACCACGTCCAGCGGCGCCCCCTCGGCGGCGACGGCGTCCAGCGCGAAGGCCAGCCGCCGTGCGTACTCGAACTCCAGGTACGCCGGGTCGTCGAGGTCGACGTACGACTGCGGCGCCCCGTCGACGGTGAGCAGCCAGGCCCGCTCCCGGTCGACGTCGGGCATCAGCTTGGCGGTGCCGTGGTCGACACTCCGGGTGACGGGTATGGCTTCGCTCACTGTGTCATTGTGCCTGGGTGCGGCGCCGCGCCCAGGCACAATGACACAGT
>NZ_MUMF01000131.1 GCF_002155905.1 Streptomyces tricolor | reverse complement strand
GCCGGGGTCGGGGCGTGGGTGTGGCGGTACGGGTTCGGGACCGAGAGCAGGGGCGGTGCCGACCGGTCGCCGGGTCGGTCGGCGACCGGTGCGGACCGGCCCGCGGTGCTGCGCTGGCAGTACGACCTCGGTGGCATCGGCGGCCTGGACGGAGCCTGCTGCGCGCTCTCCCCGGACGGTTCCGTCGTCTACGCCGGCACCTCGGGCGGCGTCCTGCACGCGATCTCCCGGGACGGCTCCCGGCGCTGGAAGGTCCGGCTCGGCGACGACGTCTCCACGCCCGTGGCCACCCGGGACGCCGTGTACTGCGTGGTGGGGTTCGAGGCCGAGGACGTGCGCCGGCTGACCGCGGTGAGCCCGTCCGGCAGCCCGCTGTGGACCCGCACCCTCGGCGACCGGGGGTACGCCGTCCCCGTCCTGCTCGGCGCCGACGTGCTGGTCTCCATCGGCGGCACGGACGCGGGCGGCCTGCGCCGCTACGCCTCCGACGGCAGCGAGAACTGGACCGCCACGACCCCGGCCGGCCCCACCGGCACCCCCGTCGTCGCGGCCGGGACGATCTACACCGGCAGCTACGGCGACGCCCTGCTGGCGCTGGACGCGCGGGACGGTTCGCGGAAGTGGCAGGTGTCCGCGGGCGCCGACGTCACGGTCCTCGCCCTCGCGGGCACCACCCTCTTCACGGACTCCGCCGCCGAACGCCAGGGTCACCGCGTCACGGACGGCCGGCGGCTGTGGCGGACGGAGGCCGACGCCGGTCCGCTGACCGGGGGCGGCCGCGCGCTGGCCGTCGGCACGGAATCGGCCGCGGTGTACGCCGTCCGGGCGGCCGACGGCTCCCGCGCCTGGACGTACGCGCTCAAGGGTGCCGCGGCCGACGCCCGGGCGGTGGTCGCCGGCGACACCGTGTACGCCCGGGCGGGGGAGGGGGTCTGGGCGCTGGACCTGAACGGCACGCCGCGCTGGAGCGCGGCCCTCGGCCGGGGCGCGGTCGACGACCAGCACACCCCGGTCGTGCGCGGCACCCGGCTCTACGTCCCCTCGGGCACCGGCATCGCCGCGATCGAGGTGAGCGGCTAGTTGTCGAGGCCGATCGCGAAGGCGGCCTCCAGATCGTGCTGGGAGTAGGTGCGGAACGCGACGTGCGTGTCCGTGGCCTCCACGCCGGGGATCTTGCTGATCCGCCCCGGGATGACCTCGGCGAGGTCCTCGTGCTGCCGCACCCGGACCATGGCGATCAGGTCGTAGGTGCCGGTGACCGAGAAGACCTCGCTGACGCTGTCGAGCGCGGCGATCTGCTCCGCGATCTCGGGGATCCGGTCCACGCTGGTCTTGATCAGGACGATCGCGGTGATCACGGCTGTTTCTCTCCCTCGGTGACCGGAGCTGGGGCGGCTTTCACTCTAGTCGCCCGCCCGTCACCCACCACCGCCCCGCCGAGGCCGCCCTTCGGGCCCTTCCCCCTTCCGTAACGCGCCCACGCGTAGCCGAAGCCCAGACCGAAGCCGACCAGGTGCGCCAGATACGCCACCCCGGGTCCGTCCGAGGCGCGTCCCGCCGCCAGCCATTGCAGGGCCGCCCAGAACGGCAGCACCACCCACGCGGGGAAGCGCAGCGGCAGGAAGAACAGGAACGGCAGGAGACTGGTCACGCGCGCGCGGGGGAACAGGTAGAGGAACGCTCCGAGGACCGCCGAGACCGCCCCGGAGGCGCCGACCAGCGACTGCCCGGAGCCGGCGTTGGCCGCCGCGTACCCCAGCAGGGCGAGGTAGCCGCAGCCGATGTAGAAGAGGGTGAACTCGACCCGGCCCATCCGTTCCTCGGTCATCGCTCCGAAGACGAAGAGGAAGAGCATGTTGCCGAGCAGATGGACCCAGCTGCCGTGCACGAACAGCGCGGTGGCCGGGGTGAGCGCCGCCCCGGCGGGGCCGTCGAACAGCTCGGCCGGGACCACGCCCCAGTGCCGGAAGTACGTCCGCTGCGCGGCGAGCAGCGCGTCCCCGGAGCCGTACCCGGGGACCAGTCCGGAGGCCGGGCCGAGCGCGAAGATCAGAGTGCACAGGGCGATGAGGCCGTACGTCAGCGGCGCCGGGGTGCCCCGGACCGCTCTGAGTGTCCTGCCGGCCGCCGTGCTCCAGGTGCTGATCATGACTACAGAGCATGACGTAACGGGACGCAAGCTGACAGACCGCCTCGCCGCCGTGGACGGAGGGGCGGCGAGGACCCGCCAGGCCGTAGGGTTACGAGCCACACGCGTCGGGGGACGGCGCGGACCGACTCGAGAAGGAAGAGAACAGTCACCATGACGGTTCCCCTGCCGACGGCCACGACACGATGGCGCTGCACCCTGTGCGGCAACCTCACCCGGTTCGACGTCACCCGCTCGTCGAAGGTCGTCGAGTACGTCCACCTCGATCTGGCGGGCGAGCCGAAGGTGGAGGAGCGCGAGGTGGTCAGTGAGACCATCGAATCGGTGCGCTGCCGCTGGTGCAACGCGGTGGACCAGGTGGAACTCGTGGACAGGCCGGGCGCCGGCTCCTGAGCGGAGCGGCCCCCGGAGAGGCTTTTTCCGGTATTGGGGTGTGACGGATGGTGGAGACCACAGGCGGGGGGCCGGACGACGGCACCGCTGAGGTGCTTGACCGTCCGCTGCCCGACGGCGTGCGCCGACGGGTCGTGCAGATCGTGTCGGACGGCTTCGGCGGGCTGACCGTGGCGGAACTGCCCGCCCAGCTGAGGCAGTACGCCCGGTTCGCCCCCAACCGCCGGGCGAAGTTCGCCGGCAACGCGATGGCGGCGGCGCTGGAGACCGACCCGCTGTTCCGGCAGCGGATCGGGGAGAAGCTCAGAGAGGCCCAGCCGGAACTCGCCGGCGCGCTCGACGCCGGCTCCCCGCCGCCGGCCGCGGACCCGCTCGACGTGGCCGCCGCCGCCTACGTGCTGCGCCCGGCGGGCTGGGTGAAGCTGGTCACCGCAGCCGGCGAGGAGGCCCAGCGCGCGGACGCCGAGCGCGCCGACGAGGAGAGCCGGGCCGAGCTGGAGCGGCTGCGCGCGGAGCTGGCGCAGGCCCGGGAACACACCCGCGCCGAGACCGAACGGCTGCGGACGGAGCTGGAGTCGGCCAGGAAGGAAGCGGAATCGCTTCACCGCAAACTGCGCGCCGCGCTCAGTGACGTCAAGCGGGGCGAGGCCGCGCTGCGCAAGGTGCAGGGCGAGATCGACGCCGTGCGCACCGAGGCGCAGGCGCAGGTGTCGGCCGCGGAGAGCGAGACCCGGCGGCTCAAGGCCCGCCTCGGCGAGGCGGAGGCCACGCTGGAGGCGACCCGCCGGGCGGCCCGCGAGGGCCGCAGCGTGGAGGACATGCGGGTACGGCTGCTGCTCGACACCCTGCTGGACGCCACCCAGGGGCTGCGGCGCGAACTCGCCCTGCCGCCGGTGTCCGTGCGCCCGGCGGAGACCGTCGACGCGGTCGAGCCGGGCCGGATGACCCCGAAGGACATCGCGGCGCGCGCCCTGTCGGAGAACGATCCGGCCATTCTCGACCAGCTGTTGGCGCTGCCGCAGGCGCACCTGGTCGTCGACGGCTACAACGTGACCAAGACCGGCTATCCGCAGATGCCGCTGGAGAAGCAACGGCTCAGGCTGCTGGGCCAGTTGTCGGCGCTCGCCGCGCAGACCGGGGCGGAGGTGACCTGTGTCTTCGACGGCGCCGAACTCGCCGCGCCGGTGCTGCTCGCGCCGCCGCGCGGGGTGCGGGTGCTGTTCTCCAAGCCGGGCGTCACGGCCGACGAGCTGATCCGCCAACTGGTGCGCGCGGAGCCGCCGGGCCGTCCGGTCATCGTCGCCTCCACCGACCGGGAGGTCGCCGACGGGGTCGCGAAGGCGGGTGCCCGGCCGGTGGCCTCTGCGGTACTTCTCAAGCGACTGTCCTGAAGGTCCAACGGGCAAAGGTAATGCCCGAATTGGTCCGTATCGTCACGCAACGGAGTGTCAATCGGGTCTCACCCCCGGTGAGTTCTGTGCAAAGAATGCACTGCGTGACGGGATTTTTTGCCGTGAGGATTTGAACTGATCACAACTGGGTCACTAGGGTCTGGCCTCGAACCTCCGAACGGGTGATCACTCACAAGAAGGAGTTCGTCCTCCGTGGCGTCCCACCGTCGACCCAAGCAGCCGAGCCGCACCCGCGTGACCGTGCTCACCACCGCTGCCGCAGCTGCCGTCGCGCTCAGCGCCAACGCCGCCAACGCCGCGCCGAGCGAGAAGCTCAGCAAGGACGAGGTCAAGGCCAAGGTCGACAAGCTCTACGAGCAGGCGGAGCAGGCGACCGAGAAGTACAACGGCGCCAAGGAGAAGCAGCAGAAGCTGCAGAAGGACATATCCACCATCCAGGACAACGTCGCGCGCGGTCAGGAAGAGCTGAACAAGCTGCGCGACGGCCTGGGTTCGCTGGCCACCGCGCAGTACCGCTCCGGCGGCATCGACGCCTCCGTCCAGCTCTTCCTCTCCTCCGACCCGGACGACTATCTCGACAAGGCGTCCACGCTCGACCAGTTGAGCAGCCAGCAGGTCGACGCGCTGAAGAAGATCCAGGACAAACAGCGCGAACTCGCCCAGGAGCGGGCCGAGGCCACCGAGAAGCTCAAGGACCTCTCCGCCACCCGCACCGAACTGGGCAACAAGAAGAAGGAAGTCCAGAGCAAGCTCGCCGAGGCGCAGAGGCTCCTGAACACCCTGAGCGCCAAGGAGAAGGCGCAGCTCGCCGAGAAGGAGCAGCGCGCCAACCGCTCCTCCACCGAGCGCGTGGAGCTGGGCGACGCCCCGCCCGCCTCGGGCCGCGCCCAGGCGGCCTTCTCCGCCGCCCAGACCCGGATCGGCTCGCCCTACGTCTACGGCGCCACCGGACCCTCCTCCTTCGACTGCTCGGGCCTGACCTCCTGGGCCTACGCCCAGGCCGGCGTCTCCATCCCGCGCACCTCCGAGGCGCAGGCGCAGATCGGCACGAGGATCTACAGCCAGAGCGACCTCAAGGTCGGCGACCTGGTCTTCTTCTTCAACGACCTGCACCACGTCGGCCTGTACGCGGGCAACGGCCAGGTCCTGCACGCCCCGCGCACCGGCACGGTCGTCCGGTACGAGTCCATGACGACCATCGGCGGCCCCTTCATGTTCGGCGTCCGGGTCTGACGCCGCGCCGCACCCGGCCCCGACACGCGGACACGGTGGCGCCCGAACGGGCGAATCACCGGAACCGGAACTGACTCCACGCCCCGCCGATGACCTGCGTCAGCGGCGGGGCGTCACCTTTCGTTGACGCCGCGGTCTTTGGTCGCGGCCCCTCCGCACGGCTACTGTCTGCCGCGTTTCCCCGGCGCCGGGGCCTCCCCGTCCCCACGCGCCGGGGGGACCGTCTGTGTCCGCCAGCAGAAGGACTGCCGTGGGGTCCCATCGCCGCCTTGCACCGTCCGGATTCGACCGGGGCGCCCTCGCCCTGAGCGTGCTGTCGGCCGCGATGGCCGCGCTCGGCGCCGTACCGGCGCACGCGGCGCCGGGCGCCGGCACCCGGGCCGAGGTGGACCGCCTGTACGAGGAGGCCGAGAAGGCGACCCAGGCCTACGACAAGGCCGACGAGCGCGCCGGTGAGCTGCGCCGGGAGGTCCGGGAGGCACAGGACCACATCGCCCGGCAGCAGCAGCGCGTCAACGACCTGCGCGAGCAGCTCGGTGCGCTGGCGGGCGCCCAGTACCGCTCCGGCGGCATCGATCCCACGGTCGCCCTGCTCTTCTCCGCCGACCCCGACGACTACCTGGACAAGGCGTCCACGCTCGACCGCGTCGGCGCCCGGCAGGCGGGCCGGCTCAAGGAGTTGCAGTCGGTGCTGCGCGAACTCGCCCAGGAGCGGGCGGAGACGGCCGGGACCCTCGCCGAGCTGGAGAAGAGCCGCAAGGCCGTGGCCGCCCACAAGCGGACCGTGGAGCGGAAGCTCGCCCGGGCCCGGCAGCTGATCAACGCGCTGCCCGCCGCCGAGCGCGCGGCCTACGACCGGGCCTCCCGCGGCGGCCGTACGGAGCTGCCCGACCTGACCGGCGTCACCGTCCCCGACGGCCGTGCCGCCGCGGCCCTCGCCGCCGCCCGCTCGGCCCTCGGCCGTCCCTACGTGTGGGGCGCCAACGGCCCCTCCGGCTTCGACTGCTCCGGCCTGATGCAGTGGGCGTACGCGCACGCCGGCGTCCACCTGCCGCGCACCTCGCAGGAGCAGCGGTTCGCCGGCCGGCAGGTCCCGCTCTCCCAGGCCCGGCCCGGCGACCTGGTCGTCTACCGCTCCGACGCCAGTCACGTGGGGATGTACGCCGGCAACGGACAGGTCATCCACGCCCCCTACCCCGGCGCCCCGGTGCGCTACGACCCGGTCGGGATGATGCCGGTCTCCTCGGTCACCCGCCCCTGACGGCGCCGCGCCCCGTACGATCGGCGCGTGGCTGGTCGCAGACGGGCGTGGGGCATCGGGGCCGTGGGGCTCGGGCTGCTGCTGCCGCTGACCGGGTGCGGCGGGCCGACGGCGGCCGACTCCGCGCGGGCGGAGGTGCAGCAGGTGCTCGACCGGCGCGCGGCGGCCCTCCTCGGCCGCGACGCGACGGCGTACGGCGCGACCGGCACCCGCACCGAGTACACCAGGCTCCGCGCGCTCCCGCTGGCCTCCTGGAGCTACCGGGTCACCGCCGTGCGCCGCACCGGGTCCGGCGCCACCGCCGACGCCGAGCTGCGCTACCGGGTGGCCGGCTACGACAAGGCCCCGGTCGACACCCGCCGCACGCTCACCCTGGGCCGTACCGCCGACGGCCGCTGGTACGTCACCGCCGACCGGCCCGCCGAGCAGGCCGGGCAGCAGCTGTGGGACCAGGGCACGGTGACCGCCGTGCGGGGCCGGCACAGCCTGGTGCTCGGCGGCGGGGGCACCACCGCCGGTCTGGAGCCGTACGCCCGGCTGGCCGACCGGGCGGTCCCGGCCGTCTCCGGGGCGTGGGGCACGGACTGGAGCCGCCGGGTGGTCGTGCTCGTCCCGCGCTCGCTGGCCGCCATGGCCTCCCTGCTGGGCGCGCCCGCCGCGAACTACCGGGGCATCGCCGCCGTCACCACCGGTGAGGCGGGCGGTGCGGGCCGGGCGCCCGCGGACCGGGTGGTGGTCAACCCGGAGGCGTACGCGCTGCTCGGCGACGCCGGCAAACAGGTCGTGCTCACCCACGAGACGACCCATGTCGCCACCCGGGCGCGCACCACCGCCGCCACCCCGCTGTGGGGCAAGCTCGGTGACCAGTACGGCCGCAAGCGGCTGTTCCAGACCGCCGTCGTGATCTTCCTGATCGGCTCCGCGCTGTGCGGCATGGCGCAGGACATGCCCCAGCTCATCGCCTTCCGGGCGCTGCAGGGGCTGGGCGGCGGCGGGCTGATGGTGCTGTCCATGGCGATCGTCGGCGACCTCGTGCCACCCCGCGAACGCGGGCGCTACCAGGGCCTGTTCGGAGCCGTGTTCGGGGCGACCAGCGTGCTGGGACCGCTGCTCGGCGGGCTGTTCACCGAGCACCTCAGCTGGCGCTGGGTGTTCTACGTCAACCTGCCCGTCGGCGTGGTCGCGCTTGCCGTGATCGCCGCCGCCCTGCACATCCCGCGCCGCACCGCCCGCCACGTCATCGACTACCTGGGCACGTTCCTGATCGCCTCCGTCGCCACCTGCCTGATCCTGGTCGCCTCGCTCGGCGGCACCACCTGGGCCTGGGACTCGGCGCAGACCGTCGGGCTCGCCGTGCTGGGCGTCCTGCTCGCCCTCGCGTTCGTCGCCGTGGAACGCCGGGCCGCCGAACCGGTGCTGCCGCTCACGCTGTTCCGCGTCCGCACCTTCACCCTGTCCGCCGTCATCAGCTTCGTCGTCGGCTTCGCCATGTTCGGCGCCATGACCTACCTGCCGACCTTCCTCCAGGTCGTGCACGGCATCTCCCCGACCCTGTCCGGCGTGCACATGCTGCCCATGGTGGCCGGCCTGCTGCTGGCCTCCACCGTCTCCGGGCAGATCGTCAGCCGCACCGGCCGCTGGAAGGTGTTCCCGGTCGCCGGCACCGCCGTCACCACCCTCGGCCTGCTGCTCCTGCACCGGCTGGACGAGACCAGCGGGACCGCCGTGATGAGCGTCTACTTCTTCGTCTTCGGTCTCGGCCTCGGCCTGGTCATGCAGGTCCTGGTGCTCATCGTGCAGAACGCCGTCTCCTACGAGGACCTGGGCGTCGCCACCTCCGGCGCCACCTTCTTCCGCTCCATCGGCGCCTCCTTCGGCGTGGCCGTCTTCGGCACGGTCTTCGCGAGCCGCCTCGGCCACGAACTCGCCGACGCCTTCCGGGGCGTACGCCTGCCGCCCGGCATCACCCCCGACGCGCTGAAGGCCGACCCCCGGGGCATCGGCGCGCTGCCGCCCCCGCTGCGCCCGGCGGCCCTGCACGCGTACGCGTCCGCCATCACCGACGTCTTCCTCTACGCCGCGCCCGTCGCCCTCCTCGGCTTCCTGCTGGCCTGGTTCCTGCGCGAGGACCGGCTGCGCGGCTCGGTCACCGCGCCGGACGTCTCCGAGACCATCCCGCCCAACCCCGTCGAGCGCTCCTCCTACGACGAGGTGTGCCGCGCCCTGTCCGTGCTCGGCACCCGGGAGGGCCGCCGCGAGGTCTACCGCAGGATCACCGAACGGGCCGGGTACGACCTGCTGCCCGCCGCCAGCTGGCTGCTGCTGCGCATCCGCCGCTACGGCTCCGTCGAACCGGCGGTGCTGGCCGAGCGCAGCCCGGTCCCGCTCCAGGCGGTCATGGCCGCCGCCCGCCAGGTCGAGGAACGGCGGCTCGCCGAACGCGAGGGCCTGGACCTCGTCCTGACCGACGCCGGCCGCGAGGTCGCCGAACGGCTCGCCACGGCCCGCGAGGAGTCCCTGGCCGAACTGCTCGGCGACTGGTGGCAGCCCGGCCGCTCCACCGACCTCCGGCGGCTGGTCCACGACCTCACCGGCGAACTGTGCGGCGCCGAACGCGAACGCCCGCACAACGGCACGGTGGCGAAGGTCAGTTGACGGCCCGCGCCGGCCCCAGTTCCTTGCGGAACCAGTGTTCGGCGTACGGGTCGGTGTTGTGCGGGCCGGTCTCCGTGTAGCCGAGGCGGGCGTACAGGGCGCGGGCCTCGACCAGGTCGGTGCGGGTGTCGAGGACGATCCGGCGGGCGCCGAGGGCGCGCGCGGCCTCCTCGGCGGCGGCC
This sequence comes from Streptomyces tricolor, assembly GCF_002155905.1. Lineage (GTDB taxonomy): Bacteria > Actinomycetota > Actinomycetes > Streptomycetales > Streptomycetaceae > Streptomyces > Streptomyces tricolor. The sequence goes on along the minus strand of NZ_MUMF01000131.1, from coordinate 1,406 downwards.
ACGAGCAGCGGGGCCCCGCCCCGGCCGCGCAGCTCCGGCAGCACGAACACCCGGGTCAGCTCGGCGGTGTCCGGGTCCAGCAGCCGTACACCCGCCGAGCCGCCCGGCGTGCCGTCGTACCGCCCGACGAGCAGCCGCCCGCCCGGCGGCGCCAGGTCGGCCCCGGCCCCGGCCGCGATCTCCCGCTCCAGCTCCGCCGGGTCGGTGCGGCGCCCCTCGTGCAGCAGGTACCAGCGGTCGCTGACCTCTGTGTAGTACGCCCGCCACAGCGCGGCGGCGGCCGGGGAGTCGTACGGTTCCGAAGCGATCGTCCACGTCATGCCGGCCATTGTCGGGAGCCGCCCGGCACCCGCCGCAACCGGATTTGCGGGGGCCGTCGCGGGGCGGGCGGCCGTTTGTGGACCGGCTTCCGGGTCACCCGGACGGTGAACCGGCCAGCGGGGCCGGTCGGACCGGAAGGGCGAAGGGCAACCATGTCCACAGGCCTGATCATTCTGTTGATCGTGATCGCGGCGGTCGTGGTCCTCGGCGCGGCGACCGCCTTGGTGGTGCGCGGACGCGGCCGGCGCGGCGGGCCCAGCCTGCAACGGCGCTTCGGGCCCGAGTACGACCGCACGGTGGCGCTGTACGACGGGGACACCCAGGCCGCCGAACGAGAGCTGACCGAGCGCCTCGAACGCCACGGCGACCTGCGGGAACGGCCGCTGGACGGCGCCGAGCGGCAGCGGTACACGGACCGTTGGACGGCCGTGCAGGAACATTTCGTCGACTCGCCCCGGGAGGCGGTGGCCGAGGCCGACCGGCTGCTCGGGGAACTCGCCGCGGCACGGGGCTACCCGGACGGCGGACGGTACGACGAGCAGCTCGCCGCGCTGTCGGTGCACCACGGCGACCACGTCGAGGGCTACCGGCGGCTGCACCGGGCGGCCCGCGCGGGCGCCGGCGACGCAGCGGGCGGAACCGGCGGGACCGAGGAGCTGCGGTCGGCGCTGCTCGAAGCCCGCGCCCTCTTCGACGACCTGACCAGCGCCGAGCCCGGCCGGCACCGGGCCCCGGCCGGCACGGGCCGCCCCACGCCGCCTCCCGCGAGCCGCTCCCACGCCCGCTCCCACGCGCCGTGGGCGCTGCACCGGAGCCGACCGAAGGAGAGCTGAGCACCATGACGGACAGGACGAGCGGTCCCGGCGGCGACCGGCACCGCGCGGAACGCCTCTCCGGGGCCCCGGCGGAGGAGTGGGTGCCGGAGCAGGAGTCGGCGGACAGAGACGAGTGGGCACCGGGCGACGCGGCCCCGCGCCACCGGGCGCCGAGGACACCCCGCCCCGAGGAACGCCTGCCGGGCGAGCCCGCGGTACGGATGCCGGGGGAAGGGGCGGGCGGTCGTGTCCCCGGCATCCGTACCGCGG
>NZ_MUMF01000130.1 GCF_002155905.1 Streptomyces tricolor | reverse complement strand
GTTCCTGCTCGACCCCCAACTCGCCCACCTGTCCAACTTCTTCTTCGCCTCCAACCCCACCCCCGTCCGCGCAGCCATCGCCAAATACCGCAAGGCCTTCGACGAGAACCCCTACAGCTACCTCGAAGACAACATGTTCGCCCGCGACGAGGACATGCTCTGGCGCAAGGTGTGCGCCGCCGCAGCCGAATACGTCGGCGGCCGCCCCGAAGAAATCGCCCTCACCAGCAGCACCACCATGGGACTCGCCCTCATCTACAACGGCCTGCGCCTCAAGCCCGGCCAGGAAATCCTCACCACCACCCACGAGTTCTACCCCCACCACGAATCCATGCGGCTCGCCGCCGACAGGTGGGGCGCCACCGTCCGCAAGATCCCCCTGTACGAATCGTCACTGAACTTCTCCGCGGACCAGGCCGTCGCACGCATCCGCGCCGCCGTACGCCCCCACACCCGCGTCGTCGGCGTCACCTGGGTCCACTCCAACACCGGCGTCCGCCTCCCCATCGCCAAGATCGCCGCCGCCCTCAAGGACCTCAACCGCCACCGCCACGAATCCGACCGCATCCTCCTCGTCGTCGACGGAGTCCACGGCTTCGGCGTCGTCGACGAGGACGTCGCCGCCATGGGCTGCGACTTCTTCTCCGCCGGCACCCACAAGTGGATCCTCGGCCCCCACGGCACCGGAATCATCTGGGCCAAGCCCGAGAACTGGGCACTGCTGCAACCCACCATCCCCAGCCTCATGGCCAGCGAGACCACCGACGCCTGGCGCGAGGACCGCCCGCCCACCGGCCCCACCCAGGCCGCCTGGATCAGCCCTGGAGGCTTCTTCGCCTACGAACACCAGTGGGCCACCATCGAAGCCTTCAAATTCCACCGCCAGATCGGGCGCAAGCGGATCCAGGACCGCATCGCCGAACTCAACGGCCAGATCAAGCAAGGCCTGGCCCGCATGAAGCACGTCACCCTCCACACCCCCCTCGCCCCCGAACTGTCCGCCGGCATCGTCTGCTTCGACGTACACGGCTACAAGCCCCAGGACGTCGTCCAGATCCTGCGCGACAACGGCGTCATCGCCAGCGCCACCCCCTACGCCGTCCCCCACGCCCGCCTGTCCGCCGGAATCGTCAACTTCCCCCACGACATCGACCGGGCCCTGAAGATCATCCGCTCCCTGACCTGACCCCCCAC
>NZ_MUMF01000129.1 GCF_002155905.1 Streptomyces tricolor | reverse complement strand
ACCCCGTGCAGGGCGTTCTCGCCGGTCGTCCCTCCTTGCCTTTCCCGCCGGCCCGTCCCCGCGCAGCAGGAGGAACCGGCCGCGCGGGGACGGGGCGACTCCCCGCCGGTGACGGGAGCGCCGGCCGCCCCTCCCCGCCCCGGCCGGGAACCGCCTGCGCGGCCTGACGCCACCCACATGATCGTTTCTGCGGTGAACCGCTACGCCCGCCCAGGTGATACAGCTGGCGCGCACGGCCCCGCGCGGGCGGCGCGCCGCTATCACCAAGGTCGTGATCACCCATATCCGGCGCGCCTCGGCCGCGGTCGTCATGGCCCTGGCCGCCCTCGCGCCCACCACCGCTCCCGCTCACGCCGACCAGACCCGTCTGCTGGAAGGCATCGCCGCCCTCCCCGTCGAGCCCGAGATCCGTACCGGCTACGACCGGGACCTCTACCCGCACTGGAAGGACCTCGACCGCAACGGCTGCCCCGCCGACAAGGACGTCCTGATCAACGAGGCGATCGAGGACCCCGTCGTCGGCCCGCGCTGCAAGCTGACCGGCGGCGTCTGGTACTCGTACTACGACGCCGAGGAGATCCACGGCTCCGGCCCCGGCCGGATCGACATCGACCACCTGGTGCCGCTCGCCGAAGTCCACGACTCCGGCGGGCACAGCTGGCCCGCCGAGCGCCGCAAGCGCTACGCCAACGACCTGGACAGCGAGACCACCCTTGTCGCCGTCAGCGCCCGCTCCAACCGACAGAAAGCGGACAAGGACCCGGCGGACTGGATGCCGATCCCGACCGCCCGCTGCCAGTACCTCGGCGAGTGGGTAGTGACCAAGCTCCGCTGGAACCTGTCCGTCGACCCCGCCGAACGCGACGCCCTCCTGCACTACGCCGCCGACTGCCCCAACGCCGCCCTCAGCTGGGCACCCGCAGCGTAACCCGCGCACTCCGCCCTGCTGCCCGAACGCTGCGGCCCGGCCGGCACCGCTGCTCGGCCGGGCGTTCCTACCCGCCCCGGCTCCGGAACCGGTGGAGGCCCGGCCGTGGCGCGTCCGGAGGATAGGCGGGCTCCACCGTGGGGCAGTAGCCATTCAGGGGTTCGGAATCCGGCACGAGGGCCCGGCGCTTCCCCGCTGGCCCGGGAACGCGGACGACCGCGGTCGCGTGCACGGGCCCACGACAGGATCACCGTCCCCACGGGCCTTCCCTCAGCCACCCTGACCAGGAACGGGGGAGGCACCCACCGGCTCCGGCTGGATGCCCCGCAGCTCCTCCTCGCCGACGACGCCCAGGGCGAGGACCGCCTCTCCGGCTGGACCACCGACGCCGACCACCTGGCCGAGCTGACTGCCGGCGAGTCCGGCGCTTCGATGCGCCGGCTGACCGTACTCGGCACAGACCCCCCTCGCCGTCACCGGCGACCTCCGGATGACCGACCGCTCCCGCGCCGGGTCCGGCGGCCTGCGCATCAGCGCTTCGAGCGGGCGATCCCCCATGGTGGACTCACGGGAAGAAATGCCCCGTTTGGGGTAATAGGATGAAATTCACCGGGGGTGCAGGTTCCAGGAGGGCCTCTTATGACTACGACCCTGGTCACTGGCAGTCCGACGAAGAACTGGCAAGAGCTGGTCACGCGAGGCCGGCGCCTCGTGCATTCGGAGACCACCGCTCAGTTCGCGCTGGGCGATCTGGCACTGGAGATGGTCCCGGTTCCCCCCAACGGGAAGCGGCCGCTCGCGAAGGATTACAAGCTCCTGGCGAACTACGCCGACGAGATCGGTCTGGAAGCGGAACGGTTCGAGGAGTACCGGCGTGTCGCGGCCGCGTGGCCGAAGGCCAAGCGCGCGAAGAAGGTGTGCTGGACCGTGCACGCGGTCTTCTCCTCGCGCAGCGACCGGTTCGAGCTGATCAACAATCCCCCGGTTTACCGGCGGACGGGGGAACGGATGTGGACCTGTGACGCCGCCAACCGCGAACTGGGCCGCAAGCCCCGCGTCGCCGAGACCAGCAGCGAGAAGGTGCGGCAGGTCCAGAGCATCATCGAGGAGGACGACGAGGTCGCCGCGGAGGTTGTCCAGCGGGCGATGAGCCGCCGCTCGGTCGTCAGCAAGGTGGCCGACAACCCGGAGGTCCGCGAGACCTTCAACCGGGCCCAGACGGCCCGGATCAGCCGCGCGCGGGAGGAGACCAGGAAGCGCCCCGAGGTGAGGCGCCTAGACGAGAACCGTGAGGTGCTCACCGTCCTTGGTCTGTGCAGCGCGTTCGCGCACGGAATCGGCAAGACGCTGCCCGGTCTGCACCTGGCGGAGCTCTCCGAGGACGCGAAGGAGTCGATCCGGGAGGGCCTGGAACGCGTCAACGCCGCCGTGGAGTGGACGGAACACGTCCTTCAGACCGGTAGCACCGATATGGATGCCGCCTTGCAGAAGCTGTTGTCAGAGGGGTGATACGTGGTTGCACAACGGCTGCCACGGCCCTCCGTACGCGCGCCAGGAGCGGCCTGACGGCAGTCGCGGCCCGAGACCTGCGCCGGGCGCGCTATACGGCCTCGTCTCGCCGCATCAGGGGGTAGGAGATGGTGGTCATGACTGCGCACCAGCGGCCTGAGGTACTCGCGCAAGCAGTGTTCGATGCCCTGCAACGGGCAGGGATGCGCGGGATGAGTCTCGCGGAGCTCATCGGGGAAACCGGCTACACCAAATCACAGGTCAGGCGTGGGATCGCTCTGCTGCGGGAGAGCCTGCCCGGCCTGAAGGGGACCGACGCGGTCTACACCTGGGACCCGAGCGATCGTGTGTACCGTACCTTCTATCTGCCAGAGGTCGCCGAGGTCTACGAGATCCTCCGGATGCGCAGCGAGGCGACGCGCAGCGCCCGGGTGCTGACCGGGACGATCATTCCTCATGCCCGCAAGTCCCGGAGCAAGCAGCTGCGGATGCTGAAGCGGCATTACGAGTTCGTCGTGGAGGAAGCCACTGAGCTTCTGGAACCTGCCGAGTGACTTCCTCCGTTCCCTCCGGCGGGCGCCGGGCGCGAGCCCCACACCCGCCGACGTCCGACGAGGTCGGCCGGGCCTAGAAGCGGCGCTCAGCGCGGTGAGGGGGCCGCGGCCGGGCTCGGGGACCGGCCGGCGGGAGCGTGCGGAGTGCCTGAGACGTTCATACGCTGGTGGTGCTCGGGGTGAGTGTGAAAGGTGTGCCATGCCCCGAGCGATCTGGTCCGGCGCGATCAGCTTCGGCCTGGTCAGCGTCCCGATCCAGGTGGTGAGCGCGACCGAGGACCACAGCATCCGCTTCCACCAGTACCACCTGCCCGACCAGGGCAGGGTCCGCTACCGCAAGGTGTGCGAGCTGGAGGACCGCGAGGTGCCCCAGGACGAGATCGGCAAGGGCTACGAGACCGCGACGCAGGTCATCCCGATCACGGACGAGGACCTGAGCAACCTGCCGCTGCCGACCGCGAAGGCGATCGAGATCGACGCGTTCGTGCCGCTGGAGTCGATCGACCCGATCCGGATCGCCGAGGGCTACTACCTGCAGCCCGCCGACCAGGTGGCGGCCAAGCCGTACAAGCTGCTGGTGAAGGCCCTGGGCCGCTCGGCCAAGGTGGCGGTGGCGAAGTACGCCTGGTCCGGCCGGGAGCGCCTGGGGATCCTCCGGGTCCGCGACGACGTCCTGGTCCTGCACGCCATGCGCTGGGAGGACGAGATCCGCGACCCGGCCGAGCTGCTCCCGCCGCCGACCGAGGTCACCGAGGAGGAGATCGCCGGCGCGCTCGCGCTCATGGACACCATGACCATCGACAAGCTGGAGGGCGAGGAGTTCACCGACCGGTACACCGAGGCGGTCGCGCAGATCATCGAGGCGAAGCGGGAGGAGAAGCCGCTCCCGCAGGCCCCGGAGCCGCAGGAGCCGACGCAGGTCCTGGACCTGATGGCGGCGCTGCAGGAGTCGGTGCAGAAGGCCCAGGCGTCCCGGACCGGGGACGCCGGGCCGGCGGAGGTGCATGAGCTGCCGACGCCGACGAGGAAGACGGCCGCGAAGAAGCAGCCGGCCAGGAAGACCGCGGCGAAGAAGTCGCCGGGCCGCCGGCCGCGTACCGCGTAGGCAGCGGTGGCGTAGGCGGCAGCCCGGGCACCAGGGGGGCGCACTGTCGGTGGAAGAACGGCCGCAGTCCCGTGACCTGCGCGCCCCTGGCAGGGGTTAGCAGGCATGAGACATCGACTGATCACCGCCGCCGTATCCGTGCTCGTCCTCGCTGTGGTGGGATCCGGGGCGCCGGCGCACGCGGACGCGACCGTGCACGAGGGCAAGGTCGGGCTGAGCGTCAAGGGGCAGGGGCTGAGGGTGCAGCGGGCCGGGGCCTGGATGGACGGGCACGGGCGGGGCGTCCGGGCCCGCCTCTACACCGTCTATGAGGGCACGCGCACGGACCTGACCCGGTGGCAGGACGCGACGCCCCGCAGCGTCGGGATCAGCAGGTTCTCGGATGTGGGCTGGAAGCTCAACCGGCGTTTCCGGCACGGGACCTGGTTGTGCGTCGAGTTCAACCGGGCTGATGGGGCTCCGTGTGCGCGGATCCATCGGTGACCGCGGACGTAGTGGTGGCCGCAGCCGGGCCTGAGCGGCGCGCGGTGCTGCGGGTCCACCCCTCTCGCGGGAGGTGAGTCGGGGGCGGCGAGGTGCTCGGCCGGGTTGCGCGGCTAACCCCCGCGTACCGGAAGGTGCGGCCACACCGCGGAAGGACCGCGTCGCCTTAGAGGTTGACGCTGTCGGGGATCTTGGTTGAGCGACCTCGTGTGCCTTAAAAGCTATGAGGAGAGCGGTGGGTGCCGGCCTCGGGGGCGGGTCAGGAGGGCTGTCGACCGGCCGGGTCCCCGCCGGGGTCGTCGGCCAGCTCGATGACGGCGGTGATTCGCTTGCCCACCGGTTCCCGGTGGACACAGAACGTCTGGGACACCGCCATGGTGATCTCAAGGCCGTGCTGGCCGATCCGTTCCGGGTCGGTTGCCTGGACCGCCGGCAGGGTGGTGCTGCTGTCCCACACGCTGATCTGGACGGCACCCTCGATGATCTCCAGGTCCAGAAGGCACGGGCCGGGAGCGTACTTGCGGGCGTTGGTGACCAGCTCGCTCACAACCAGCTGCACCATGCCCATCGCCCGCGCCGACACCGGCAGCCCGTGCACGGCCTGCACGGAGGTGAGGAAGTCGCGGGCCATCGCGCGGGCCTCGGCGATCTCCGCGCTGCCCTCGAACGCGGCTCCGGCCCTGATGGGACGGTCGGCCAGTGGGTCCTGGCCCTCATTCTGGGCAGCAGTATCCATCGACCCGCCTCACTTCCGAAGCGCCGAGCAGTGCCCACCCCGCATACCCCTGGAACACCGCAGCACGCGCAAACATGCGAGGATTGTTTCCAGAAATGTGCTGCGGGTATTCCTACCTGGGCAGAGTCGAGTGGAGGGAGCGGAACGTGAGCGAGCAGGCCGGGCAGTGGCACTTCCTCACCAACCACGCCAGGGTGCTGTTCGCCATCGCGCGCGACCCCGCCGCCCGGCTCCGCGACATCGCCGCGGTCTGCCGCATCACCGAGCGCACCGCGCAGAGCATCGTCACCGACCTCGAACAGGCCGGCTACATACGCCGCAAACGCGAGGGACGGCGCACTCGCTACATCCTCTGCGCGGACGGCACCCTCCGCCATCCAGCGGAGGCACACGTGCCCGTGCGAGAACTGCTGGACTTCTTCACCTCGCACGACGGCGGGCGCTGACCTCAGCGGTTCCGCTAACGGTCGCCGGTGGTGGTGGGAGGATTGGGGCCAGGCCGGAGGGGATCGGGCGGCTCTGGGTGGCGCTGGTGACCGTCACCGCCGTTTTGATCAGTCCCGTTGAGCCTCGCGGGAGTCCGGCTGCCCGCTTCTGCGGGAGCTTCGGCGGGTGATTCGCCTGGTCATGATGATGATTGCAGCCCTCTGACTCACACGCTCTGGGGCAAGTTGGTCGCGACCACCTTGAGAACGATCATCTCAGCCTGCGGGGTGGGTGGCGACGCGCCAGGACCGGGGCCGGGGAATGTGCTGCCAGTCAAGGAAGCCCTGGAGCGCAGTGGGGTTCCGGGGCTGCCGGGCGGGCGCCGGCGGCAGGTGGACGCCGATGCGTTCGAGGTTGACCGCGATGGCGGTCAGGACATGCTGGACGTGGGCCTTTTCTTCGCTGCGGTAGCGGCACTGGCGCATGCCGTGGCCGTTGACGAACTCGCTGATCGTGCTCTCGATGGCGGCCCGCAGCGAGTAGCGCGACAGCCATTCCTGGGTCTTCTGCTCGGTGCGGGATTCGGACTGGATGTCGTAGAGATCGCGCGGCAGGAAGGTGACCTTCCGGGCGTCGGTGCGGGTGCAGGCGGTCTTCACCGGGCACCGGCGGCAGTCGTCCGGAGCGAACTCGACGGTGACGTAGGGCGCGAGGGACGGCGGTGTCGACCACCGGCGGCTGACCTTGCCCTGCGGACAGGTGACCTGCTCGTTGTCCCAGTCGATGGCGAAGGCTTCGCGGTGGAAGACAGTGCCTTTGCGGGACTGGCGGGTGCTTCTGGCCCGGATCGGTCCGACCAGGCCGACGCCGTGCTCGCGGGCGACTTGCTGCTTGAGTGCGACGGAGAGGTAGCCGCCGTCGACGAAGTGCTCCTTCGACAGGAGGTCTCGCTGGTCGAGGTTGGCGAGGATGCCGGGAAGGGCCTTGGTGTCGTGGACGGCGGCCTTGGTGGTGGTCACATCGGTGATCACGCTCGGGGTGTCCGGGTCGCAGGTCTCGGTGACGTGGGCGAGGAAGCCCTTCCAGCGGGTCTGCCCGCGGCGCGCGTAGCGGGCACTCAGGTCGTAGGGCGAGACGATGGCGACGGCCGAGGGCGGCAGGCCAGCACCCTCCGCATCCCGCCACTTCGGGCGGTCCTGAGCGTCGATGCAGTAGTTCTGCACGAAGATCTGGCGCAGGGCTTGGACCTGCTCACCGTCACGCAGGGCGGGCAGGTAGCGGTGGACGTAGCGCAGGAGCAGGCGGACGTCCTCGCCGGTCTCCTTGATCCGGGCCTTGGGCCGGGAAGGGTTCTTCCCCAGCCGTGCCGCGCGGCCGTAGCGCTTGCCCCAGTCCTCGGTGATCAGGCCGACCAGCTCGTGCGGCGCCCGGCGAGCGAGTTCCTCCAGGGCGGCGCGCATGGCCTCGGTCACCAGCTCCAGGCGGGTCAGGTCCCGCACCGCGGCCAGGACGTGAGTGGAGTCGGTGCGCTGCCGGCCGCGTTCCCGGACCAGGCCGACGGCCCGGATCTTCTCCAGCGCGAGGCCCAGCAGCTTGTCGGCCCGGTCCTCCTCGGCCAGGCGCTCCCGGAAGTCGGCAAGGACGCTATGGTGGAAGCCGGGGTCCTCCAGTTCCATGCCCAGGGCGTACTTGAAGTCGATGCGGTTCCGCACAGACTCGGCGGCCTGCCGGTCGGACAGTTCCAGCAGGAACTGCAACACGGACACCGTGGCTAGCTGGGCGGGTGACAGGCCCGGCTTGCCGTCCCTGGGGTACCACTCCTCGAAGTCCTCGTCGTTCCACAGGCCGTTGAGGTGGTCGCGGATGGCCATGGCCGTGGTGCCCCTGGGGTTGCACGCCCGGGCGACCCGCACCGTCAGTTCGGGGACCACGCAGCCGGTACGGGGACGAACACACATCTCGGGATCCTCCGGGGTCGCGGGGCCACAACCGTCCCACCCGGGCAGATCACCGAGCCCGTGATTTCCAGCGCGGCCACCACGAACGGGTGAATGCCATCGGCACCGCAGTCACATGGGCACCAGCAGACACGAACGAAGCGTTCGCCTAACGGTCACAAGCACACCGCTACGGCCGCGCGGACCTCGCCCACCCGCCGCGCGAATCCCTGATCAGGGACAACGGACCGCTCCAACAGCAGGTCGATCATGCTGGACATCCCCGATTTCCAAGATCCCCGACAGCGTCAGCTACTTAGGAGTCCAACATGCCCAGTCCTGGTCGTACTGCCGTCTGCCGACGGGCGCCGCCGGCAGGTCGGGCGGGCCGCCGCCCAGGCGCCGCACATCCGCATTACCTACGCGGACTGACCGCCCTCCCCCGCCCCGGCTGACGATCAGCCGGGGCGTTTCCGTCGCTGCCCCTGAGGATGCTCATGCCGTCGTGCCCGCTGACCGCGCCCTCCCGGCCAGCAAGGAAGCCGCCGACGAGCTGGCTGCCCCCGGGGCCGAGGACATTCCACCCCAGCACATCCCTCCGGCCGCCTGACCCACCCTCGGGGCGGCACCGCACAACCCTCCCGAGGTGCAGGTGCCCGAGCAGGGCGGGCGCCGGACTGGCGGCGCTATGCCGTCCTATGTGATGCGGATCACGGTGGTCTTTACTGTGCCAGGCACCACGAGAAGGGGCGAAGGGGTGAAGACCGGGGACCTGCCCGGCGCCAGAGAACGGGCCCACGTCCATGACCCCGCTCCACTACGCCACGCTCACCATGCTCCTCTTCGGGGGCCTGGCCGTGTACGGCATCCGCCGGGTGCCGACCCGTGACGTCCGGTCCGCGCTCCGCACCGTCACCCGCGACCTGGTGGTCCTCGGGCTCGGTTCCCTCGCCCTGCTCTTGGCCGACCCCGCCGACGTCCCGACCGTCCTGCGGGCCGTCGTGTCCAGGTTCTGATCCTCAGGCGGCCCCCTCCGGCAACGTGCAGGGTTCGGTGCCGGCGGTACTGCCGTTCCGGAGGAACGGACCCCCAGCTCAAGTCCGTTCCGGGCTGCGGCGTCGGCTGGGTGAAATGTGCCTGGGCCTGCTTGAAAAACGCTGATCACCCCACCCCCTGGAGGGGGTGTCAGGCCGTGGTTGGGGTGGGTGAGGGCAACCGCTTTTATCGCTGTCAGGCATGTAAACCGATCGACTCATGGAGGGCTCCCAGCTCAACAATCGCTCAACTCAACTGGACGGCTTCGTCGCCTGATTGCAGCTCAGAAGCAACCTGCCGCGGGTTCTCGTGGCACCTGATGGGGCGGTGCGCATCACTGCGCATCAGCCCGGATGACCGGTCCGGATCGATCCGGACCGATCATCCGACGGGTGTCTGACGCCCGTCGGTGCGTGGGCCTGGGTGAGACAGACTGAACTTGCCAGGTGTTCCTTGTCCCATCGGTGAGCCGGGCCGGCCGCCGAGGTGGGGAAGCCATGTCCCCCGCAGAAGCAGTGCGCGACGCCCCGTCGACAGCCGTCGAACAGCGTCGACAACTCTCGGAGGAAACCTGTGTCCGTACTGCCCTGCGGGTGTCTGACGCCCGTCGGTGCGTGGGCCTGGGTGAGACAGACTGAACTTGCCAGGTGTTCCTTGTCCCATCGGTGAGCCGGGCCGGCCGCCGAGGTGGGGAAGCCATGTCCTCCGCAGAAGCAGTGCGCGACGCCCCGTCGACAGCCGTCGAACAGCGTCGTCGGTGGACGTTGCACGGCACCGGATCGGCGGATCCGCGTCGATCCGCCGCGGTGATGCGCACTGATGCGCAGTGGCGCGGACCAAACCGGCAGGACCCAAAATTAAATGCGCTAAATTCAAGCCCAAACTTCGAGTCGCGAAAATTGCGAGCGGTGAGATTTCACGGCTCCACGGCCTGTCGGATTTGACGGCGAAGCGCCGTAACATTTGCCCTCGTCGGCAAAATGCGTCACGGGATGCAAATCAGCAGCGATTCACGAAATGAGCGAGCAGGCGAAATTGTCACTGCGGCGTGGTACTCTGTGGGCACAGACGACTTCATGCCGTCTCCTACAGTCCACATAAGAGAGCCCCACGCTCGCACCGGAGATGTACGCACGCGGGGCTCTCGGGCGGTGTAGGACTCGATGGGCCCACCCCCTGCCCGGGGTCGGGCCCATCTGCGCTTCTCTAGCCGCAGGTCACCAGATCTTCAGGCCGTAGTAGACGGCCTGCATGCCGGAGCCCACGAGCCGGGCCGCGTCTGCGGCCCAGCGAAGAAGCTTCGCCCACACCGACGCCCCACCTCCCTCGGGAGGCACCTTGCCGGTGCTGTCCACCTGTCACCTCCTCTCGCCGGATGGAACCAGCTGGCGCCCACCCGGACAGCCGAAGAGGTAATGCCTCGAAGATACACCACTCGAAGGGCGCGATGCGCCCCAAGTGGCGGGCACGGGAACGCCTTTCGGGAACACGCTTTAATCCACGTGGATAAGCCCGCCGATAGGCCGGGTGTCTCTAACGTGATTAGCGGCGAGAAAGCCTGGTCGCGTTTTGCCGTAAACCCGCAGCTCAGAGGCCGTAAGGACGTTGGAGAGCGACTCGCCCGAGTGGCGTCACTGGCAGCAGCTCGGATTCCATCGATGGACACGGAGAGTAACAGGTGGCTGCTTAAAGTTACTGACCGGATCGTGGCAGGTCACCGACTTCCCTCGTTCCACCCACGCCGCCAGGGGGCGATCGGCGCCGGGCGCCCCGACGTCGGCACAGCGGCAAGCCGTCGACACTGCGCCCCGGACGGAGTCTTCTCCCGGCCTCCGAACCTAGAATCGAACGCATGGGCGAGGAGATTTCGGAGCCGGTGGAGGCTCGGCCGTGGCGTCCGGAGCACGGGCGGGCTCCCGCCCTGTCGACGTGGCCGCTCGCGGATCCGCCGGCGCTGTGGGTGCGGGCGGGGGGCCGCTGGCGGTGGGCGGAGGTCCGGGCCCGGCAGGACTGGCCCGACGGGCGGGTCGCCTACCAGGTCCTGGTCGACCTGGACGGGTCCACCACGATGCTGCTGCGGACGTACTGGTGGCCGCAGCCGGGCCTGCGCGTCGCGCGGCGCAGCGCGTCCGCCCCCTCGCGGGAGGCGGGCCGGGGCGGCGGCGAGATGCCCGTGTCGCACCACTCGGCCGCGGCCGGAGGAATCCGTCCGTCCCGGCCGGCGCCCACCGGCCGGTAGGGGCTCCGGCGGCCCGGGTCCTACAGCACCCCGTGCAGGGCGTTCTCCTTGAACCCGTCGTCCTGCTCGCGGTAGCGGCGCATGACCTTCGAGCCGGGGGCCCAGCCGCCCTGCTTCTCCGCGACTGCGTCGGGGTTGCCGGCGCGGGAGGACTCGGTGACCAGGCCGCGGCGGGGGCTGTGCCCGGTGGGCCGGATGTCCAGCTGTGCGCGGGCGCCGATCCGGGTNNGGCGAAGCTGTCGGGGTCGGGGTCCTCGCCCAGCTCGGCCCTCCAGCGGCGCCAGGCCCGCACCGGGCACAGGTGCGCCCGGGAGCCGAACGGCACCTCGACCGTGCGCGGAGCCACCTTGGACACCCGGACGTCCACGATGAGCCCGCGCCCCTCGGGGTCCTCGGTGATGTCCCGCACCCGCAGGTAGGCCAGCTCGTGCTCACGGCCGGCGATGGCGAAGTGCATGGTCATCAGGGCCAGGTCCCGGATGCCGAAGGTGTTCCGGGGCAGGGTGGCGGCGATCTGCTCCATGTGCCGCACGAGCAGGGCCGGCGCCGGCTCAAGCTGCAGCTGGCCGAGGACGTCGCCGAGGAGGCCCGCGCCCTGCTCAGGGCGAAGGTGAAGGAGATGGAGAAGAGCGGCGAGCGGCGCGGCCGGGGCCCGGCGCCGGCCCTGCTCGTGCGGCACATGGAGCAGATCGCCGCCACCCTGCCCCGGAACACCTTCGGCATC
>NZ_MUMF01000013.1 GCF_002155905.1 Streptomyces tricolor | reverse complement strand
CGCCGACGCCGTGGCCGCGGCGATCCGCTTCCTGCGTCAGGGCTGGGACGACTTCCTGGTCCTCGACCGCGGCCACGGCGTCGGCGGGACCTGGCGGGACAACACCTACCCGGGAGCCGCCTGCGACGTCCCCTCCCATCTGTACTCCTACTCGTTCGCGCTCAACCCGGGCTGGAGCCGCTCCTTCTCCCCGCAGCCGGAGATCCAGGCCTACATCGAGAAGGTCGCGCGCCGTCACCGGGTGCACGACCGTCACGTCTTCGACTGCGAGGTGCTGAGCGCGCGCTGGCAGGGCGAGGACGAGGGCTGGCACGTCGAGACGTCCCAGGGGGCGTTCGCGGCGACCGTCCTGGTGGGTGCCTTCGGAGCGCTGTGCGAGCCGGCGCTGCCGGACATCCCCGGCATCGAGACCTTCGCCGGGGACATCCATCACTCGGCCCGCTGGAACCACGACACCGATCTGACCGGAAAGCGGGTCGCCGTCGTCGGCACCGGAGCGTCCGCCATCCAGATCGTGCCGGCCATCGCGCCGCGGGTCGCGGAACTCCAGGTGCACCAGCGCACCGCGCCCTGGGTCATGCCGCGCCTGGACCGCCCGTACTCGCGGGCCGAACGCCTCGCCTGCCGGTTCGTGCCCTTCTACCAGCGCGCCCTGCGCTCCGGGATCTACTGGGCCCACGAGGCGCAGGCGATCGCCCTGGCCAAGGTGCCCGGGCTGCTGAAGCCGGTCGAGCTGCTGGCCCGCGCCAAGCTCCGCCAGGAGGTGCGCGACCCGGCCCTGCGCCGCCGTCTGCGCCCCGACTACCGGCTCGGCTGCAAGCGCATCCTGCTCTCCAACACCTACTACCCCACGTTCAACCTGGACCACGTGCGCCTGGTCACCGCGGGCATCACGCAGATCCGCGAGAAGTCCCTCGTCACGGCGGACGGCGTGGAGCACCCCACGGACGTCATCGTCTTCGCGACCGGCTTCCACGTCACCGACTCTCCGATGTACCGGAGGATCTTCGGCAAGGACGGGCGCAGTCTCGCGGACGTGTTCGACACGGTCGGCCGCAAGTGCTACAAGGGCACCGCCATCGCGGGCTTCCCCAACATGTTCCTGCTGGTGGGCCCGAACACCGGGCTCGGCCACAACTCGATGATCTTCATGATCGAGGCGCAGGTGAACTATCTCGTCGGCGCCCTCACCCTCATGAAGCGCCAGGGGCTGCGCACGGTCGAGGTGCGGGAGCCCGCGCAGGAGGCCTACTACCGGTCCGTGCAGGAGGAGCTGTCGCGCAGCGTGTGGAACACCGGCGGCTGCGCCAGCTGGTACCTCGACAAGCACGGTGCCAACACCACGATGTGGCCCGGCTTCTCGTACACCTTCCGCCGCATCACGCGAACCTTCGACGCTGACGCCTACCACATCTCGAGGTGAGGACGCGCATGGCAAGGAAGCCACTGGACAGCTTCAAGGACAAGGTCGTCGTCATCACCGGTGCCGGGTCCGGAATCGGGCGCGCGCTCGCCGTGCGCCTCACCGAACTCGGGGCGCATCTGGCGCTGTCCGACATCGACGAGAAGAGCGTCGAGGAGACCGCGAAGATCTGCGCGGGCCATGGACGGGACATCTGGGCCACCCGCCTCGACGTCACCGAGCGGGAAGCCGTCATCGCGTACGCGCACGACGTCCGCGCGTACTTCGGCACGGTCCATCAGGTCTACAACAACGCGGGCATCGCCTACTACGGCGAGGTGGAGCGGCAGTCGTACAAGGAGGTCGAGCGCGTCCTCGACGTCAACTTCTGGGGCACGGTGTACATGACCACGTCGTTCCTCCCCTACCTGATCGCGTCCCGTGACGGCCATGTCGTCAATGTCTCCAGCCTGTTCGGGCTGATCACCTACCCGGGGCAGAGCGCCTACAGCGCCTCGAAGTTCGCCGTCCGCGGCTTCACCGAGGCGCTGCGGCAGGAGATGCTGCTGGCCCGGTACCCGGTGCGTGTGACCGCGGTGCACCCCGGCGGCATCAAGACCGCGGTGGCCCGCAACGCCGGGGCCGCCGCCGGCCTGGACGCGGCCTCCATCGCGCGGGCCTTCGACAAGCGCCTCGCGCTGCACAGCCCCGAGATGGCCGCCGACACCATCGTGCGCGGGGTGCACGAGCAGCGGGCACGCGTGCTCATCGGCGCCGAGGCCAAGGCCCTCGATCTGCTGGGCAGGATCGCGCCCGCGGGCTCGCAGCGCTTCGGGGCCGTCATGTCCCGTCTGCTCCGGATCGCGCCCCGCCCGGGAGCGCGCCCGTGAACCTTCCGCCGACGGTGGCGAAAGCCCTGCTGCACCCCTTCTTCCGGACGACGTTCCATCCCCGTGTGCCCTGGCCGGTGCAGCGCGTGCTGCTGAACGCGTTCTCCGTCGGCCAGCCGATGCCGGCCGGCGCGCGGGTGGACAGGCTGTGGCTCGGGGCCCGGCGGGCCGAGCGCGTCACGGCGGGGCCGGCCTCCGGCCCGGGGGCCGTGCTGTATCTGCACGGCGGCGGGTTCACCGTCGGCTCCCCCGCGACGCACCGCTCCCTCGCGGCGCATCTGGCCCGTGCGACCGGCCGTCCCGTCTACGTCCTCGACTACCGCCTCGCCCCCGAGCACCCGTGCCCCGCGGCCCTGGAGGACACGCTCGCGGCGATGGACGTCCTCGCGCGGGACGAGGGCCACGCGCCGTCCTCCCTGGTGCTCGCCGGCGACTCGGCGGGCGGCGGGATCGCCCTGGCCGCCGCCCGGCACGCGGTCGCCCTGGCGGGTGAGAGCGCCGGCGAAGGCGCTGCCGGCCGGCCGGGAGTGCCGGCCGCGCTGGCGCTCGTCTCGCCGTGGGCCGACCCGGGCCGGGTCGCCGAGCAGCGCCGGGACCTCGTGGTCAGCCGGGCGTGGGGGCTCGCGTGCGCCGCCGCGTACCGGGGGGCGATGGACCCCGCCGATCCCCGCTACGCGCCCGCCCGCGGCGACCTCACGGGCCTGCCGCCCACCTATCTGCACACCAACACGCGGGAACTGCTCTACGGGCAGTGCGTCGACCTGGCGGCGTCCTTGCGCCGGGCCGGTGTGACGGTGCGCTTCGCGGAGAGCCGGGTGCTGTGGCACGCGGCCCAGGCCCAGGCGGGGCTGGTCCGCGAGGCCGCCGCGTCGGTGCGGGACATCGGGTCCTTCCTGAGGGAGCAGTGGGACCGCCGGCCGGACCGCGACACGGCGGCCGTGCGGGCCGGCTGAAGGCGGCGGTACCCACGCCGAACCCCCGATGCCCGAGGCATCGGGGGTTTCCCGTGCGTCCTGGTGCCCTCCGGTGCCGGGCGGCTAGCCGTTCGGCAGCTGCTCGGCCGGCAGGCCCAGGTGCGCGGCCGGCAGGCCCAGTCGTGCGGCCCATTCGTCGGCGAGCCGGTCGGCCAGCCCGGCGATGGCGTCGAAGCTCATGGTGGGACGCCGGCGGGCCGGCCGGGTGCCGCCCGCCTCCTCGCCGTCACCGCGTTCGACGGCCTTCTCGGTCCGAACCCCGCCCATGACGTCCTCCCCGTTCAGGGCCTCGGAGAATCGGCGTTCCCGGCGGCGGCCACCTGCCTCGCATAATGGGCGGACACCACACGGGAGATGTTCGCGGCCGTGTTCTTCGCCGCTGCGGCGATGAACGGCTCCAGGGTCTTCTCCAGGGCCCGTCCCGCTATTCCGCCGGGCAGCGAGAAACCGATGCGCACCTCCACCTCGCTGCGCTGTCCCGGCAGTTCCCGGAAGACGAAAGTGGTGGTCGACCGCATACCGGAGACCGATTCGTAGGAGACGCGTGCGTTCTTCTCCCAGCACACGTTCTTGATGGTCGACTTCTGGGTGGAAGGACCGAGTTTGATCGTCGATTCGTACATCGCCCCGAGACCGTGGTCGAGTTCACCGACCGGACGGTAGCTCGTCATCCCGTGCATGTACTCCAGAACGTTGCGATAGTCGTCGAGATAGGCGAAGGTGACGTCGAGCGGCGCATCGCAGGTCGCGGTGAAACAGACTTCGGACACTTCGTTTCCCTTCCTCCGGCGGCACGGTGCGGATGCGGCCGCGTCAGATGATGTTGGTCCCCTTCGCCACGCTCCACAGCGACCGGAGCGACAGTCCTCCGTCGAAGGCGAAGTATTCGGGCAGGACGACGTCCGGATACCACTTGGACTTGTATTCCAGCTGGCTCTTCGCCGGATACACCCGGTCACCGTGCTCGGCGACGAACCGGACCACGCGCGCCGCCATGGGGCTGGCGGTGGGCAGCTCGTGGTCGCTGTCGAGGCCGGTGAACGGCGTGAAGCCGAAGTGCAGCCATTCCGTGCCGGCTGCCTGCATGTCCTGGATGGCCTGGGAGTTGATGGCCTCCATCACGCCGGGCGGTGAGTCCGGCAGCCGCCTGCTCAGGTCGTGCAGCCACCCCGGACGCGAGCCGTGCACCGGTGCGTACGACACGTAGGCGATCGCGGTGTCGTCGACCTTTCCCACGTACAGCTTGCGCAGCGGCTGCCACTCGCCGCCGATCTCGCCGATGAGGAAGGCGAGTTCCTTGGTGTGCTTGCCCTTGTCCCGCAGCCACCGCTGATTGATGACCTCGATCTCGTCGGCGCATTTGTCCGGCTCGATCTCGGTGATCTCCAGCCCCGCGCGCAGGGCCCGGGATATCTTGTTGCGCAGCCGTACGAAGCGTTTCCCGCGCAGCGAGAAGTCCGGGAGCCGCACGGCGTAGGAGGCGCCGACCTGATTCACGGTGTGGCCCAGCTCGGCGAACAGCTCGGCGTCCGCACGCTGAAGCTGCGCGCCGATCACCTTGCAGCCTTGGCTATGCGCGCGCTCGACGAACCGGGTCTCCAGTTCCCGCCGGCAGTCCGGGGCGGCGAACGGCCCGCCGAACTGGATCCAGCGGCGCCCCTGGACCCGATAGCAGACAAATCCGTCCAGGTCCTCGCAGGTGAAGTACTCATTGCCGCGGTTGAGCGCAAGAAAGGCACTGGGGTTGTCCGCGTGGCGTTCCAGGGCCGAAAGGATCGAGGCGCTGGCTTCCGGCCGGAGCGAGTCGGGCATCTGCATGCTCTGTCCTCACGTACGGAAAATGGTCTGCCAGAAGCTAGCAATCCGCTCTGACGCGCTGCCCACACCACCGCACGCCGGAAGTCAGACCCGTTTCAGGGGGGCCGTCAATACTGCTTTCCGCAGCGCTGGCAGCGGCGTGCGGACACCGTCCCCCAGCTGCCGCAGACATCTACCTTGCGGGGTCACTTTGGCAGCAAGTGTCGAGGCACAGGCAATCCCATCACTCAGTAGTTACGTACGTGGCAAGGACATCGAGAGCGGCCGATGGGTCTACGTCCTGTCGGCCCGCGCCGTCCTGGAGGACTCGTTCGCGAGTCTCACCCTCAAGAGGCGGCTGGAATCGGGCCGGGTCTCCCCGGACGAGGTGCCGGAGGGCGTCATCGCCGGCCGGGTGGCCCTCGCCGACGAGGCCACCGTGGAGGACGCGGTGCAGGCCGCGGCGGAGGCGACGAAGATCTGGCGCGCGGCCCCCCTGTCGGTCCGCTTCGACGGCTGGATGGAGCTGCTGCGCGCCACCATCGAGGAGCACCAGGACGAACTCGTCCGCCTGCTCACCCTGGAGGGGCACCCGCTGGAGCTGGCCAAGTGGGAGATCTCCGGGATGCGCGAGCTGACCCGGCCGGAGTCGGCGGCGTATCTGCGCGGTCAGCTGCACCAGGAGTTCACCGTCGGCAACCGCCGCAACATCGTCCGGCGCCAGCCCGACGGCGTCGTGTGCATCACCCCGCCCGCGAACGCGCCCCTGGTCAGCGCGCTGCTGGGCAGCATGTGCCTGCCGGGCGGCAACGCGGCCGTCGTGCGGGCGCCGCGCACCGCACCGTACGGCGTCACCTACGCGCTGCGGCACATCATCGCGCCGATCCTCGACCAGCTCGGCGCCCCGCCCGGACTGCTCAACGTGGTGTGCGGGAACCCCGCGCCGATGCTGGACGCGTGGATCCGCAGCCCGCTGGTGGACGACGTCCTGTTCTTCGGTGACGTGCCCAACGGCCTCAAGCTGGAGCGCCGCTGCGTCGAGGCGGGCAAGAAGCCGATCCTCGAACTCGCCGGCAACGACGCGGTGGTGGTGTGGAAGGACGCCGACCTGGACGGGGCGGCCGACGCGCTCGCGGAGAGCTTCTACGGCTCGGGCCAGCTGTGCATGATCCCGAACCAGGCGATCGTGCACCCGGAGGTCGCGGACGCCCTGATCGAGCGGGTCGCCGAGCGTGCGCAGCGGCTGCGCCCGGGCTACCCGGACCAGGAGGGCGTCCTGCTCTCGCCGGTGCTGCGGCACGACAAGTTCCACGACTTCCTGAACGACGCGGTGGACAAGGGCGCGACCGTGGTCACCGGCGGCCACGGCATGCAGCTCGACGGCACGGTGGACGACAGCGCCGGGTTCTTCCTCCAGCCCACCGTGCTGCGTGTCGACGGGCTGAAGGACGCGCGCGAGGTGCGGGCGGTGCGGGAGGAGACGTTCTTCCCGCTGCTGCCGATCGTGGTGCCCGAGTCCGCCGACGACGAGGCGCTCCTGGACGCCTGCGTCGAGTACGTGAACTCGAACGAGTACGGCCTGCGCAACTCGCTGTGGACCCGCGACCAGGAGGTCGTCGACCGGTTCGTCGCCCATACCGTCACCGGCGGGCTGCTCAAGGTCAACGACTCGCACATCGCGTTCACCGCGCCCCTGCCGTCGCACGGCGGCACCGGTCTGACGGGCGGGGCCTTCGGCGAGGCCAACTATCCCGTGCTGCGCACGACTCACCTCCAGGGAGTCTCCGTCGTCATCAAGGAGGAGGACAGCGTTGCAGTCGCTCGATGAGGCCCGCGCGGTCTGTGAGACGTATCTGCCCGGCCTGCTGTCGAAGCTGTCCGAGTCGCCCCTGGCCGACCTGGAGAAGCCCGACAACCAGGGCCTGGAGCTGTTCCGCTCCGCCGGCGGCCCGGCCCTGGTCATCCCCAAGGCGTACGCGGGGCTCGGCGCGAACGCGCTGGACGCCGTGCGGGTGACCCGCGCGATCGGGGCGGCGGCGCCGTCCCTGGCGGTGGCGTCGACCATGCACCACTTCTCGGTCGCGACCATCTTCACGCTCGCCGAGAGCCTGCGGTCCAGCGGTGTGGAGTGGGCGCTGCTGGAAGGCATCGCCACGCAGAACCTGCTGGTGTCGTCCGGCTTCGCCGAGGGCAACCCGGGTCAGGGCATCCTCTCCCCGACGGTCAGCGGCACCCGTGCGGACGGCGGCATCGTCGTCAACGGCGCCAAGCGCCCGTGCAGCATGTCGCGTTCGATGAACCTGCTGTCCGCCAGCGTCGCGGTCCCGCGCGAGGACGGCGGGCAGGAGACCGTCCTGATGCTGCTGCCGGCGGAGACCCCGGGGGTGTCCGTCCATCCGTTCTGGAAGAGCGACGTCCTCGCGGGCGCGGAGAGCGACGAGGTCCGGCTCACCGATGTGTTCGTCGACGAGCGCCTGCTGGTGCCGACGGAGATCGGTGAGCGGGGCGAGATCGACGAGTTGCAGACCATCGGGTTCATGTGGTTCGAGATGCTGATCACCTCCTGCTACCTGGGCATGGCCAGCGCTCTGGTGGAGAAGGCCTTCGCGAGCAAGCGGATCACCCCCGCCGTCGTCGCGGACCTGGGCATCAGGATCGAGACCGCCGCTCAGCTGCTGGAGGGGATCGCCCGGCAGCTGATGGCGAAGGAGGGCGACAACGCCGCCCTGGCCCGGGCCATGGTCGCCCGGTACGGCGCCCAGGAGGCCATCGTGGACTCCGCGCGGCGGGCCGTGGAGGCCCTGGGCGGCATGGCGTACATCGGCTCACCGGATGTGGCGTACCTGGCGGCCGCCTGCCACTGCGTGAGTTTCCACCCGCCGTCCAAGGGCGCGACCAGTGCCGCGCTGGCGGCCAGCTTCCGCGGTGACGTGCTCCGTTTCGACTGATTCCCGAGGGTTCCGATGGCTCCCGAGGGTTCCGACAAGAGGGAAGAGGTGAACGCGGCCATGCAGAGCGACGAGACGCTCGACAGTGCCCGGGTGTCCGCGGTGTACCGGCGCACGATGAGTTCGGGACGGGCCCGGCTGGCGGAGGTGCTCGGCGGCCAGGTGGAGGTGGAGTCGTCGGGGGCGTGGATCACGGCGAGCGACGGCCGTCGGTACCTCAACGCGGGCGGCTACGGCGTGTTCATCACCGGCGCCCGGCACCCCACGGTGGTCCGCGAGGTCGAGCGGCAGCTGCACAGCCATCCGATCGGTTCCCGTATCTTCCTGGAGCCGGCCGCCGCCCGCGCCGCGGAGCTGCTGACGTCCGTGACGCCCCCCGGTCTGGAGCGCATCCACTTCTCGGGCTCGGGCACCGAGGCGGTCGAGGCCGCCCTCAAGCTCGCCCGGCTCAACGGGCGGCGGCGCCTGGTGTCGATGGTCGGCGGCTACCACGGCAAGACGCTGGGCGCCCTGTCGGTGACGGCGAAGAGCACCTTCCAGGAGCCGTTCCGCCCCCTGCTGCCGGACGTCTCCCATGTGCCGTACGGCGACGTGCCGGCCCTCCGCGCGGTCCTCGCCGAGCACCCGGGCGAGTTCTGTGTCATCGTCGAGCCGGTCCAGGGCGAGGGCGGTGTGGTCATCCCGCCGGCCGGCTATCTGAGCGCGGTGCGGGCCGCGTGCTCGGAGTACGGCGCCCTGCTCGTCGTGGACGAGATCCAGACCGGGCTCGGCCGGCTCGGCAGGTGGTGGGGGGCCGACGCCGAGGAGGTACGGCCCGACATCCTGCTGTCGGGCAAGGCGCTGGGCGGCGCGGTGATGCCGGTCGCGGCGACGATCGCGACCTCGGAGGTGTTCTCCGTCCTCGACCGCGACCCCGTCCTGCACACCTCGACGTTCTCCGCGGCGCCCCTCGCCATGGCCGCCGTGTGCGGCGCGATCACGGCGATCCGCGACGAGGGCCTGGTGGACCGGGCGGCCGAGCTGGGCAGCCTGATCACGCCCGAACTCACGCGGATCACGGGTGCGCATCTGGCCCACCACCCCCATGAGGTGCGCGGTGCCGGGCTGCTCATCGGCGTCGAGTTCGTCGACCCGGCCCTGGCGGCCGACCTCTTCATCGCGCTCGTCGGCCAGGACGTCGTGGCCAATCTCTCCCTCAACTCGGACAACGTGGTGCGGTTCACGCCCCCCGCCGTGATGTCGGACTCCGACGTCGAGTTCTTCATCGAGCGGTTCGACCGAGCGGCCCGTCAGGTCGCCGAACGCAATCCTGAATACGAGGTACTCACCCATGCGTAGCCTTGAACTGACCCTGCGGTCCACGGGCATCGACGCCGACGCGGCGTACCAGCGCATCACCGAATTCGAGCGCTACCCCGAGTTCGTGGACGAGGTGCGCTCCGTCGTGGTGCACCCGGGCGACGCGGACGGGCCGCTCGCCAGTGACTGGGACATCTTCTTCCGCAACGGTCCGCTGCGCTGGTCCGAGATCGACTACTTCCAGCGGGACGCGCGACGGATCGTCTTCGAGCAGACCGACGGGGACTTCGAGCTGTTCCGCGGCTCCTGGCGGATCGAGCCGGTCGCCGACGGCTGCGAGGTCACGTTCGAGGTGACCTTCGACTTCGGCATCCCGAGCCTCGCGGGCGTTCTGGAGCCGATCGCGACCAAGGTCCTCAAGGAGGCCATCGCCACCATCGTGGGCAGTCTGCTCGGCAATGTCACGGTCATCGGCGACCCGGCCACGGCCGCCGTCATCAAGGCCCGGTTCGCGGGAGCGGACGAGCGCTCCGCTTCAGCGGCGTGAGCGAGGAGACGGCACATGGATCACGCGAACCGCTTCGAGACCAGGACGACGTACGGGTTGCTGCGCCTGGAGTACGGGGTCGCCCTGGTGGTGTGCTCGGTGCTCTTCCTCCTGCACCTGTCTGAGGTGCGCTGGTGGCCGGCCGTCCTGCTGTTCGTCTACATCGACCTGATCGGCTACATCCCCGGGGCGATCGCCTACCGGCGGGCCCGCGGCGGCGACATCTCCAAGGTGTACTACGTCCTCTACAACACGATGCACAGCATGGTCACCAACGCCGTGGTCGTGGGTGTCTGGGCGCTGGTCGCGGGCTTCGAGTGGGCGCTGCTCGCGGTGCCCATCCATCTGTGCGGTGACCGGGCCCTGTTCGGGAACTTCCTGAAGCCGTTCGCGGTGCGGTTCGAGCCGGTGCGGCTGCCGGCCTTCGAGGAGTTCGAACGCCGGCTCGCCGAACGGGACCGGTCCGGCATGCGACAGCCCGAACACGTCTGAGGTGAGGATCCAGCTCATGTCCGTGACAAAGGAACGCCCCGTCATCATCGGTGCCGGTCCGGGCGGGCTCGCGGTGGCCTGGACGCTGAAGGAGGCCGGCCTCGATCCGCTGCTGCTCGACCGCGAGCAGCGGGCCTGCTCGACCTGGCACTCGTACTACCCCTCGCTGCGGATGAACTCGTGGCGGCGGCTGAGTTCGCTCCCGGGCATGCGGCTGTCCGCGGAGTACGGGCCGTGGCCCATGCGCAACGACTTCCTGACGTACATGAAGAAGTACATCGAGGTGCTGAACCCCGACATCCGCTTCGGTACGGACGCGCAGCGCGTGGACCGGGACGGGGACCGCTGGGTGGTGCGCACCTCCGACGGCGATCTGCGGACCGAGCACGTCATCGTCGCGACCGGGCTGCACCGCAAGCCGTTCGTCCCGGACTGGCCGGGGCTGAAGGAGTTCGAGGGCGAGTTCCTCCACGCCCGCGAGTACACCGTGCCGGATCCCTACGTGGGCAAGGACGTGCTGGTGGTCGGCTGCGGCCCGACCGGGATCGACATCGCCGTGGCCGCGGCGCAGGCGGGCGCGTCCCGGGTGCGGATGTCCATCCGGAACATGCCGGTCCTGTTCAAGCTGAGCCCCAGCACCTCCCTGCTCTGCCAGGCCATCAAGCACGGACCGCTGCCGCACTGGCTCGTCAACCGGGCCAGCCTGCTGATGCACCGGATGCAGTGGGGGGACCTGTCCCGCTACGGGATACCCATGCCCAAGGAGGGCACGATGGCGGGCACCGCCCGCATCGGCCACTCGTACGGCGCGATCGACCGCGGCCTGATCGCGGGCGTCCGCGACGGGTCCATCGAGATCGTCCGGGGCGTCACCGGTTTCAACCGCAAGGCGGTGCTGCTCGACGACGGCACCAGCATCAAGCCCGACGTGGTCATCGCGGCCACCGGTCAGCGCCCCGACATGGAAGGGCTGCTGGGGCACCTGGGCGTGCTGTCCCAGCCCGGCGGCCGGCCCCTGGTGCACGGCGCCCAGACCCTCCCCCACGCGCCCCATCTCTATTTCCAGGGCTACCGGCTGCCCCCCGGCCAGCTGCCCGACATGGCCGTCGACGCGCGGGCCATCGCGCGCGCCATCACCGGATCCCGGCGCTTCACCCTGGCCGGCGCCCTGCGGGGCAGGCGATGAACAGCCACCTCACCCCCTGGGCGACGAGCCAGGAGGCGACGCGTCCGCGGCTGCGCGGACGGCGGCGCTGCGACGTCGCCGTCGTCGGAGCGGGCCTGACGGGACTGTCCACCGCGCTGGAACTCCTGACGCTGAATCCGGAGTCGAGGGTGGTGGTGCTGGAGGCGGACCGCGTCGCCGCGGGTGCGAGCGGCCGTGGCACCGGGCTGCTGGGCCCGCGCATCGGGCCTCCGTTGCAGGTGGCGCGGCGGCGCTTCGGGGACGACGTCGCCCGGGCCGCGCACCTGTGGTCGGTGGCCGCGGTACGGCACGTGCTCGACCTGGTGGAGCGGCACCAGCTGGCCTGCGATCTGACGCCGGGCGGCCAGCTCGTCGTCGCCCGCGACGAGCGGGCCGCCGAGCACCAGTACCAGGAGCGCCAGGCGGCGCTGATGCTCGGGCTGCCCCCGGAGTACGTCGAGTTCGTCGAGCGCGACCAGCTGCCCCCGTACGCGGGCCGCAGTCTGAGCGGGCTGCGCTACGGCCCGGCCGCGACGCTCGATCCGGCGGCGCTCACCGAGCAGCTGGCCCGGGCCGGCGAGCGGCTGGGCCTGGTCGTCCATGAGAACAGCCAGGTCCGCCGGATCCGGCGGGGACTGCTGAACACGGTCGTCACCGACGGCGGCGAACTGGTCGCCGACCATGTCGTCCTCGCCGTCAACGCGTACGGCGGCGCCCTGGCGGCGGCGCCGTCCGGCGTGCTGCCCGTGCGCGTGCAGGCCGGTGTGACGCACAAGCTGTCCGAGGAGCAGCTGGCGGAGCTGGCCGGCCTGGACGCCGAGCCGCTGATCGAGCACGGAGAGGTGGCGCCCTACTTCCGGCTCACCCCGGACGGCCGGCTGGTGGTCGGCGGCGGCGCCCTGGAGCGGGGGGCCCACGGCTGTTTCGCCCCGCACCCCGGGCGGCTCCTCGCGGCGGCGCGGGCCTTCTCCCCGGCCCTGGCCGACATCTCGCTCGACGCCGCCTGGGCGGGCCCGATCGCCGTGACCCGGGACGGTCTGCCCGTGCTCGGGGAGCACCGCGGCGATCCATGGCTGCATCACGCGACCGGCTGCAACGGTCACGGGCTCGCCCTGAGCGTCTACCACGGCAGCGTGCTGGCCCGTCGTATCGCCGGCGCGGACACCGGGCCGAGCGATCTGCCCTGGCTGCGGGCGAGCGCCCCCTGGCTGCCGCGCGGCCGGGTCACGGACCGCGTCCTCGACCGCTATCTGGAGCATCTCGCCACCGCGGCGGCGCCGTCCGGGTCCGCCCAGGCGGCAGCCGAGGCGGGCGGCCCCGCACCACGGACGGAGATCCCCTCGTGAGCACCTCCGCACAGCACGCCTCCCCCCGCCGCCCGGCCACCGCGCGCGAGCGTCTGGCGCGGTCGGCCTCGATCAGCAAGATGCCGATCACGGAGCCGATGGACCGGATGCCGCCGGGCCCGTCCGAGTCCGTGGCCCGGCAGACCGTCCGCTTCCGGCGCAGCAGGCAGCACTATCTGACGCAGATGCACGACCGGTACGGGGACATGGTGACCCTGCGGGTCGTGCCCGGCGGCCCGTTCGTGCTGCTGCGCGACCCGGAGCACATCAAGGAGGTGTTCCGCGGCGCGCCGGACGTCTTCCACGCCGGGGAGGGCAACTCCCTGCTCGTGCCGATCGTCGGCCGTCACTCCGTGCTCACCCTCGACGCGCCCGAGCACCGCCCGGCACGCAAGCGGATGATGCCGCCGTTCCACCACGAGCGCATCAGCCAGCTGGTCGTGGCCATGCAGGAGCTGGCGGAGCGGGAGGCCCTCAGCTGGCCGGTGGGCCGTCCGGTCCGGCTGCTCGACCGGGCCTACGCGCTGACCCTGGACATCATGGTGCGGGTGGTGTTCGGCGTGGACGACCCCGGGCGGGCGGCCGAGCTGGGCGCGGCGCTGCGCAAGGTCGCGGACATCGGCCTGTCCGACATCCTCGTCTGGATCCGTCCGGGCCTGGGCCGCGTCTGGCCCTGGACCAAGGTGGTCTCCGGGCTGGAGCGCGCCGACGAACTCATCTACGCGGAGATCGCCCGGCGCCGGACGGACCCGCGCCGCTCGGAACGCACCGATGTGCTGTCGATGCTGCTGGAGGGCGAGCCCGACGACGAGGTGGTGCGCGACGAGGTCATGACCCTGCTGGTGGCCGGGCACGAGACGACCGCGGTCGCGCTGGCCTGGCTGTTCGAGCGGCTGGTGCGCCATCCGCGGGTGCTGGCCCGGGTGCGCGAGGGCCTGGACGAGCCCAAGGACCCGTACCGCACCGCCGTGTTCAAGGAGGCGCTGCGGGTCCGGCCGGTGATCCACAACGTGGCGCGCCGGCTGACCGAGCCGATCGAGCTGGGCGGCTACCGGCTGCCGGCCGGGGTGTCGGTGCTGCCGTCGATCGGCGCCGTGCAGTGCGATCCGCGGCTGTGGGGGCCCGACGCCCGGCTGTTCCGTCCCGAACGGTGGCTGGAGGGCACTCCGCCGCAGAACGCGTGGATCCCGTTCGGCGGCGGCGCCCGTCGCTGCCTGGGCGCCACCTTCGCGCAGGTCGAGGTGGAGACCGTGCTCGCGGCGGTGCTCCGCGCCGTGGAGCTGCGCGCCGTCGACCCGGGCGACGAGGGCAGCGCCATGAACCACATCACCATGATTCCGAAGCGCGGGGCGCGCGTCAGTGTCGTGCGCCGGCTGCTCCCGTGATCGAGCGAGAGACCAGGAGAGACATGTCTGCACAGCAGCGGCTGCGCTTTGCCGCGATCCTCAATCCGGCGGCGGGCAGCGACGGCGAGCAGCTGATCGCCGACCTGGCAGCGCGTGAGGCGGTCGAGGTGCGCACCTTCACCACCACGGCGCCGGGCGACGCCCCCGACATCGCGTACAAACTGGCCGCGGACGCCGAGCCCGTGGACGCCGTCGTCTCCGTGGGCGGTGACGGGACGGTCTTCGAGGTGGTCACGGGGCTGTGGCGGGCCCGGGAGGCCGGGGTGGCGACCCCGCCGCTGCTGGTCGCGCCGGGCGGGACGGGCAACTCCGTCTACCGCGGCCTGTGGAACGACGCGTCGTGGGACGCGGCCGTCGACCGGGTGACGCGCGGGCAGGCGGCCACCCGGACCCTCGATCTCGCCCGGATCGAGCAGAACGACCAGATCGTCGTCCTCGGCTCGGGCAGCGGCCTGTTCGCGCAGACGCTGCTGAAGGCGGCCGAGCTTCCGGGCAGCGGACGGCAGTTGCTGATGGACGCGGCCCTCGCCGCCATGGCGGAGCTGGTGCCCTACCAGGGCCGGGTCGTGGTCGACGGGACGGTGGTCCACGAGGGCGGCATCGTGGAGACGATCGTGGGCGGATTCCGGTACCGGGGCGGGCTGCTGAACCTCGTGCCGCGGTCGGTGCTCGACGACGGTCTGCTCGACATCACGGTGGTGACGGCCGACGCCGACATGAACGCCTTCGCGCACGCGGCGCTGATGGGGGACGTCTACGACATCCCCGGGATCCGGTGGGGGCGCGGCGAGCACGTGGTCGTGGAGCGCGTCGACGGGGAGCCGCTGCTGTACGAGCACGACGGCGAGGTCATGCCGCGCACGGACCCCCGCTGTGCGCTGCGGGTGATTCCGGCCGCGTTGGACGTCGTGGTCACGCCCGACACACCCGCCTGGTTCCGAGAGGGATGATCCGTGGCCCAGCACCGTCAGCCGGCTTCTCCGGCGCCGAGCAGCGAAGCGTGCCGCGACTACTACCGCAGGCTGACGGCGGGCGTCGCCGTGGTCACCGCCAGCGGCTCGGCGGGCTGGTCGGCCTCGACCGTCAGCACCGTCACCAGTGTGTCCCTGGCTCCGCCGGTGATCCTGTGCTGTCTGGCGCGCGGCTCGGACACGCTCGCGGCGATCCGCGACGCGGGGCGTTTCGCCGTCCATCTCCTCGCCGACCATCAGCAGGACGTGGCCGACCGGTGCAGTCGCCGTCCCGGCGGCAGCGCCCGGCTGACGGACCTGCGCAGTGCCGTCCGGGTGATCGACGGGGCGCCGGTGATCTCCGGCACCCTGGCCGTGAGCTGGTGCGACCTGCACTCCACCGCGGAGGTCGGCGATCACGTGGTCGTCTACGGGCAACTGGTGTCCGTGGACGTGGGACACGGGCGCCCGCTGCTGTGGCACGACCGCTCCTTCCGCGCCCTGGACGCGGATCTCGACGCGCTGGCCGCCAAGTCCTGACGTATCCGCAGCAGAACTCGACGAAAGCCACATCCTCATGTCCAGCGATGCCATGTCCCTGACCGCGCGTCTGGCCGATTGGGCGCACCGGGTGACGTACGACGACGTTCCGCCGCACACGCGGCAGGCCGCGATCAGCCAGTTGATCTCCAACCTGGCGGCGGTCCGCGCCTCCCTGGGCCATCCGGTGGGCCGGTCCCTGGTGGCCGCGTTCGGCTCCCCCCTCCAGGACGACCCGACGCGCTCGGCCCACGTCCTGTCCGCGCTCGCCACGGCCCTCGACTTCGACGAGGTCGCGTACGCCGGGCATGTGTCCGCGGGTGCCGTGAACGTCGCCCTCGCGGAGGCCCGGCGCGGCCGGCTCGACGGCCGGTCCCTGCTCGCCGCGATCGTCACGGCCGACGAGTGTGCGGCGCGGATCACCGCGGCGACCATCCTGAGCCCGTTCTTCCGGGGCCAGACCAACACGCACTGCCACCTGGCCAGTGCGGCGGCGGCGCGGCTGCACGCGAGGGGCGCCTCGCGGCAGGAGTGGACGGCCGCGCTGGGCCTGGCCCTCGGCATCCTCGCCGTTCCGCTGCACCACGGTGTGGTGACGAGCGACGTGAAGGCGTTCACGGCGGCGGCCCCGGTACGGCTCGCCCTCGACGCCTGCGACGCGGCGGCCCACGGCCTCAGCGGCGCCGACGAGGTCCTGGAGCACCCGGAGGGGCTGCTCGCCCAGCTCTCCGCGGTGCCCGTGCCCGAGACCGTGGACCGGCTGCTCGGGGTCCGCTGGCACACCGACACGCTGACGTACAAGAAGTTCCCGGGCAGCGCCTATCTGCACGCCGCCTTCGACTGCGCCGAGCGCCTGCACCGGCGCCTCGGCCGGCTGGACGCCGAGCGGGTCGGGCGCATCGTCGTGGCGGGCTCCCTGCTGACCTGGCAGATGGAGCGCAAGGTCGCCGGCGCGCTGCGCGGGCCCGACACCTCGGTGTCGGCCGCCACCCTGTCCGTCGGGTACGGGGTGGCGACCCTGCTGCTGACCGGTGCGTTCGGGGCACCCGACCTGGATCCGGCCGCGTTGCGCGACAAGGACCGCTGGGCGTTGGCGGACAAGGTGACGGTCGAGCACGACATGGACCTGTCGCTGCGCATGGCGCACGCCACCTCCCCCCTGGGCGAGGCGCTGCGGCAGGCCGGCGAACGGGCCCTGGAGTGGCCGGAGCTGACGCGGTGGACCGGCTCGGACGCGCCGCTCGTCCTGGACGCGCTGGGCGAGCCGGAGGAGACGTTCGAGCACGCGACGATGGCGATCGGCGCACGGGTCAGGATCGAGCTGACGGACGGCACCGTCGAGACCGAGGAGTGCCCGGCGTTCGCCGGTTCCGCGGGCGCGTCGACGCGTGAGGAGCAGCGCGCGCTGGTACGGCGCAAGTTTCTCGGCACCGGAGGGACCGAGGAGGCGCTCGCCGCCCTGGAGGGCATCGCCGAACTCGGCCCGGACGCGGCGTCCAGAGCGCTGGAGCAGGCCCTGGACGCCGCGGTGTGAACCCGCCCGGACGGTGCCGGTGCCGGTCAGTTGCCGGGCTCCCTCGGGTCGTCGTGGGAATCGAGGTGGGAGAGGATCGTGGTCAGTCTGACGCGTGTGGTGATCGCGAGTTTCCGGAAGACATTGCGCAGGTGGTAATTGACCGTGTGCGGGGACAATTCCAGTTCCCGCGCGACCTGTTGATTGGTCAGCCCCCGGGCCACGTGCCGGGCGATCTCGATCTCTCGCTGGGTGAGCGAGGCCAGCCGGTCGTGCTGGTCCGCCGTGGCCTCGTCCGTGTCCCGGGAGGACGGACGGGAGGACGAAGGGGCGCTGCGCGGGCTCGTCTCGCCGGTCGGCGTGGCGAGCGGGCCCGCCGGGCGGTGCGCCCTCGGCTGCGGCAGGGCGGACGGCCGGCGCTCGGCCGCCGCTTCGGGCCGGACGGCACCGGCTCCGGCAGCGGTCCCGAAGTCGAGGGCCGTGACGACGTCGGGGCGCCGGCCGGGCGCTGCCGAACGGGCGTGCTCGGCCGCGGATTCGAGGACCGGCACGCCCGGATTGTTCTGGGCGAGCTGCTCGATCGCGTGCAGCGCGCGGTCCGCGAGGTCCCGGTCCCCCGCCGCGCGGGCCATCGCCACCATCCAGGCCGCCCGGGCCGGGTCCTCCACGAGACACCCGGAGGTGGTGGCCAGCTGAGACCATTTCGTGCGCATCAGCTCGACGGCCCGGTGCGGTCCGCCCTCGGCCGCGGCGAGCGCGATCTCGGTGAAGGCGGCCCGCGCGACGGAGTCCGGGTACGCGTAGTAGGCGGAACGCCGGTGGTAGGCCGCCAATTGGCGCGCGGCCAAGTCCGGCTCGCCCCTCAGAAGGTGCGCCATGGCGGCCACCGAATGGGCGAGCTTCACGCTGACGGCCGACCGCCGCTGGTCGCTGAGGGCGATGGCGGCGCCGGCCCGGTCGATGGCCTCGGCGAACCGGCCTGCCTGCAGATCGAGCGTGGCCAGCAGGGCGTCGGGCAGCGAGTTGAAGGCCAGCAGGCCGCCGCCGTCGATGGTCGCGCGCATCTCCTGCACGACCCGTACCGCCTGCTGGGACACATGCAGGTCGATGAGTTTCTTGGCCAGCAGCAGCTGGGTGTAGAGCCGCCACATGGGGATGACGTCGTGGGACTTCTGCATCGCGGACTGGTTCAGCCAGAGCCCTTCGACCAGCTGCCCCTGATGCCATTTCTGGTGCGACCGCACACACAGATTGACCACTTCCAGGGAATCCGGGTCGCTCCGGCCCGAGCCGATCGTCACCCATTTCTCGGTGTCCTCACCGGTCATGGATCCGGTGAGGACGCGAAATGCGAGGATGTCCCGGTGGGCCGGTATTTTCGAATCCAGCTCCCCCAGCGCCTCGTCCAGGAATTTCAATGCGCCGTAAAGGTCACCTCTGACAAACCTGATCCGGGCCTGATCGAGTTGTGTTCTCGCCTCGTCGCTCATATCCGCCGAGTGCGGCGATCCGATGAGGTAGAGCGCGTCGCTCATCGAGGTCGGGTCGTGAGGCGCGTCGGCGTGATCGCGGCCCCTCTCTGTGTCTTCCCTTCCTCCATCGGCCTGTGTACCCCCGTTCACAGTCCACACTCCTTCGGTGTGTCCAGTATTGAAGTGTAAAGTTCACCTAAATTCGCGCCACCCGGATATGATCATCAAAATAGTAAAGGGACAGGCGTTCGACACCAAGAGTTACTACCGAGTTGCTTGACGATGTCATGTGACGACTGACTGATTTGAGCCAGTTGACAGACCCCCGCCTCCTGGATTGCCGAAAGGCCGAGGAGCATGACAATGCCGGTCAGGCTGCGCGAACAGATTCGTAAATCACAGGGCATATCGGACACTGTACGCGTGGCAACGTCGGCTGGTTACCGCACCGTTCTGGCCATGTGAGTAGATTCACATCAACCCCTGCCGCGCCGCACCAGGAGACCCGCCCGTATTCCCTTGGGTTTTCCTCCGTCCCCCGACCCTCCTGACTCGTCAGTAAGATTTCCGGGGCGTAGGGTCCGGGACGTCGCGCGGGCCGGCGGGCGCGCTCGTACGGTGGAAGGGCACGCTCGTACGGTCGTGCCCGCAGGGGCATGCACGCCGGGAGGTCCTGACGCATGGCCCGGGCCAACGACGAGGTCGAGGCGATTCTGCGGGAGTACGCCGATCTCATCGCCATCACCGGAGGCGACGCCTTCAAGGCACGCGCCTACGAGAAGGCGGCGCGGGCGATCGGCGGGTATCCGGCGGACGTCTCGACCCTGGACGCCGAGGGGCTGCGGGAGATCCCGAACGTGGGCCGGTCGATCGCCGACAAGGTGGCCGAGTACCTGCGCACGGGGAAGATGGCCGTGGTCGAGGAGCGCCGGGCGAAGATCCCCGCCGGGGTGCGCGAGCTGATCACGATCCCGACCCTGGGGCCGAAGAAGGCGCTGCGGCTCTACGAGGACCTGCACATCTCGTCGGTGAGCGAACTGGCCGCGGCCATCGAGAAGGACGCGCTGGCCGATCTGAAGGGCTTCGGCGAGAAGACGCAGGAGAACATCCGGCACGGCATCGAGCTGCTGCGCCGGGCGGGGACACGGGTGCCGCTGTCGCTGGCGCTGGACACCGCCGAGCGGATCGTCGCCGAACTGTCCGCCGTGACGGGCTGCACGCGCTGCGCGTACGCCGGTTCGCTGCGCCGGATGCGGGAGACCGTCGGCGACCTGGACGTGCTGGTCGCGGCCGAGCGGTCGGCGCCGTTCATGGACGCGCTGTGCGAGCTGCCGGTGACCGCCGAGGTCGTCGCGCGGGGGGCGAAGAAGACCTCGGTGCGCACCGGCAAGGGGCTCCAGGTCGATCTGCGGGTGGTGCCGCCGCAGTCGTGGGGCGCCGCGTTGCAGTACTTCACCGGTTCCAAGGCGCACAACATCCGCACCCGGACCATCGCCGGGCACCAGGGGCTGAAGCTCTCCGAGTACGGTGTGTTCGACACCGGGAGCGGGGCGTCGGTCGCCTCCCGCACCGAGGAGGAGGTGTACGCCCGGCTCGGGCTGCCCTGGATCCCGCCGACGCTGCGCGAGGACCGGGGGGAGATCGAGGCGGCGCTCGGCGAGGGGCTGCCGGAGGTGGTGACCGAGCGGGACATCCGCGGTGACCTGCACACGCACACCGATCTGACGGACGGTCTGGCCTCGCTGGAGGCGATGGTGGAGGCCGCCGCCGAGCGCGGTTACGCGTACTACGCCGTCACCGACCACGCGCCCAACCTGTACATGCAGCGCATGACGGACGAGAAGATCCTCGCCCAGCGGGAGCGGCTGCGGGAGCTGGACGGCACCCGGGGCCGGATGCGGCTGCTGCACGGCACCGAGCTGAACATCGGCCCCGAGGGTGAGGTGGACTGGCCGGAGGAGTTCCTGGCCGGCTTCGACCTGTGCGTGGCCTCGCTGCACTCGCACTTCGACCTGGGACGCACGGCGATGACGCGGCGGCTGGTGTGGGCCTGCGAGCACCCGTACGTCAACGTCATCGGGCATCCCACGACCCGGCTGATCGGCAAGCGGGCGGGCGTCGACGCGGACTGGGACGAGGTGTTCGCGGCGTGCGCGCGCACCGGCACCGCGCTGGAGGTCAACGCCCAGCCGGACCGGCTGGACCTGGGCGACGAGGACATCCTGCGGGCCCGGGAGCACGGGGTGAGGTTCGCGGTGAACAGCGACGCGCACTCCGTGCCGCACCTCGCGCAGCTGCGCTACGGCGTGGGCACCGCGCAGCGCGGCTGGCTCACCGGGGAGGACGTGATCAACACCTGGCCGCTGACCCGGCTGCGCCGCTTCCTGCGGAAGGGCCGGCGGGGCTGACCGTGCCCGGTGTCAGCGCAGCGGCCGTGCCGTGAGCGTGCCGTCGGCGCCGTGCTCGACGCGGGTGCCGAGGGCGCGGGCGTACCCGTCGAGGACGGTGCGCAGCCAGGCGGTGTCCTCGGCCGGGGCGTGCTCCAGCCGGAGCCGGCGCGCCCGGAGCGGGACCATCCGCAGACCGGTCAGCCGGCCGGTGCCGGGCTCGACCGACACCAGGTACAGCAGCCGCAGGTCGTCGCGGTAGCGCTCGTAGCCGCCGATGCCCTCGTAGTCGTCGATGAGGTCGCCGCAGCCGTACAGGACGAGCCGGTCCCGGTGGATCTCGGGAGGGCGCGGATGGTGCGAGGAGTGCCCGTGCACGACGTCGGCGCCGGCGTCGACCAGCGCGTGGGCGAACCGGACCTCGGCCGCGGAGGGGGTGTAGCCCCAGTTGGGGCCCCAGTGGACGGACGCGACGACGATGTCGCCGGGCCTTCGGATCCGGCGCAGGCGGTCGGCGAAGCGGGTGGCGGCGGCCGTGGTCGGCGCGGTGACGAGGGCGACGCCGGGCCGGTCGGCGGTGGCGGCCCAGCCGTGCGGGATCCCGCTGGACGGCATCCCGAAGGCGAGGACCACGACGCGTCCGCCCGACGGCAGCGGGACGGCCGCCGGGCGCCATGCCGCGTCCTCGTCCCGGCCCGCCCCGGCGGTGCGCAGCCCGGCCGCCGCGAGACAGTCCAGCGTCTCCGTGAGGCCGGCCGGGCCGAAGTCGAGGACGTGGTTGTTGGCGAGGACGCAGACGTCCGGACGGGCCGCGGCGAGGCAGGGCAGGTTGGCGGGGTGCATCCGGTAGTGGACGCCCTTGCCGGGCGCGAAGGCGCCGTCCCGGGTGACGGCGGTCTCCAGGTTGATCACCCGCACGTCCGGCGCGGCCCGCGCCAGCACCGGCAGAGCCTCGCCCCAGGGCCAGGCGGCGGGCACGGGCCGGGGCACGGGCCCGTGCGCGGCCTCCGCGAGGGCGACGTACTCGCGGGCGTCGCGCACGTAGTCCTCCCGCAGGACCGGATCGCCGGGGTGCGGGAGGATCTGGTCGACGCCCCGGCCGAGCATGACGTCACCCGCGAGGAACAGGGTGACGGCTTCCTCGCGCATGGCCCCTCCTCACGCGTGGCTCTCGTCACGCATGGCTCTCCTCGGGCATGGCCCGCTCGCGCAGGCGGCTCCTCCTCGCACCGGGCGGCTCCTCGCGGGGGTGGGTCCGCGCGCCGGCGGCCGGGCTAGGGCCTGTCGTTCGGATCATGCCGGCGTCGCGGGGCTCGGGCCGGCCGAAAGGCAACGTGCCCCACAGCCGACCTGATCCGAACGACAGACCCTAGACATGCGCGGGTGCCATGTGGTCCGCGAACCAGTCGCGTGCCAGTTCGGTCACCCGCTCCAGCGTGCCGGGCTCCTCGAAGAGGTGGGTGGCGCCGGGGACCACCTCCAGCCGGCTCTCGCAGTGCAGCCGGGCCCGGGCCTCCCGGTTGAGTTCGAGGACCTGCGGGTCGGCGCCGCCGACGACGAGCAGCGTGGGGGCCGTCACCGCGCCCAGCCGGGGTCCGGCGAGGTCGGGCCGGCCGCCGCGGGAGACCACCGCGGCGGGCCGCGCGTCGGGGTCGGCGGCGGCCCACAGCGCGGCCGCCGCGCCGGTGCTGGCGCCGAAGTAGCCGATGGCGAGCCCCTCGACGTCGGGCTCCTCGCGCAGCCAGCGGGTGGCGTCGAGCAGCCGGCCGGCCAGCAGCGCGATGTCGAACACATTGCCCCGGTCGGCCTCCTCGGCGTCGGTGAGCAGGTCGAACAGCAGGGTGCCGAGCCCGGCCCGGTGCAGTCCCTCGGCCACGAACCGGTTGCGGGGGCTGTGCCGGCTGCTGCCGCTGCCGTGGGCGAAGGCGACGACTCCGGTGGCGCCGTCGGGCACGGTGAGCCGCCCGCCCAGCCGGGCGGCGCCGGACCTCACCGTCACCTCCCGGTCGGTGGAGCCGGCGCCCGCGGTGTGCCGGTGGCGGTGTGCGGCCCGGCGCAGGCAGGCGGTGACCTCCTCGTCCTCGGTCTGGGCGAAGTCGACGTAGAACTGGCCCACGGCGGCGAAGTCCCAGGGGGTCTCCAGGCAGACCAGTTCGTCGGCGTCGCCGCCCAGGCGGCGGGTGAAGTCCCGGGGGGCGACGGGGACGGCCAGCACGATGCGGGCCGCGCCGCGGGCGCGGGCGATCCGGCAGGCGGCCCGCGCGGTGGAGCCGGTGGCCACGCCGTCGTCGACCACCACGGCGGTCCGTCCGGCGACCGAGACCGGGGGTGCCGCGCCCCGGTAGCGGGCGGCCCGCTCGTGCAGCACCCGGCGCTCGCGTTCCTCGACCCGTGCGAGGTCCTCCGGCGAGACACCGGTCCCGCGCAGCACCTCCTGGTTGATGACGCGGACGCCGTCCTCGCCGATCGCGCCCATGCCCAGCTCGGGCTGGTACGGCACGCCCAGTTTGCGCACCAGGCAGACGTCCAGGGGCGCGTCGAGCGCGTCGGCGACCTCGGCGGCGACCGGCACTCCGCCCCGGGGCAGCCCGAGCACCACCACGTCCTGCCCCCGGAGGTACTCCAGGCGTCGGCCCAGCCGCCGTCCGGCTTCGAGGCGGTTCCTGAAGTGCACGGCGGCCTCCTTCACTCCCGGGGCAGCCAGAGCGGTGCCGGGCCGTCGGTGTCGGCGGCTCCCGTCGCCTTCATGTCGCCGTCGGCGGCGCGCAGCAGCATGCGGCCCATGGCGATGAGCGCGCGTCCGGCGGCGAGTTCGTCGCCGATCTCCGGCATCGCCCGGTCGTAGGGGTTGCGGCGGGCCTCCGCGTGGCTCTCCAGGACGTTGTCCCCGGTGTCCAGGACGATCCGGGCCGTGGTGTCCGGATCGTGCTCGGACAGGTACAGGTTGAGCCGCCATTCCTTCACGGCGGGAGGACGACTGCCCACAGGTCCGGTCATCGTCCGTCTCTCCTCCCGGACGTCGCTGCGCTGCTCTTCCACTGTGCACCCGGCCCGTTCCGGCCGCCTCCCCTGCCGCGGGCAGAATGGGGGCCATGACCTCGCGCACCTGCCCCTGCGGGCTCCCCCGGTCCTACGACGCCTGCTGTGGCCGCTTCCACTCCGGTTCGGCCGCCGCGCCGACCGCCGAGTCGCTGATGCGGTCGCGGTACAGCGCGTTCGTGCGGGGGGACGCGGGGTATCTGCTGCGCACCTGGCATCCGCGGACCCGGCCGGAGCGGCTGGAGCTTGACCCGCGGACGAGGTGGACGGGGCTGGAGATCCTGGACACCGCCGACGGTTCCGCGTTCCACACCACGGGCACGGTGACGTTCCGCGCCTCCTACCGGGGCGGCTCGCTGCACGAGCGGAGCCGGTTCGAGCGGGTGGACGGGGCGTGGGTGTACGTGGACGGGGACTTCCTGGAGTAGCCGGGTACTCCGGGGAGCAGTGGGGGCTCCGGGGAGCAGCCGGGAACGTCCCGGAGCGGCCGGGGACTTCGGGCAGCCGGGTCAGGGCGCCAGGATGTCGAGCTCCTGGAGGGCGCCCACGGTGATCTGCCGGGTCAGTTCCTCGGCGCGGACGGCGTCGCCGGCCCGGACCGCCTCGGCCACCCGCACGTGCAGGGTGACGGCCGCGGGGTCGGGGTCCTCGAACATCACCTCGTGGTGGGTGCGGCCGGCCAGCACCTCCGCGACGACGTCGCCGAGGCGGGCGAACATCTCGTTGCCCGAGGCGGTGAGGACGACCCGGTGGAAGGCGATGTCGTGGACCAGGTACTCCTCCAGCCTG
This sequence comes from Streptomyces tricolor, assembly GCF_002155905.1. GTDB lineage: Bacteria > Actinomycetota > Actinomycetes > Streptomycetales > Streptomycetaceae > Streptomyces > Streptomyces tricolor. The sequence goes on along the minus strand of NZ_MUMF01000013.1, from coordinate 5,498 downwards.
TGGCCGCGTGAGTTGGCCACCATGCCGAGCGCGCACTCGGTGAGTTCGGCGCACTGCTCGGCCGTGGCGTGCTGCGCGGCGAGCCCGGCCGCGACGGGTTCGACCGCGGAGCGCAGCACGGTGAGCGAGCGCAGCTGGTGCGGGCGGTCGGCGCCGGCCAGGCGCCAGCGGATGACCTGCGGGTCGTAGACGTTCCACTCGGCCTTCGGGCGGACGGTGACGCCCACGCGGCGGCGGGACTCGACCAGGTGCATGGATTCGAGGACGCGGACGGCCTCGCGCATCACGGAGCGGGACACCTCGAAGTGCTGTGCCAGCTCGTCGGTACGCAGGACGCTGCCTGGCGGGTACTCGCCCGCCGTGATCGCGGGGCCGAGGGTGTCCAGTACATGGCCGTGCAGCCCCCGGCCCGGTGTGCTCATGCACTCAGCGTACGGCGTGGATCACGGAGACAAAAAGTCAGACTTATACGTCACAGACTCTTGAATTCGTCGTACCTAATGGGTTTCAGTGTGGCGACGCCGCAGTGGCGTCGATGTCGAGGAAGACAGCGAGGCAGTGATGCGAACCCCCCAGGTCGTCGTCGTGATGGGCGTCGCGGGGACGGGCAAGACCACGATCGGTCCCTTGCTCGCCGCGCGGCTGGGCGTCCCGTACGCCGAGGGCGACGACTTCCACCCGCAGGCCAACATCGACAAGATGTCGGCCGGGATCCCGCTCGACGACGCCGACCGGTGGCCATGGCTGGAGGCCATCGGGCACTGGGCGCACGGCCGGGCCGGACTGGGCGGGGTGGTCAGCAGCTCGGCGCTGAAGCGGTCGTACCGCGACCGGCTTCGGGCCGTGGCCCCCGGAGTCGTGTTCCTGCACCTCACGGGCGACCGGCAGCTGATCGAGGAGCGGATGTCCCAGCGGCAGGGTCACTTCATGCCGACCGCGCTGCTGGACTCCCAGTTCGCGACGCTCCAGCCGCTCGAGCCGGACGAGGCGGGAGTCGCCGTGGACGTCAGCGGCAGCCCGCAGGAGATCACCGAGCGTGCCGTACAGGCCCTCGGCCTGCTTCCCGACACCGCGGGCAGCGCTCAGTAGCGCCCGTTCACACACCCCCGTAACCGCAAGGAACCCCCCGTGACCAGACTCAGCGTCGAGATGCTGGCAGCGGACGCACCTGCGCCGATCACCTCCGCCGGACACGCCCAGCTGGGCATCGCCGTCCTGGTGGGCATCGCCGTCATCGTCCTGCTCATCACCAAGTTCAAGCTCCATGCCTTCCTGGCCCTGACCATCGGGTCGCTGGCCCTCGGAGCGGTCGCCGGGGCGCCGCTCGACAAGGTCATCACCAGCTTCACCAGCGGGCTCGGCTCCACCGTGGCCGGCGTCGGCGTCCTGATCGCGCTCGGGGCGGTCCTGGGCAAGCTGCTCGCCGACTCCGGCGGCGCCGACCAGATCGTCGACACCATCCTGGCCAGGGCGAGCGGCCGGGCGATGCCCTGGGCGATGGTGCTGATCGCCTCCGTGATCGGCCTGCCGCTGTTCTTCGAGGTCGGCATCGTGCTGCTGATCCCGGTCGTGCTGATGGTCGCCAAGCGCGGCAACTACTCGCTGATGCGCATCGGCGTCCCGGCCCTAGCAGGCCTGTCCGTGATGCACGGCCTGATCCCGCCGCACCCCGGTCCGCTGGTCGCGATCGACGCGGTGGGCGCCAACCTGGGCGTGACCCTGGCGCTCGGCATCCTCGTCGCCATCCCGACGGTGATCATCGCCGGTCCGCTGTTCTCCAGGTTCGCGGCCCGCTGGGTGGACGTGCCGGCACCCGACCGGATGCTGCCGCAGCGCGCCTCCGAGGAGCTCGAGCGCCGTCCGGGCTTCGGCGCGACGCTCGCCACCGTGCTGCTGCCGGTGGTGCTGATGCTGGCCAAGGCGCTGGTCGACATCGTCGTCGACGACCCCGCGCACACCACCCAGCGCGTCTTCGACGTCGTCGGCTCCCCGCTCATCGCGCTGCTCGCCGCCGTGATCGTCGGTTTCTTCACGCTGGGCCGAACCGCCGGGTTCACCAAGGACCGGCTCCAGCAGACCGTCGAGAAGGGTCTGATGCCCATCGCCGGCATCCTGCTGATCGTGGGCGCGGGCGGCGGCTTCAAGCAGACGCTGATCGACTCGGGTGTGGGCCAGATGGTCCTGGACGTCTCCAAGGACTGGTCGATCCCGGCGCTGCTGCTGGCCTGGCTGATCGCGGTGGCGATCCGGCTGGCGACCGGCTCGGCGACGGTGGCGACGGTCTCGGCGGCCGGCCTGGTCGCGCCGCTCGCGGCCGACATGTCGACCACGCACGCGGCCCTCCTCGTGCTGGCCATCGGCGCGGGCTCGCTCTTCTTCAGCCATGTCAACGACGCCGGTTTCTGGCTGGTGAAGGAGTACTTCGGGCTGAGCGTGGGGCAGACCGTGAAGACCTGGTCGGTGATGGAGACCATCATCTCGGTGGTCGCGGGCGGCCTGGTCCTGCTCCTCTCACTGATCCTCTAGGGGTACGGGGATGAGCCACCCGCTCTTCGACATCAGCGGCCGTACGGCCCTGGTCACCGGGTCCAGCCGGGGCATCGGCCTCGCCCTGGCCCGGGGCTTGGCCGAGGCCGGCTGCACGGTGGTCCTCAACGGGCGCGATCCGGACCGGCTGGCCGAGGCCGCGGCGGAGCTTCCCGGCGATGTGCGGACGGCGGTGTTCGACGTGACCGACGGGCCCGCCGTGGCCGCCGGGATCGCGGACGTCGAGGAGCGGGTGGGCCCGCTCGACATCCTGGTGAACAACGCGGGCATGCAGCTGCGCGCCCCGCTGCTGAGCTTCACCGACGCCGACTGGCACCGGATCCTGGACACCAACCTCACCAGCGCGTTCCTCGTCGGCCGGGAGGCCGCCCGGCGGATGACGGCACGCGGTCACGGCAAGATCGTCAACATCTGCTCGCTGCAGAGCGAGGTGGCCCGGCCCGGCATCGCGCCGTACGCGGCGACCAAGGGCGCGCTGAAGATGCTCACCAAGGGCATGTGCGCCGACTGGGGGCCGTACGGCGTCCAGGTCAACGGCCTCGGGCCCGGCTACATCGAGACCGAGCTGACCCGGCCCCTGGTGGAGGACGCCGAGTTCAGCGCCTGGGTGCGCCGCCGCACCCCGGCCGGGCGCTGGGGCCGCACGGAGGACCTGGTGGGCGGGCTGCTCTTCCTGGTCTCCCCCGCGGCGGACTTCGTGGGCGGCCAGGTGCTGTACGTCGACGGCGGCATGACGAGCGTGCTGTGAAAGGGGCGGCGGACATGCTGGGCTGTGTGCTCCACGGAGCCGGTGAGCTGCGGGTGGAGGAACTGCCCTGCCCGCGGCCCGGGCCCGGCGCGGCGCTGGTCGCGGTCCGGTACGGCGGGGTGTGCGGGTCCGATCTGCACTACTGGCGGCACGGCGGGGTCGGGGACTTCCGGCTGCGCGAGCCGATGGTGCTCGGGCACGAGGTGGTCGGCACGGTGGTGTCCTACGGCCCCGAGGCCACCGGCCCCGCCCCGGGTACGGCGGTCGCCGTGCACCCGGCCACCCCGTGCGGGCACTGCCCCGAGTGCGCCGACGGGCGGGCGAACGTGTGCCGTGACACCCGCTATCTGGGCAGCGCCGCCCGCTTCCCGCACGTGCAGGGCGGCTTCGCGGCCCGGCTGGTGGTGCCCGCGGGGCAGCTGCGGGTGCTGCCGGACGGGCTGGGGCTGCGCCGGGCCGCGCTCGCCGAGCCGCTGGCGGTGGCGCTGCACGCGGTGCGGCGGGCCGGGGAGGTGGCCGGCCGGCATGTGCTGGTGACCGGGGCCGGGCCGATCGGCTGTCTGGTCGTCGCGGCGGCGAAGGCGGCGGGCGCGGCCCGGGTGACGGTGACCGACCTGGTGCCCGAGGCGCTGGGGTACGCGGCCGTCGCCGGGGCGGACACGCTCGTCCGGGCCGACGATCCGGACGATCCCGGGTGGCCCGCGGAGGTGGACACGGCCGTGGAGGCCTCCGGAGCGGCCGCCGGGCTGGACACCTGTGTGCGGCTGGTGCGGCGTTCGGGCGTGGTCGTGCAGCTCGGGATGCTGCCGGCGGGACGGACGCCGTTCGCCGGGAACCTGGTGGTGAGCCGGGAGATCGAGGTGCGGGGCGCGTTCCGGTTCGACGCCGAGTTCGACACCGCCCTGGACCTGCTCGCCGCCCGCGGGGAGTTCGACGGGCTGATCAGTGCCGTTGTTCCGGTGCGAGCGGCGGAGTCCGCGTTCGCGCTGGCCGCCGATCGGGAGCGGTCCTGCAAGGTGCTGCTGGAGTTCTGAGGCGGCTCCGGGGGGTCGGCACCGCCGGACACCGCCGTCGCGGCGGCGGACTACGGGCGCCAGAGCCGGTGTTCCCGTTCCGCCCACGCCCTGCTCACCGTTCCCGTGCGCAGGCCCCGTCTCGCCTCCGGGTCCCCCAGGGCCATGCCGATGTGGCCGGCCAGGACCACGCCGGTCGTCAGGGCCAGCCAGTCGTGGACGAAGGTCGCCGAGGTGCGCCACACCAGCGGGGTGAGGTGGGTGAACCACATCATCAGGCCCGTGCCGAGCATGACCAGGGCCGCGCCGGCGATCCAGGCGGCGTAGATCTTCTGGCCCGCGTTGAACTTGCCGGCGGGGCGGGACGCGGAGCGTCGGTCGCGGCGCAGCACGGCGCGCAGCCAGACCCGGTCGTGCGGGCCGAACCGGTTGAGGAAGCGCAGGTCGGCGCGGAAGGCGCGGGAGGCCAGGCCGAGCAGGACCGGCACCGGCAGGGCGAGGCCCGCCCACTCGTGGATCCGGACGACCAGTTCCCGGCGGCCGACCAGGACGGCCAGCTGCGGGACGTAGAGGGCGGCGGCGGTCAGCACGCACACGCCCATCAGCGCGGCCGTGCCGCGGTGCACCCACCGTTCGGCGCGGGTGAAGCGGTGGACGCGGGCGCTCGGCGGGGCCGGGGCCTCAGCTCGTGGGCTCATCGGACCGTCCGTTCGAGCGGCCCACCCAGGCGTCGACGTCGTAGCCGCGCTCCTCCCAGTAGCCGGGCCGCACCCGGTCGGTGACGGTGATGCCGGAGAGCCACTTGGCGGACTTGTAGAAGTACATGGGGGCGACGTAGAGGCGGACCGGGCCGCCGTGGTCGTGGCCGATGTCCTCGTCCCGCATGCGCAGGGCGACCAGGACGTCCGGGCGGCGGGCCTGGTCGAGCGTGAGGCTCTCGGTGTAGGTGCCGTCGAAGCAGGTGAAGCGGAGGGCCCGGGCGGAGGGGCGGACGCCGGCCGCGTCGAGCAGGTGGGACAGCCGCACGCCCTCGAAGGGGGTGCCCGGCACCCGCCAGCCGGTGACGCACTGGACGTCCCTGACCAGCCGGGTCTGCGGCAGGGCGCGCAGCTCGGCGAGGGTGTAGCCGCGCGGGTGGTCGACCAGGCCGTCGAGGGTGAGGCGGTAGTCGGCGGCGTCGCCGGCAAGGA
>NZ_MUMF01000128.1 GCF_002155905.1 Streptomyces tricolor | reverse complement strand
GAGGTGCCGGTGAAGCCGGTGTGGCCCGCCGCGCCGCGGCCCGCCAGTTCGCCCATGAACCAGGGCTGGTCGAGGGCGAAGCCCAGGCCGGGCGGGGTGAACAGCAGCTCCACGAAGTCGGGGCCGAGGATGCGCGCGGGGCCGTAGGAGCCGCCCGCGAGCAGGGCACGGCAGAGGACGGCCAGGTCGGGCGCGGTGGAGAAGAGGCCGGCGTGGCCGGCGACCCCGCCGAGCGCCCAGGCGTTCTCGTCGTGGACGACGCCCCGCAGCATCCCGCGGTCGGCCTTGGCCCACGGCCGCCGCTGGTCCTCGGTGGCCGCCGCGCCGGGGCAGGGCCCGAACGCGGTGGCGGTCATGCCGAGCGGGCGGGTGATGCCGTCCCGGACGAGGACGTCGAGGGTGCGGCCGGTGATGCGCTCCAGGACGTACTGGAGCAGGAGCATGTTCAGGTCCGAGTAGCGGTACCGGCCCGGTTCGGCGGACGGGGCCTCGGCGCGCAGCAGGTCGAGCCGGGTGGCGTCGTCCGGGCAGTCGTACAGGGGCAGTTCGGGGCGCAGGCCGGAGGTGTGGGTGAGCAGCTGCCGTACCGTGACGCCGTGCGCGGCGGCGGCGTGGAAGTCGGGCAGGTAGTCGCCGACCTGGGCGTCCATGCCGAGGGTGCCGCGCTCGATCTGCTGCACGGCGGCGACGGACGTGAACAGCTTGGTGAGGGAGGCCAGGTCGAAGCGGGTGTTGAGGGTGGCCGGGATCCGGGCGGCGGGCGGCAGCTCGACACCGGTGCCGGTCTCGGGGTCGCAGGAGGAGTACCGCACCGCCCAGCCCGCCGCCTCGGCGACGGCGATGACGGGGCCGCGGCCGGCCAGCACGACGGCGCCGGCCGCCCAGGGACGCTCGCCGGCGGTGAGGGCGCGCACCTCGTCGACCAGGCGGCCGAGTGCGCCGGGGTCGAGCCCGGCCCGTTCCGGTCTGCCGGTGCGCAGTCTCGGTGCGCTCAGCTCTCGTCTCCCTCCGAGCCCGCACGGGCGGTGTCCCGTGTCGTCCAGGGACGGCACATTCCCACGAAGCAGGCCACCGCCACCAGTGCCCCGCCCAGCTGGACGACGGCCATGGGAACGGCGGTCTCCTCCCCGGCGACGCCGACGAGCGGGGAGGCTGTCGCGCCGACGAGGAAGGAGGAGGTGCCGAGCAGCGCGGAGGCGGAGCCCGCGGCGTGCCGGGTGCGCAGCAGGGCGAGGGTCTGGGCGTTGGGCAGCGTGATGCCCATCGCGGACATCAGGACGAAGAGGGCGGCGGCGATCGGGGCGAGGCCGACCTCGCCGAGGGCGCCGGAGGCCATCAGCAGCAGGGCGGTGGCCGCGAGCACGATCACCGCCAGGCCGGTGCCGAGCACCTTGTCCAGGCTGACCCGGCCGACCAGCACCTTGCCGTTGATCTGGCCGGCGATCACCAGGCCGACCGAGTTCAGGCCGAACAGCAGGCTGAAGGTCTGCGGGGAGGCGCCGTAGATCTCCTGGATGACGAAGGGCGACGCGGATATGTACGCGAACAGCGCGGCGAAGGCGAAGCCGCCGGCCAGCATGTAGCCGGTGAAGGGCAGGTCGGCGAGCAGGCCGCGCATCGCTCGCAGGGCCTGCCCCACTCCGCCGCCGTGCCGGCCGGCGGGCGGCAGGGTCTCGGGCAGCCGCAGCCAGACGAGAACGGCGAGCGCGGCACCGACCACGGTGAGGACGACGAACACGCCCCGCCAGTCCGTGACCCGCAGGATCTGCCCGCCGATGAGCGGGGCCACGATCGGGGCGACCCCGGAGATCAGCATCAGGGTGGAGAAGAAGCGGGCCATGGCCACGCCGTCGTAGAGGTCGCGTACGACGGCCCGTGCGATGACGATCCCCGCCGCGCCCGCGAGTCCTTGCACGAGCCGGAGGGCGACCAGGGTCTCGACGTTCGGCGCCACCGCGCACAGGGCGGTGGCGACGAGGTAGACGGCGAGGCCGGTGAGCAGCGGCCGGCGGCGTCCCCAGCGGTCGCTCATCGGGCCGACCACCAGCTGTCCGAGCGCCATGCCCAGCAGGCACGCGGTGAGGGTGAGCTGGACGGCGGCGGCTGAGGCGTGCAGCGAGCGGGTGACCTCCGGCAGGGACGGGAGGTACATGTCCATGGCGAGGGGCGGGGTCGCGGTGAGGCCGCCCAGGACGAAGGTGACGAGCAGGCCGGTGCGGCGGGTGGCGGCCGACGGTGGTGCGGTGGTGGATTCCTGCTGCGTCTCCGGTGTCGGTGCCGCCGCGTGCTCCGGCATGTGCCCCTCCCTGCTGCTGTGTCCCGCTTCTGATGACATCGGTGTCGCTGACACGACCGGCACCTATGCTCTCAGCTCGTACACACTGCCGAGGCACGTATGAGCGAGGGTGGGGCGCGAGATGGCGGAGCGGAACGTGCGGTGGGGGATCCTGGCGACCGGCGGGATCGCGGCGGCGTTCGCGGCGGACCTGGTCGACCTGCCGGACGCGGAGATCGTGGCGGTGGCCTCGCGCCGCCGGGAGCCGGCCGAGGCGTTCGCCGAGCGGTTCGGGGTGGCGCGGGCGTACGGCGACTGGGAGTCGCTGGCCGCGGATCCGGAGGTCGACGTCGTGTACGTCGCGACCCCGCACTCGGCGCACCGGGCGGCGGCCGGGCTGTGCCTGGAGGCGGGCCGGAACGTGCTGTGCGAGAAGCCGTTCACGCTGAACCTGCGTGAGGCGGAGGACCTCGTCGCGCTGGCGCGGGAGCACGACCGCTTCCTGATGGAGGCGATGTGGATGTACTGCAATCCGCTGGTCCGGCGACTGAAGGCGCTGGTGGAGGACGGGGCGATCGGCGAGGTGCGCACGGTGCAGGCGGACTTCGGGCTGGCCGGGCACCTCTTGCCCGGGGCGAGGAATGGAGTACTGCCGTCGGGGCATCGGCTGCGGGATCCGGCGCTGGGCGGCGGGGCGCTGCTGGACCTGGGCGTGTATCCGGTGTCGTTCGCGCAGCTGCTGCTGGGCGAGCCGGACGGGATCACGGCGAGCGCGGTGCTGTCGGAGGAGGGCGTCGACCTCCAGACGGGCGCGCTGCTGTCCTGGGAGAGCGGAGCGCTGGCCGCGCTGCACTGCTCGATCGCCGGGGGTACGGCGGTGACGGCGTCGGTGACCGGGACGCGCGGCCGGATCGACGTGCCGTCCGGCTTCTTCCACCCGGACCGGTTCGTGCTGCACCGCGACGGCCGGGATCCGGAGGAGTTCGCCGCCGACCCCGCCGACGGGCCGCGCACGAGCCTGCGGCACGAGGCGAAGGAGGTCATGCGGGCGCTGCGGGCGGGCGAGAAGGAGTCGCCGCTGGTGCCGCTGGAGGGGACGCTCGCGGTGATGCGCACGCTGGACGCGGTGCGGGAGCGGATCGGGGTGCGGTATCCCGGGGACGCGGTGACGGCGACCGCCCGGGCGACCGTCTAGCCGTATGGCGGACACATGATTCCGCATGGCGGACCGGCCGCCTACGCTGCGGAGCCATGACCAACAGGAACTCGAAGATCGCGGTGGTGACCGGGGCCGGCTCGGGCATCGGGCGGGCGGTCGCCGTGGAGCTGCTGCGCGCCGGCTGGTCCGTGGCGCTGGCCGGGCGGCGCGCCGAGCCGCTGGCGCAGACGGCGGCGCTGGTGCCGGAGGCGGCCTTCCTCGCCGTGCCCACCGACGTGTCCCGGCCCGAGGACGTCGACGCGCTGTTCACGGCGGCCGTGGAGCGGTTCGGCCGGGTGGACCTGCTGTTCAACAACGCGGGAACCTTCGGGCCCGGCGGGGTCCCGGTGGAGGACCTGCCGTACGACGCGTGGCGGCACGTGGTGGACACCAACCTCAACGGGGCGTTCCTGTGCGCCCAGGCGGCCTACCGGCGGATGAAGGAGCAGGACCCGCAGGGCGGCCGGATCATCAACAACGGTTCCGTCTCGGCGCACGCGCCCCGCCCGCACTCGGTCGCCTACACCGCGACCAAGCACGCGCTGACCGGTCTGACCAAGTCGCTGTCACTGGACGGGCGGCCGTACCGCATCGCGGTCGGGCAGCTCGACATCGGCAACGCGGCGACGGACATGACGGCCCGGATGCAGACAGGCGCACTCCAGGCGAACGGGGAGGTGGCCCCGGAACCGGTGATGGACGTGGCCGACGTGGCGCGCACCGTGCGGCACATGGCAGAGCTGCCGCTGGAGGCGAACGTGCAGTTCGCGACGGTGCTGGCGACGACGATGCCGTACATCGGGCGGGGTTGAGCGGCGCTCGGCGCCCGGCCGCAAACGGAGTGGGAACATCCGCGCTATTGCGGCCGGTCGCGGACGTGTGCTCAACTTTTCTCCACGAGAGCTTCACAGTTGACGCACGGCAGTTCCGCGGCCACTCCGAGGGGGGCGGCGGCGGTCGTTCCACCGGGCCGGAGTTGGGGGTGGACCTCGCGGCGGACCGCGGGTACACGCCGGCCCCTGGAACGGCCGCCGCACGACCGCGCGGGGCGGCTCAGCGCCGGCGGCGCCGGCCCCCCGCTCCCGGCCTGCCCTCCGTCTCCGGCCCGCCGTCGCCGTCGAGCGCCGTCGCCGCCCGGGCCCGGCGCCGGCGCAGGGTCCAGGCGCCCAGCCCCAGCACCGCGAGCGCCCCGGCGGCGCCCTGAGCGACCTGCCACGCCGAGCCGCCCGCGGACGCCGAGCCGGGCGGGCCGGCCGCCGCCTGTACGGCCTTCCCCCCGGGCGCCGGGCTCGCGCTCGCCCCGCCCTCGCTGAGCGGTTCGACCAGCCTGCCCACGGGCCGCGCCGAACGCCCGTGCGTGAAGCCCCAGTCGAGCAGTGCGGCGGTGTGCTCGTAGACGGCGTTGCCGCCGGAGTCGGGGTGCATCACGGTGACCAGCAGGGTGCGTCCGCCGCGGACGGCCGCGCCGGTGAAAGTGTTGCCGGCGTGGCTGGTGTAGCCGTTCTTCACACCGATCAGGCCGTCGTACGTCTTCAGGCCCCATGCCCCGGTCAGCAGGCGGTCGGTGTTCTGGATCTGGAAGGTCTTCTTGCCGCCCGCCGGGAAGTCGGCGGTCTTCGTGCCGCAGTAGCGGCGGAAGTCGGGGTCCTTCAGGCCGTGGCGGGCGATGAGCGTGAGGTCGTACGCCGAGGAGAGCTGGCCCTTGTGGTCGTAGCCGTCGGGGCTGCGCACCTGGGTGTCCAGGGCCTGCAGGTCCGCGGCCCTGGCCTGCATCTCGGCGACGGTCTTCGCGATACCGCCGTTCATGCGGGACAGCACGTGCACGGCGTCGTTGCCCGAGCGCAGGAACACGCCCTGCCACAACTGCTCGACGGTGTAGGTGATACCGGGCTTGATGCCGACGAGGCTGGAGCCGGCCGGGACCTCGGCGAGGTCGGCGTCGGTCACCCGGTACCGCTCGGCGGGGTCGAGCTTCTTCAGCACGGTGTCCGCGAACAGCATCTTCAGCGTGGAGGCGGGCGCGAGCCGCCGGTGCGCGCCGAACGCGGCGAGCACGTCCCCGCTCTCGCAGTCGGCGACCAGCCAGGCGCGGGCGGTGAGCTTCTCGGGCAGTCCGGAGGCGCCGCGCACCTGGACGCCCGTGCGGGCCAGCCGCTCGCCGCCGACGACCGCGGTCGCGGCGGCGGCCTCCGTGGCCGTGGACAGGGGAAGGGCGGCGGCCGTCAGCCCGAGGACGGCACGCCGGCTGAGCCGGGAACTTTCGCGCACCCCGGGACGGTACACCGCGTCGAACAGGGGATTCGCGAGCGGACGGCCGAAACGGACCGGTCTTTGCCACGCCATGGGAATCCGCCGGGCCGCCCCGCCCTCCGCGGCACACCGTCATCTGTCCAGCAGGCGGTCGATCTCGGCCAACTGCGCCGCGGTGAGCGGCCCCTCGGCCATCGCCCCGGCGTTCTCCTCGGCCTGGGCGACGGTCCGGAAGCCGGGGATGGGCACGGTGCGCGGGCTGCGCGCCCACAGCCAGGCGAGGGCGCCCTGGGCGAGGGTACGGCCGCCGCTGGTGAGGACCTCGCGCACCGCGTCGATCCGGGCCAGCCAGCGCGGATCGGCACCGGAGCCGTCGTCCGCGTACCCCGGGAGCCAGGCGGGCGGCCGGCTGCGGATGTCCCCGGCCTCCAGCGCCCCGCCGCGCCGCCCGGCCAGCAGTCCCATGGCCAGCGGGCTCCGGGCCACGCTCGCCAGCTCCAGCCGCTCGCACAGCTCCAGCAGCGCGGGCGCGTCCTGGAGGACGTTGAGGGCGTGCTGCACGGCCGTGCAGTGCGGGCCCTCGGCGAAGACGGCGGCCCGCGCGGGGTCGTCGGTGCTCCAGCCGTAGGCGCCGATCAGCCCCTCGCGCACGAACTCCTCGCACGCGTCGCGGAGTTCGGCGGCGCGCGCCGGGTCGGCGGCGGCCAGGTGCAGCTGGTACAGGTCGATGTGGTCGGTGCCGAGGCGGCGCAGCGAGGCGGTCAGGGCCCGCCGGGCGTACTCGGGGGTGTCGTCGGTGCCGGTGAGGGTGCGGGTGTCCGGGTCGAAGACGTTGCCCCACTTGGTGGCGAGGACGACCTCGTCGCGCCGCTTGCCCAGGGCCCGGCCCAGGATCTCCTCGCTGTGCCCGGTGCCGTAGCAGTCGGCCGTGTCGAAGAAGGTGACGCCGAGGTCGAGGGCGCGGCGGACGGCCCGTACGGACTCGTCGTCGTCCACCCTCCCCCAGCCGACGGGCTGCCCGTCCGCGGTCCGGTGCTCACCCCCGATGGCCCAGCACCCGAAGCCGAGCGCGCTCACCTCTGCCCCGCTGCGTCCCCACGTCCGTTGCGTCGTCATGCCGGCAGACGCTAGGAGTTGGAGCGCACACGAGGACAAGCCCTGTGCCGTCAGGCCTGCCCGGTCTCGAACCGTGAGATCCGCCCGTCGTCCTCGACGGTGAAACTCCACTTGGTGCGCATCTCGCCCCAGGTGTCGTTGCGGTAGCGGGCCAGCAGGGTGCGGCCGCCGTCGGACTCGTTGTCGACCTCCATGTGGCCGTGGGAGGAGAAGATCTCCTGGTCGATCCACTCGGCGAGGTCCCGGTCGGAGCCGTCGTCGGCCATGGTCGCGCCGGGCGCGAGCAGCGACATGAAGCCCTCGCGGTCGTGGGAGTTGACGGCGTGGACGAAGGCCCGGACGGCCGGGTCGCTGAGCTTGGCTGGCTGAATCGTCATGGCGCCAGGCTCACACCGCCGCCCCGGTCCCGCCACCCGAACGGCGCCCCGGGACGGGCCGGGCGGCGCCGGCGGTGCCAGGGTGGGGGCGCGGGAGGGGACCGTCCGCCTGTCTGCTGGGGAGTCACCGTGACCTGTTACGACCGACGTGATGTGGGCCTGCTGCTGCTCCGGCTGGGCACCGGCGGGGTACTGGCGGCGCACGGCGCGCAGAAGCTGTTCGGCTGGTTCGGCGGGCACGGGCTGGAGGGCACCGGCCAGTTCATGGAGTCCGTCGGCTACGCGCCCGGCAGGGCCAGCGCGCTGGCGGCGGGCCTGGCGGAGGCGGGCGGCGGCACGCTGCTCGCGCTGGGCCTCGCGACGCCCGCGGCGGGCGCGGCGGCGGCCGGCGGGATGGCAGGTGCCTCGGCGGTGCACGTGCCCAACGGCTTCTTCGCCCAGGAGGGCGGCTACGAGCACGCGGCGACCCTGGGCCTGGCCGCGGCCGGACTCGCCGTCACCGGCCCCGGCCGCCTCTCCCTCGACCACGCCCTCGGTCATGTCCTCGACCGCGGCTGGATGGTCCCTGCGGCCCTCGGTGCGACGGCGGCGGCCACGGCCGTGGTGGTGGGGGCACGGAACCGGCGGCTGCGGCGGCAGCGGGAGGGCGAGCAGGAGGCGCTGTTCGAGGAGTGAGGCACGGCCCGGCGGGTGAGGCGCGGCTCGCAGCACTCCTCGCCTGACCGGAAACCGCCGTCGGCTCAGGGGCCTGTCGCACCGGTCCGTACGACCGCTGCCGGCCGGTGCGCCAGATCGACCGAGAGCTGGGACGCCGCCAGGGCGAGTTCGGTCCGGTTCGAGCAGTCGAATTTCAGCAGCAGATTCGATACGTGCCGTTTGACGCCGTGAATGGATATTCCCAGGCTCCGCGCTATCTGCTGGTTGCTCTGCGCCCGGGCGAGAAGCCGGAGCACTTCCCGTTCCCGTTCGGTCACGCGGTGCAGGATACGCATGGCACGGTCGCCGGGAGCGGCCGGGTTCGATTGCCGATGCATACCCTCGGTGAATCCGAGAAAAACCTTCTGCAGCATGCCCAAAGTGATGCGCTGCTGCGGCATCCAGTGCGCGATCCGATGGCCGACCTGCCCGAAATCCTCCGGGTTCTTGCCGGTCGGCAGCGTCAGCACGAGGAGCGATCCACAGCGGCCGGCCAACTCGCCGACCTGCGTGTTGTACCGTTCCACCGGAAGTACGCACACGTCGAACGAATGCTCTTGGAGCCGCTTTTCGGCGGCCGATACATCCAGGCACACCTCATATTGGGATACGCTGCCCACGAGATCGAGCAGGGCCGTCAGGCCGTAGAGGGAAACCTCGTCGCTGACCACCCACAGGACGCGAAGAAACATCGGCTTCTGCATAAGTCCGCCCCCGCTCCGCCTTTCGGCCGATACGCTTCGTGCCCGATCGCAGCGCCGCCACCAAGGGAAACACGGACAACACGTGTTCGCACCATGTTTGGGCCATGATCACGAAGACTGTCTTGTTTCCTGCTACCCGATGAAAGAGATCCAGCCAAAATTTCCCTCCGGAGATTAGAGCGTCCGCAGCACGTCACCGCCGTCCCATCGCCGCGAAAAGGACAGACATGACCATTCAGCGCGAGAGCGATGCCACAAGCGACACAGGCGCCCCAGTGGACATGGCCGAAAGGACCCTCGTCCTCATCAAACCGGACGCCCTGCTGCGCGGGCTGTCCGGAAAGGTGCTCGCCCGCTTCGAGGAGGCCGGCCTGAAAATCGTCGGCGTGAAGATGCGGTGGATGGACGGCGAGCTGGTCCGCCGCCACTACGCCGATCTGGAGGAGCGGCTGGGCCCGGACATCTACCGGCGCAGCAGCGCGTTCATGCGCCAGAGCCCCGTCATCGCCCTCGTCCTCCAGGCCCCGGGCGCGGTCGCCGTGGTGCGCAAGCTCATCGGCGCCTCATGCCCCGACCAGGCCGCCCCGGGGACGATCCGCGGGGACTTCTCGCACGTCGGCAACGAGGCGGGCCGGGTGTCCGGCAAGGGCATGGCGAACATCGTGCACGCCTCCGCCACCGTGGCGGAGGCGAAGTACGAGGTGGACCTGTGGTTCACCGCGCAGGAGCTGTTCGAGTACCGCACGCTGGCGGAGCAGTTGATGTACTGAGCAGGCCCCGCCCGGCTACGCGCTGTCCCGGCGCCTCGGATCCGCGTCCCGCGGCGCACGGGAGGCGCCGCGCAGCAGCACCGTGTAGTCCTCCTCGCCGTATCCCGCCGCGAGGGCCCGCTCCACCCAGCTCGACGTCGCCTCCCCCAGGCGCAGTTCGACGCCGTGCCGCCGGGCCGCCTCCCGGATGAGGCCCATGTCCTTGGCGGCCAGCCGCAGGGAGAACCGGGTGGGGTACTCGTCCTTCTCCAGCGACGGGCGGCGGCGCTCCGCCTGGGCGGCCAGCGGGGTGGCCGCCAGCACCTCGAACGCCGTGTCCCGGTCCAGGCCGAGGCCGTCGGCCAGGGCCAGCGTCTCGCCCAGCTGGGCGAGGACGCCGAAGAGCGCCGCGTTGGCCACGAGCTTGGCGGCCGACCCCGACCCCAGGGGCCCCGTCCGGCAGACCGGCCCGAGGTCGTCCAGGACGGGCAGGCACCGCCGCACCAGCTCGGGCGGGCCGCCGGCGAACACGGTCAGCCGTCCGGCGAGGACGGCGTCGACGCTGCCCATGACGGGCGCGTCCAGCAGCCCGGCTCCCGGCGGCAGGGCCGCGGACAGCCGGCGGTACGCCTCCGGGGCCACGGTCGACGTCTGCACCAGCACCGCGTCCGTGCCGGCGAGCCCCGCGAGCACCCCCTCGTCGCCCTCGGTCACCTCGCGCAGCGCCTGCTCGTCGGAGGTCGCGACCAGGACGACCTCGCTGCACCGCGCCACCGCGCGCGGGGTGGCCGCGGCCGTCCCGCCGGCGGCGGTGAACCGGCCGAGGGCGTCCGCCGACCGGTTCCAGCCGGTGACGTGGTGCCCGCGGCGCAGCAGCCGGACCGCCATGGCGTGGCCCATGGTGCCCAGGCCGATCACGCCGACGCGGGTCATGCAGGCACCCCGTCGGCGGAACTGAGGGCCCGGTTGGCGTACCGGGCGTCCTCGGTGACCTCCGCCCCGAACCAGGCGGGCGGGTCGAAGGCGCGCGCCTCGCTCTCGGAGGGGAACTCGACCTCGACGGTGGCCAGTCCGAGCAGCCGCCCGTCGAACACGTCCACATGGGCCGTGCGTCCGTCGGGCAGCGCCACGGCGTAGCGGGACTTGGTGACGCGGGCTCCCTCGGTGGCCGGCCACAGCTCCTGGAACTGCTCGGGTGCCAGCGGGATCTCGCACTCGGACCGGGTGAGCCCGGAACCGCGTTTCACCGTCAGGGTGAACTCCTCGCCCTGCCGGCGGACGCGCACCTCCTCCCCCTCGCCGCGGGCCAGATAGCCCTGGCGGACCGGGACGGCGTCGGTCCCGTTCACCGCGTCCAGGGAGTCCACGAGGAACTTTCGCTCGATCTCGACGTGCATGGAGTGGCAGACCTCAGTCCGTAGGAGGGATGGCAAACAGCGCACAGTGTCGCCTCCGGATGCCGCATCGGGGCAGGTAGCCGGGTGTGCAGATACCTCGGAGGTAGCCGGTCGGCCACCTCCTGAGGACAGGAACCTTCTGCCACTTGTCCGGCCGTCGGACGGTGCGTTCGAATACACCGACGGCACGTGACGGGGACTTCGCCGGTCCGCTCGTGCCACCACAGGACAGGCCGGACAGGGACACTGCGTTCAAGAAGGCGGACATGACTGGACCGATACGGCCTGACGCCCTGGCACGGGACGGCGCGCGGGATCCGGACGTACGGCTGCGCACCACGGAGACGGTCCTGGACGACTGGTTCCACGTGCGCCGCTTCCACCTGGAGAGTCCGGGCCCCGACGGCCGGGCGCGGCGCTTCACCCGGCTGAGCATGGCGCGCGGTGACCGGGCGGCCGTGCTGCCGTACTGCCCGGCCCGCGGCACCGTCGTGCTCACCAGCCAGTTCCGGGTGCCGGCCTTTCTGCACGGGCGCCCGGACGGACGGCTGCTGGAGGTACCGGGCGGACTGCTGGACGCGGACGACGCGGGTACGGCGGTCCGGCGCGAGGCGGAGGAGGAGACCGGGTTCCGGATCGGGGAGCTGCGCGAGGTGTGCGTCACCTATCTCGCCCCCCAGCTGAGTTCCGAACGGACGCATCTGTTCGTCGCCGCGTACGACCCCGGGCACCGCGTCTCCGCCGGCGGTGGCGTCGCCGAGGAAGGAGAGGACATCCAGGTGCGGGAACTCCCCCTGGACGAGGCCCTGGACGAGGTGCTGAGCGGGCCGGCCGCCGACGCCAAGACGCTGCTCCTGCTGCTGTACCTGCGCCCCCTTATGTCATGTGCATGATCACGTGCGGTGCGAGCCGCACGCGGACCGCTCCACGGTGACGTCCGCCCTCCGGACCGGAAGGGCGAAAGAAGGGCTCGATCCATGTCACTCACCCCGTCCGACACGGCTCATGTCCTGCTGGCCCTCGTCGTCCTCGCGACCTGCGCCCACGGCGTCGGCCATGTGTTCAAACGGCTCCGCCAGCCCCAGGTGATCGGCGAGATCGTCGGCGGCCTGCT
>NZ_MUMF01000127.1 GCF_002155905.1 Streptomyces tricolor | reverse complement strand
CGGCGGGCTTGGGGGCAGCCTTGCGCGGGGCGGGCTTACCGGCGGACTTGCCGGAGCCACCGCCCTGGAAGGCGTCGGTCAGCTTGCGTACAACCGGCGCTTCGATGGTCGAAGACGCCGAACGGACGAATTCACCGAGTTCCTGGAGCTTGGCCATGACGACCTTGCTCTCGACACCGAACTCCTTGGCGAGTTCGTAGACCCGGACCTTAGCCACTTCGCTCCTTTGAGGTCCGGGTTGAAGCCGGACCGTCGCTAGTTCATGGGCGTACTCATCGAGTGCTCATCGCAATCTCGACCTGCTTTCGACTCGCGAGGTACCAGACCGCACGGGGTTCCGTACGGCATGTCTTACGTCGTTGCCTGCTCGGCAACTGTTGTCTGCTCGACGTATCGGCGCAACGCCTTTGTGTCGAGCGGTCCCGGGACGCGCAGTGCCCGCGGGAACGCCCGGCGGCGTACCGCCTGGTCGAGACAGACCAGGGCGGGGTGGACGTACGCACCCCGGCCGGGCAGCGTACCGCGAGGATCGGGGACGCAGGCGTCCTCGATCTTCACGATCCGCAGCAGATCGTTCTTGGCCGCCCGCTCCCGGCACCCCACACAGGTGCGTTCAGGGCATGCTCGGGCGTGCGTCCGGCCAGACACAGCTAAGTCTACCTCCCCGTACCGACCTCACCCCTTTGGGGCAAAGATCGAACGGCTGTTGTCGTGATTCAACCGATGTGCGGCTTGGATCTATTCCCCGGTCCGGTCCGCGGTCTGCTCGGTGTCGGGCCGGATGTCGATCCGCCAGCCGGTGAGCCGGGCCGCGAGGCGGGCGTTCTGGCCCTCCTTGCCGATGGCCAGCGACAACTGGTAGTCCGGCACGGTCACCCGGGCGGAGCGGGAGGCCATGTCCACGACCTCCACCTTGCTCACCCGAGCGGGTGACAGCGCGTTGGCGACCATCTCGGCCGGGTCGTCCGACCAGTCCACGATGTCGATCTTCTCGCCGTTCAGTTCGCCCATCACGTTGCGCACCCGGCCGCCCATGGGGCCGATGCAGGCGCCCTTGGCGTTCAGGCCCGTACGGGTGGACCGTACGGCGATCTTCGTGCGGTGACCGGCCTCACGCGCGATCGCGGCGATCTCGACCGAGCCGTCGGCGATCTCCGGCACCTCCAGGGCGAAGAGCTTCTTCACCAGATTGGGGTGCGTGCGCGAGAGGGTGACGGACGGACCGCGCACGCCCTTGGCCACCCGGACGACGTACGACCGCAGGCGCATGCCGTGCGGGTAGGTCTCGCCGGGCACCTGCTCCTGCACCGGCAGGATGGCCTCCAGCTTGCCGATGTCCACGAGCACGTTCTTCGGGTCGCGGCCCTGCTGGACCACGCCCGTGACGATGTCGCCCTCGCGGCCGGCGTACTCGCCGAGCGTCGCGTCGTCCTCGGCGTCGCGCAGCCGCTGCAGGATCACCTGCTTGGCGGTGGTCGCGGCGATGCGGCCGAAGCCGGACGGCGTGTCGTCGAACTCGCGGGGCTCCTGCCCCTCCGCGAGGTCCTCGGGGTCCTCCTTCGCCCACACGGTCACATGTCCGGTCTCCCGGTTGAGCTCCACGCGCGCGTGTCGGCGGCTTCCCTCGGTGCGGTGGTAGGCGATGAGGAGGGCCGACTCGATCGCCTCGACCAGCAGGTCGAAGGAGATCTCCTTCTCCCGAACCAAGCCCCGCAGGGCGCTCATGTCGATGTCCACGGCTACGCCTCCTCCTCTTCCTTCATGGCCTTCTTGCTGTCCTTGCTGTCCTTGCGGCTGAACTCGACCTGCACGCGCGCCTTGGCGATCTCCGGGAAGCCGAGTCTGCGGGTGGTGGCCTTGCGGCCCTTCACCCCGGGCACCTCGACGTCGATGCCCTCCTGGTCGACCTCCAGGATCCGGGCGACCAGCTCGCCGCCCTCCGTGAGCTGGAACTTCACCAGCCGGTCGGTGGCGCGCACGAAGTGCCGGTGCTCGGTGAGGAGGCGCTCCGCGCCGGGGGTTCCGACCTCCAGGTCGTACGCGCCCTCGCCCATCGCGTTCGTCTCGTCCAGCTTCGCCGAGAGCGCACGGCTCACATCGGCGATCGCGTCCAGGTCCGCTCCGGTGTCGGAGTCGACGACCACGCGCAGCACCCGCTTGCGCCCCACGGAGTCCACGGCGATCTCTTCGAGATCCAGCCCCTGGGAGGTGACGAGCGGTTCCAGCAGCTCTCGCAGCCTCTCGCTCTGGGTGGTGCTCATCCGGGTGACTCCTCGGCCGCGTGTGCTGTTGTGGGATGGGTCGCGTGTCAGGTCAAAGGGTATCGGGTCGCGGGCAGTGATGTTGCCTCCGGCCGGGGCACGGGGTGCCGTCCGGTGCGGGGGCCGTGCTGTCGGGCGGGTGGGTCCGCTGAGCCGGTGACACGTGGTCGAGGGGTTCGCGGGTACCGTGATCAGCGGCGGGCCGGCGTTCCCGCCCGTGTGTTCGTACGAGCCCCCGAGGACGTCAGCCGTGCCGTACCCGCCACCGTCGCGCATCCCCTCGGGGCCGCGCAGAAGATCCCTGCTCGCCTCGGCCGCCGGGGCAGCCCTCCTGGTGGGCTGCTCGGACGGGGCGGGCTCCGGCGACGCCGGTCCGTCGGCCGCCGAGCGGGCACGCGCGCGTGCGGCGCGGGACAGCCGGGAGCTGCTGGAGCGCTACGACGCCGTGCTCGCCGCGCACCCCGGGCTGGCGGAGCGGCTGCGTCCGCTGCGGGCCCGGGTCGCGGCCCACGCGGCGGCCTTCGAGGACGGTACGACGCCGACGCCGGCGCCCACCCGGTCCTCGGCCGCGCCGGCGCCCGTCCCGGCCGCCGAGAAGGACGCCCTCGCCGGGCTGGCCGCCGCCGAGCGCGCCCTCGCCGACCGGCGCGCCGAGGAACTGCTGGAGGTGCCGGGCGAGCCGGCGCGGCTGCTGGCGTCGGTCGCGGCGGCCGGGGCCGCGCACGCCTACCTGCTGACGGAGGGAACCAGGTGAGCGAGGGGACCGAGCAGGCCGCCGCGGCCGAGCTGAGCGCGTTGCAGGCGGCGCTGGCGGCGGAGCACGCGACGGTGTACGGGTACGGCGTCGTCGGCGGCCGGATCGGCGAGCGGCGCCGGGCCGAGGCCCGGGCGGCCTACGACGCCCACCGGGCGCGCCGGGACGCCCTGGTGCGCGCCGTGCGTGACCTGGGCGGCAGCCCGGTCGCCGCGAGCGCCGGGTACGCGCTGCCGTTCCCGGTCCAGGACGGGACGGCGGCGGTGCGGCTGGCCGCGCGGCTGGAGGAGCGGCTGGCCGGGGTCTACGCGGACCTGGTGCGGGCGGCGACCGGCGCGCGACGGGCCGACGCGGCCGGGGCGCTGCGGGAGGCCGCGGTGCGGGCGGTGCGCTGGAGCGGACAGAGCGTAGCCTTCCCTGGGCTCGCCGAGCGGTCCGGCGAGCAGACGGGTGCGGCCGGTACGACCCCATCGGCCACCGCGTCGGCGACGCGTTAGCCACCGCAGGGCCCGACAGCACGCGACAGGAAGGAACGACTCGCGCATGGCTTTCGAAGCGCCGCGGCGCCTGGTGCGGGCGCTCGGTGAGACGGCACCGGCCGGGGACGACTGGCTGGCGCGGCTGCCCGCGACGGCCGAGCAGGCCGTCGCCCGGCGCGAGTTGACCGTCGAGCGGGTGCAGGTGCCGGGCGGGCGCAGCAGCCTGGTGGTGCTGGTGCGGCGGGCGGACGGCACCCCGGCGGTGCTGAAGCTGGCGCCGCCCCGGGCGCGTCCGGAGAGCGAGCGGGCGGCGCTGGCGCACTGGGGCGGGCTGGGCGCCGTACAGCTGCTGGAGAGCGTGGCGGAGGACGGGGCGCTGCTGCTGGAGCGGCTGCACCCGGATGTGTCGGTGCGGTCGCTGCCGGAGGCGAAGGCGCTGCTGGAGGCGGCGGGGACGCTGCGCCGGCTGTGGGTGGAGCCGCCGGCCGGGCACGTCTTCGAGACGGTCGCCGAGCGCACCGGACGGCAGGCGGCGGCGATGCGGGCGAGCGCGGAGACCGACCCGGAGGCGGCGCCCCTGGTGGACGCGGCGCTCGCCGCCCGCGAGGAGCTGCTGGCCGCGCCGCCCGAGCAGCGGCTGCTGCACGGCACGTTCCGGCAGAGCAAGGTGCTCGCCGGGGAGCGGATGCCCTGGCTCGCGGTGGGCCCGGACCCGGTGGTCGGCGAGAGCGCGTTCGACCTGGCCCGGCTGGTGCGGGACCGGGTGGAGGACCTGATCGCGGCGCCGTCCGGACCGGCCACCACCCGGCGCCGGATCAAGCGGCTCGCCGAGTCCCTGGAGGTCGATCAGGAACGGCTGCGGGGCTGGACGCTGTTCCGGGCCGTGGAGTCCGGGGTGCGGGCCTTCCGGGTGGGGCGGCCGAAGGACGGGGAGCTGTTGCTGGAGTTCGCCGGCTGGCTGTAGCGCCGGCGGTGCGGCCCGTGGCGGCAGCGACGCCCCCGGGTGTCCCGGGGGCGTCGTCGGTCGGCTCGGTGCTACGCCGTCAGGCGGGCGATCGCCTCCTCGACGGTCAGCTCCTCGCGCTCGCCGGTCTTGCGGTCCTTCAGTTCGAGGACGCCCTCGCCGGCGCGGCGGCCGGCCACCAGGATCTGCGGGACGCCGATCAGCTCGGCGTCGGTGAACTTCACGCCCGGGGAGACACCGGCCCGGTCGTCCACCAGGACGCGGACGCCCGCGGCGGCGAGCTTCTCGGCGACGTCCAGCGCCAGCTCGGTCTGGAGCGCCTTGCCGGCGGCGACGAGGTGCACGTCGGCCGGGGCGACCTCCTTGGGCCAGACCAGGCCGTGCTCGTCGGCGGTCTGCTCGGCGAGCGCGGCGACGGCGCGGGAGACGCCGATGCCGTAGGAGCCCATGGTGACGCGGACCGGCTTGCCGTTCTGGCCGAGGACGTCGAGCTTGAGGGCGTCGGCGTACTTGCGGCCCAGCTGGAAGATGTGGCCGATCTCGATGGCGCGGTCCAGCTTCAGGCCGGTGCCGCACTTCGGACAGGGGTCGCCCTCCTGGACCACCACGACGTCCACGTACGCGTCGACCTCGAAGTCGCGGCCGGCGACGACGTTCTTCGCGTGCGTGTGCTCCTTGTTGGCGCCGGTGACCCAGGCGGTGCCGGGGGCCACGCGCGGGTCGGCGATGTACTTCACCTTCTCGCCCAGGCCCTGCGGGCCGACGTAGCCGCGGACCAGGTCGGGGCGGCCGGCGAAGTCGGCTTCGGTGACCATCTCGACGGCGGCCGGGGCGAAGTGCGCCTCGACCTTGTCCAGGTCCACCTCGCGGTCGCCGGGCACGCCCACGGCGACGATCTCGCCGTCCACCTTGACCAGCAGGTTCTTCAGCGTGGCGGAGGCGGGGACGCCGAGCGCGGCGGCCAGCGTCTCGATGGTCGGGGTGTCGGGGGTCGGGATCTCCTCCAGCGCGGGCACGGCCGAACCGTCGACCGGCTTCAGCTCGTAGGTGATCGCCTCCGTGTTGGCGGCGAAGTCGCAGTGGGGGCAGTCCGCGAAGGTGTCCTCGCCGGCCTCGGCGGGGGCGAGGAACTCCTCGGACTTGGAGCCGCCCATGGCGCCGGCGGTGGCCGCGACGATGCGGTAGTCGAGGCCGAGGCGCGCGAAGACGCGCTGGTAGGCCTCGCGGTGCAGGGCGTAGGAGGCGCCGAGGCCCTCGTCGTCCAGGTCGAAGGAGTACGAGTCCTTCATCAGGAACTCACGGCCGCGCAGGATGCCGGCGCGGGGGCGGGCCTCGTCGCGGAACTTGGTCTGGATCTGGTAGAGGATCACCGGCATGTCCTTGTAGGACGTGCACTGGTCCTTGACCAGGAGGGTGAAGATCTCCTCGTGGGTGGGGCCGAGGAGGTAGTCGCCGCCCTTGCGGTCCTTGAGCCGGAACAGCTCCTGGCCGTACTCGTCCCAGCGGCCGGTGGCCTCGTAGGGCTCACGCGGCAGCAGGGCGGGCAGCGAGACCTCCTGGGCGCCGATGGCGTCCATCTCCTCGCGGACGATGCGCTCGACGTTGGCGAGGACCTTCTTGCCGAGGGGCAGCCAGCTCCAGATGCCGGCGGCCGTGCGGCGGACGTAGCCGGCGCGGACGAGGAGCTTGTGGCTGAGGACCTCGGCGTCCGCCGGGTCGTCGCGCAGCGTCTTCGCCATCAACTGGGACATGCGCTGGACCGGTGCGTTGGCCATGGTTCTCGTACTCCTGCCGGGTAAGGGTGATGGCATAGGAGGTTAGCCGGGCCGCCTGGGCCGGTGGAAATCGGATACGCCCCGGCCCTGCTTGCGGCGCAGCGGAAGGGGGGCGCCCATCACGGCGTACGGCCGCGGCGCGCTCGGGAAGTGGACCTGGCGGGCGAGGTCGACGTAGCCGAGGGAGTGGTAGAGGCCGCGGGCGGGGCTGTCGGTGTCGATCGCGGAGAGGATCGAGCGGGGTTCGGCGGCGGTGTCGGTGATGGTGGTGATCAGCCGTCGGCCGATGCCGCGGTTCTGGTGGTCGGGGTGGACGTGCAGCTCGGTGATGACGAAGGAGTCGTCCAGCCAGCAGTCGTTGCCGCCGGCGCGCAGGTAGGGCTCCACGACGGTGGACCACCAGTGGGTGCGGCTGTTGGGCATGCCGTAGACGAATCCGATCAGCCGTCCCCGGCTGGTGGCGCCGAAGGCCCGCGCGCCGTTGTACTGCATGTGGCGCTGGACGATCTGGCGGCGTACGGCGACCTCGTCCGGGCCGAGTCCGAAGGCGAGGGCCTGCACGGCCAGGGCCTCGTCGACGTGGGCAGCGAGGTCCAGGGGGCCGATCACGAGGTCCATGCCGGGAGCGTACAGGGCCCTCAGAACAGAACGCTCATGAAGGCGCCCACCTCTTGGAAGCCCACCCTGCGGTAGGTCCGGCGCGCCGCCGTGTTGAAGTCGTTCACGTACAGGCTGACGACGGGGGCCACGTCGGCCAGGGCGTAGCGCAGCACCGCCGCCATGCCGGGGGCCGCGAGCCCCCTGCCCCGGTACTCGGGGGCCACCCACACGCCCTGGATCTGGCAGGCCTGCGAGGTCGCCGCGCCGATCTCCGCCTTGAACACGACCCGCCCCCGGTCGTCGACGCGGGCGAAGGAGCGGCCGGCGCCGACGAGTTCGGCGACCCGGGCCTGGTAGAGCAGGCCGCCGTCGCCGGCCAGCGGGGAGACGCCGACCTCCTCGGTGAACATCGCCACGCAGGCCGGCATGATCGTCTCCATCTCGTCCTTGCGGACGCGGCGGACGTACGGGTCCGGGGCGATGTCGGCCGGCATGCGGTCGGTGACCATCAGCGGCTGGTGGGCGCGGACCTCGCGGGCCGGGCCCCAGTGCGGCTCCAGCAGCCGCCACAGCTGGGCGGTGGGTTCGGCGGGGCCGACGATGGAGGAGCAGCGGCGGCCGGCCCGGCGGGCGCGGTCGGCGAAGGCGCGGACCGCGCGCGGGGTGGCGCAGATGGGGACGAGGTTGGCGCCCGCGTAGCACAGGGACGTGAGCATGCCGTCCTCGTACCAGCCCCACATCTCGCCGCCGAGCCGCCACGGGTCGAGGCCCGCGACCTGGACCCGGGACGTCACGAAGGCGTTCGCGACCGGCTCGCGGTCGAGAACGGCGAGCGCGGCGTCCAGGTCGCTCGGTTCGAGCACCCGTGAGGTGGTCTGGGTCAACACGTGGCGGGGCCTCACGACGGGGTTCTGCTGGTCCCCGCACTATAGCTGCGCTGCTTGTGCGGTGCGCCTTCCCGTTCGGGAGGCTCGGGCCCGTTGGCGTGTACCGGTCCGTTGTGGTTGTTCGCGCCCCCGCGGAGGAGCCGCATAGCGAGCACGGCCCCGCGCCCCTTTCGGGGCGCGCCCCACCGGCGTCGAAAAGGCTCAGCCCGCCACCGAGACGGTCGGTTCGCCGGAGGCCGTGCCGTCCTTCTCCATCTGCTCCGCCAGCTTCATGGCCTCCTCGATGAGGGTTTCCACGATCTTGGACTCGGGCACGGTCTTGATGACCTCGCCCTTGACGAAGATCTGGCCCTTGCCGTTGCCGGAGGCGACGCCGAGGTCGGCCTCGCGGGCCTCGCCGGGGCCGTTGACGACGCAGCCCATGACGGCGACGCGGAGCGGTACGTCCATGCCGGTCAGGCCGGCGGTGACCTCTTCGGCGAGCTTGTAGACGTCGACCTGGGCCCGGCCGCAGGACGGGCAGGAGACGATCTCCAGGCCGCGCTGGCGGAGGTTCAGCGACTCCAGGATCTGGATGCCGACCTTGACCTCCTCGGCCGGCGGGGCGGACAGGGAGACGCGGATGGTGTCGCCGATGCCCTGGCTCAGCAGCGCGCCGAAGGCGACGGCGGACTTGATCGTGCCCTGGAAGGCGGGGCCGGCCTCCGTCACGCCCAGGTGCAGCGGGTAGTCGCACTGCTCGGCGAGCTGCCGGTAGGCCTCGATCATCACGACCGGGTCGTTGTGCTTGACGGAGATCTTGATGTCGCGGAAGTCGTGCTCCTCGAACAGGGACGCCTCCCACAGCGCCGACTCGACCAGCGCCTCCGGGGTCGCCTTGCCGTACTTCTGGAGCAGGCGGCGGTCCAGCGAGCCGGCGTT
>NZ_MUMF01000126.1 GCF_002155905.1 Streptomyces tricolor | reverse complement strand
GCCCGGCGCCGAGGACGACGTACTGGTCCACCCCCCGCGCGGCCCGCTCCACCACCAGGTCCTCGACGAACCGGGCGCGGGCCGCGACGGACGCCCGCACCGGCCGGGTGCCCCGCTCGTCCATGTCCGGGCGGGCGCGCCAGTCGTCGCCGGGAGCCGCCAGCCGCAGCCCGACCTCGTCCTCGATGACGTGCGGCGGCGGATCGGCCTGGGCGTGCAGCGCCCGCCACAGGGCGGTCCGTACCGCGGTGTGATCCGGCAGCACGGCCGGCCCCGAGGTCACCCGAAGTCCTTGGAGAAGTCCAGCTCCTCGCTGCGCTCGGTCAGCGAGTACCAGTTGCCGTTGTCGTCCCGGAAGATCGCCTCGATGCCGTACGGCCGCTCCCGCGGCTCCTGGAGGAACTCCACACCGCGCGCCCTGAAGGTCTCGTAGTCACCCCGGCAGTCGTCCGTACGGAACGCGCCCGCCCCCAGCACGCCCTTGGCGACCAGCTTCTTCAGCGCCTCGGCGGACTCCGGGTCCAGGCCCGGGCCGTCCAGGCTCATCAGCGCCAGCTCGACGCCGGGCTGGTCCTTCGCGCCGACGGTGACCCAGCGCATGTCGCCCATGGCGAGGTCGCTGCGCACCTCGAAGTCCAGCTTCTCGGTGAAGAACGCCTTCGTCCGCTGCTGGTCGGTGGTCCATACGGTGGTGATGCCCAGGCCTTTGATCATGGCTCCGCTCTCCTGTCGTGAGGCTGCCGTTCCTGCTCGTCACCGTAGGCAGGGCCGGGCGCGGCGCGCTTCTTCGATGTTGCGGAGTTGAAGCCGCCGGCCCAGAGCATGGCGTAGCAGCCGGGTATGAGGGCGGCGCCGCGGCCGACGTGCCGGGTCCGGTACGCGCTCGGGGTGAGTCCGGTGCGCGCCTTGAAGCGGGCGGAGAACGTGCCGAGGCTGCTGAAGCCGACGAGCGTGCAGATCTCGGTCACGGTGAGGTCGGCGCTGCGCAGCAGCTCCTCGGCGCGCTCGATGCGCCGGTGGGTCAGGTACTGGCCGGGTGTCTCGCCGTACGCCTCCTTGAAGGCGCGCAGGAAGTGGTACCGGGAGTACCCGGCGTGGGCCGCCACCGCGTCCAGGTCGAGCCCCGGGTCGGCCCAGTCCCGGTCCATGGCGTCCTTGGCCAGGCGCAGACGGCGGATTCTGTCCATGGGGCGATGGTGGCACGGGGGTCTGACATCGGGCCCCTGTGGGCTGTATGGGCACAGAGCAGCGCATACGCCCCGGGAGCCGGGTCTCCGGTCGGCGGGTGGGTGGGCCGGAGAACGCCGAAGGCCCCGGCGTGGCGGACACGTGCCGGGGCCTTCGGGCTCGGGGAGGGTCAGACGGTCTCGGCCACGGCCGTCGGCGCCGCGTCGGCGCCCTCGGGGGAAGCCTTCTGCGGCCCGCCCTTCAGCGGCACCTCCTTGACGAACAGCGCCGCGATCAGCACCAGCACCGAGATCCCGGCGCCCAGCAGGAACGCGGAGTGCGTGCCCGAGGACACCGCGTGCTGGTACGCCTCGCGGGCCGCCGCCGGCAGCTTCTCCAGGCTCTTCGCGTCGAGCTGCGCCGACTGCTCGGTGATGTTCCTGCCCAGCGCGCCGGCCCGCTCGGCCATGACGTCCTGCACCCGGTGGTTGAACAGGGCGCCCATGATCGCCACGCCGAAGGAGGAGCCGAGGGTGCGGAACAGGGTGGCCGAGGAGGACGCCACGCCCATGTCCTTCATCTGCACGCTGTTCTGCGCGACCAGCATGGTGATCTGCATCAGGCAGCCCATGCCCGCGCCGACGACGGCCATGTAGACGCCGGAGGTCAGCCGGGTCGTACCGGTGTCCATCAGGGACAGCAGGTACAGGCCGACGATCATCAGGACGCCGCCGACGATCGGGAAGATCTTGTACCGGCCGCTGTTGGTGGTCACCCGCCCGGCGACCATCGAGGTCACGAGCATCGCGCCGAGCATCGGCAGGAGCAGCAGCCCGGAGTTGGTCGCGGAGGCGCCCTGGACGGCCTGCTGGTACAGCGGCAGGAACAGGGTGGCGCCGAACATCACGAAGCCGGTGATGAAGCCGATGACCGACATCAGGGTGAAGTTGCGGCTCTTGAAGATGTGCAGCGGCAGGACCGGCTCGGCGGCCCTGGTCTGCCAGAACACGAACCCGACCAGCGCGGCCACGCCGATGCCGGTCAGCTCCATGATGCGCGCGGAGGTCCAGGCGTACTCGGTGCCGCCCCAGGTGGTGACCAGCACGATGGCGGTGATGCCGACGGTCAGCAGCACGACGCCCAGATAGTCGATGCCCGCCTTGGACCGCTTCTTCGGCAGCTGCAGCACGGCGGTGACCAGCGCGAGGGCGACCGCGCCCAGCGGCAGGTTGATGTAGAAGGCCCAGCGCCAGCCCCAGTTGTCGGTGATGGTGCCGCCGACCAGCGGACCGCCGATCATGGCCAGCGCCATGACGCCGGCCATCATGCCCTGGTACTTGCCCCGCTCCCGCGGCGGCACGAGGTCGCCGATGATCGCCATGACGCCGACCATCAGACCGCCGGCGCCCAGACCCTGCACGGCCCGGAACCCGATCAGCTGGCCCATGTCCTGGGCCATGCCGCTCAGCGCCGAGCCGATGAGGAAGATCACGATCGAGCTGAGGAAGGCGCCCTTGCGCCCGTACATGTCACCGATCTTGCCCCAGATCGGGGTGGAGGCCGCGGTGGCCAGGGTGTAGCCGGTGACGACCCAGGATAGGTGCTCCAGGCCGCCCAGTTCGCCCACGATCGTCGGCATCGCCGTACCGACGATCATGTTGTCGAGCATCGCGAGCATCATCGCGATCATGAGTGCGAGCAGTACCACTCGCACACTCTTGGGCTGTTTGCCCGCTATGACGTCTTCGACCTTGTCCGCCATCGTCTTCCCGTTTCCCCCTGCGGCGGCTACTTACTTGCCGCCCGGCTAGTTCTCACTACACTGGGAAGGTAGACGCGCTACTAGCCGGGCGTCAAGTAAGTTTCCGCTGGAGCGCGAGGAGTACGAGGATGGGCGTCACCATGGACGGCACCAAGCAGCAGCGCCGCGGCAACACCCGCCAGCGCATCCAGGACGTGGCACTCGAACTCTTCGCGGAGCAGGGCTACGAGAAGACCTCCCTGCGCGAGATCGCCGAGCGTCTCGACGTCACGAAGGCGGCCCTGTACTACCACTTCAAGACGAAGGAAGAGATCATCGTCAGCCTCTTCCAGGATCTGACGAAGCCGATCGAAGAGCTGATCGAGTGGGGCAGACGGCAGCCGCACACCCTGGAGACCAAGCAGGAGATCATCCGCCGCTACAGCCAGGCGCTGACGGAGGCGGAACCGCTGTTCCGCTTCATGCAGGAGAACCAGGCGACCGTCCGTGAGCTGCGCATCGGCGACACGTTCAAGGACCGGATGCGCGGGCTGCGGAACATCCTGATCGACCCGGAGGCGGAGCTGGTCGACCAGGTCCGCTCGGTCAGCGCGATGTTCGCGCTGCACGCCGGGATGTTCGTGATGCAGGACCTCGAAGGCGACTCCGAGAAGAAGCGCGAGGCCGTTCTCGAAGTCGCCCTGGACCTGATCACGCAGGCGCACGAACACGCCCGCGAGAAGGATTAGCTCAGACCGTCACGCCCTTGGCGCGCAGGAACGCGACCGGGTCGACGGCGGAGCCGTAGTTCGGGGTCGTACGGATCTCGAAGTGCAGGTGCGGACCCGTGGAGTTGCCGGTGGAGCCGGACAGGGCGATGTGCTGGCCGGTCTTCACGACCTGGCCGATCTTGACGTCGACCCGGGACAGGTGCGCGTACTGCGAGTAGGTGCCGCTGCCGTGCTTGATGACGACGGCGTTGCCGTACGCCGGGCCGTCGCCGCCGCCGTTGGGGCCGGCCTTGACGACGGTGCCGCCGTGCGCGGCGACGACCTCGGTGCCGGTCGGCACGGCGAAGTCCTGGCCGCTGTGCTTGGCGGACCACATGTTGCCGGCCTGCGCGAAGCTCGCCGAGAGCGTGTACTTCTTCACCGGGTCGACCCAGGAGGCGGGGGAAGCGGTGGCGGCGCTCGCGACCCCGGTCCCCAGCACGGCCGTGGCGCCGATTCCGGCAGCCAGGACGGTCACGCGGGAACGGAGCGAGGACGTACGGGCGGAGCGGGACGTGAAGCGTCGGAACATCTGGACCTCATGGACTCGGGGACGTATCGGCCACCCGGCGCAGGGACGTCCGTGAAGGGCGTCCACCGGAGCGGCCATCCCTTGGTAACCGAGCACCGCATCAAGCCCAAAACGGCCCATCTACGGCGGCAGGTAGTAGATGACCGTAAAACCAACCACTTTCTTGACAGCTCGACCCTTCGCCGAACCAGCCCCTGACGACGCGGTTTTCCCCCGGGGGATTCCTGGGCGAAGGTCCCACTTTCGCCCGTTTTGCCCGCCTGTCACATCCCACTATCACTGCTAGTACCGGACATTTCGCCTGTGCCGCTTATCACCGGCGAGCCAGTCCGACGATCAACGAAATGTGACGCAGGCCTCTAGGCACCTACCCTCCGGTAACCCTACGGTTCCCCTCGCGCCACCCTCGCCTCAGATCATGCCCCTGACATTTCAGAGACGCGAGAGGACCCCCACCGATGACCAGACGCCCCTGGGCGCGCCGCATCTCCGTGACCGCCGTCTCCGTGGCCGCCCTGGCCGCGACGGCCGCCCCGGCCTCGATGGCCGCCCCGGCCGAGACCGCGCGCACGAGCACCTCCTCCGCGCGGGTCGACTACGCCACCTGGCAGAAGGACTGCCAGGCGGTCATGGCCCAGGCCCTGCCGTACCTGAAGGACCGCATCGCCGCCGCAAGGCCCGGCGAGAAGCAGGCGATCGTCTTCGACATCGACAACACCACGCTGGAGACCGACTTCGGCTTCAGCTACCCCCAGCCGGCCAACAAGCCCGTCCTGGACGTCGCCCGCTACGCCCAGGAGCACGGCGTCTCCCTCTTCTTCGTCACCGCCCGCCCCGGCGTCCTGTACTGGCCCACCGAGTACAACCTCGAACACGACGGCTACGACGTCTCCGGCCTCTACGTCCGCGGCCTGTCCGACCTCTTCAAGGACGTCGCCGCCTACAAGACCGCCCAGCGCGTCGACATCGAGAACGACGGCTACACGATCATCGCGAACATCGGCAACAGCGCCACCGACCTGTCCGGCGGGCACGCCGAGAAGACCTTCAAGCTGCCCGACTACGACGGGCAGTTGTCGTAACACCGGCCGGATCCGCTGGTTAGGCTCCCTCCGTACGTCGTACGCACACGGGGGTGGCGGATGGAGCCTGCCGTACTGGGCAGCAAGCTGGCCTCCAGCTTGCTCGGCCCGCTGGTGAAGAAGCTGTTCGTCCAGGACGGACCGGGGGCGGGACTGGCCGACCGGCCGGTACGGCTGTCGGCGCTGGTGTCGTTCCGGGGCGAGAAGCGAACGCTGGGCGAGAAGGAGGTCCGGCGGCTCGCCGGCCGCCTGGTGACGGAGGCGCTGGCCTCCCCGGGTGAGCGGCCGTTCCCGCCCGACGAGGAAGAGGCCGTCACCGACACCCTGACCCGCCGGCTGCTCTCCCTCGGCGACCTGGACATGGACGACGTCCAGGCCGTACGCCTCGGCAGCGAGGAACTCGCCCGGCACCTAGACCGCCACGCCCCGCCCCCGGACGGCCTGTCCGCCGACGCCCGCGCCTTCCTCGACTCGGCGACCCAGTGGGCCTGCCTGCACATCCTGGAGTTCTTCACCCGCCGGTCCACCTTCGTGGCCCGGACCCTGGTGGAACAGACTCGGACCCAGCGGGAGCTGATCGCCAGGATCGACGAGCTGATCGCCCGCACCCCCCGCCCCGACGCCCGCGACTCGGCCTTCGAGCGCCGCTACCTGCCCTACGTCGCCGACCGCCACAACCACATCACCATCTACGGCATCGACCTGCGCGACTCCCCCGACCGCTGGCCCCTCGAAGTCGCCTATCTCAGCCTGGAGGCGACCGCCGAGGAGGAGGGTCCCCGCTTCGACGGGCCGTCCTCCCCGTCGCCGGTCCACCTCCCGGCCGAGCAGGCACTACGCGACCACGACCGGGTGCTGCTGCGTGGCGACGCGGGCTCGGGCAAGACGACCTTGATCCAGTGGCTGGCGGTGACGGCGGCGCGGGACGGGACGCAGATCCCGTACGTGCTTCCGCTGCGAACGTTGGTCCGCCGCCCGGCCCTCCCGACTCCGGCCGACTTCCTCCCGGCGGTGGCCTGCCCGCTGACTGCGCCGGAGGGCTGGGCGGACCGCGTCCTGTCGGCCGGTCGGGGGCTGATCCTGGTCGACGGCCTGGACGAGATCCCGGCCCCCGAACGCCACCGCGCCCGCGACTGGCTGCTGGACCTGATCCGCGCGTTCCCCGGCAACCGCTGGCTGCTCACCTCCCGCCCCACGGCCGTACGGCAGGAATGGCTGGCCTCCGAGGGCTTCCGCGAGCTGCTGCTGGCCCCGATGCGTCGAGCGGAGGTCGCGACCTTCGTGAGGCGCTGGCACGCGGCGGCCCGGGCCCCCGAGTACGAGGGCCCGCTGCTCGACTCCCTGCGAGTGAAACGCGACTTGGCCCGCCTGGCCACCAACCCCCTGATGTGCGGCCTGATCTGCGCCCTGCACCGAGAACGCCGGGGTTACCTGCCCACCGGCCGCAAGGAGTTGTACGACGCCGCCCTCGCAATGCTGCTGGCCCGCCGGGACCGGGAGCGCGGCATGGGCGCGCTGGACCCGGTGGACCTCGGCGAGCAGGCCCAGCTGGAGGTGCTGCAACGCCTGGCGTACGCACTGGTGCTGAGCGGCCGCACGGAGATGGACATGGACACGGCTGAGGGCCTCGTGGAGCGCTGCCTGCCGACGATCGCCGTGCCGGGCGAAACGGACGCCCGCTCTGTCCTGTCCCAGCTGCTGCTGCGCAGCGGCCTGCTCCGCCGCCCGTCCGAGGGCGTAGTCGACTTCGTCCACCGCACCTTCCAGGACTACCTCGGCGCGCGCTACGCCGTCGAGGAGGGCCACCTCGACGTCCTGGTGAGCCACGCGGACGACGCCCAGTGGGAGGACGTCATCCGCATGGCAGTGGCCCATGCGCGCCCACGGGAGCGCGCTTCGGTCCTACGACAGCTGCTGTCCCGGGAGACGCCTCGGCTGACGTTGCTCGCGCTGGCGTGCCTGGAGCACGCGCCGGCCCTGGATCCTGAGGTGCGGCTTGCCGTCGACTCCGAGGCAGTTGCGTTGATCCCGCCGTGGTCGGCAGAGGAGGCGAAGGCCCTTGCAGAGGCGGGTCCACTGGTGTTGGAGCTGCTGCCAGGGCCAGAAGAACTAACGGACGAGCAAGCCAAGAATGTGACGGTCACCGCCTCACTTTTGGGCCGTGAGGAGCCTGACGGGGCACTGGCGGTGTTGCGGCGGTTCCGGGAGCACGGGGATCTCGGGGTACGCCGCCAGCTGGTAGGGACATGGCACCGGTTCGACTCCCAGGAGTACGCCGCCGAGGTGCTGGACCACCTGGACCGCACGGACCTCTTCCTCACCTGCGAGTCGGCCGAGGAGCGAGCGACCCTGTCTTGGATGCGACCTTGGCCCGGTCTGTCGTTCCGAGGTCCGCAGCGGATCGATGAGATCCTGGCCGCTGTTCCTGCGCCGGAGGCGGTCACCGCAATCGACTTCCGGGAGAACCCGCACCTCACCGACGCAGGTGCCCTACGGGCGTTCAGGTCGCTCCGCGAGGTGTGGCTCGCGGACTGCCCGACGGGAAATCTGCACCGGCTCTCCGAGCTGTCGCTCGTCCGCTTCAGCTGTGACCACATCGCGGACGTAACCGGGCTGCGCCGTCTTCGGTCACTGCGCCGGCTCTCCCTCGCGCAAGAACTGCCCGGCACCGACCTCACCGAGGTCCTACCTGTCGACGCACCGCTGGAAACCCTCTTCCTGGGTAGCAACAGCACCGACACCACGGGGCTCCGCGGGCTGCAGCACTGGTCTGGGCTCCGTTCGCTCAGTCTCGGTCAGCTGACCACCGAACTGACGGACACCGACTGGCAAGCGGTCGCCGAACTGCCTGAGCTGAAGGAACTCCATCTGCACGCGGTGATATTTCGGCAGTTTCCGTACTCGTTCCAAGTCATGCCTCAACTGCCCGGCATCGAGAAGCTGCGGATCACCGCGATCTACGGCGACGAGGAGCTCTTCGGCCTGGCGCAGCAACTACCCAGCCTGCACTCAGTGATTCTGCAGGTCCACCCTGCCGAATATGCCCGGTATGCCCGCCTCTTCCCGGGCGCGGAGGTCAGCCTGGACCGCCACTGAGCCCCAAAAAGTGAAGGGGCCGGCGCCCGAAGGCACCGGCCCCTCTGCTCGGCGGAACCGCCGGAGGCTTACGCGTCCTTGCTCAGGTTCGGCCCAGCCCCACCCGCGGCCTGCTCGATCGGCGGGACGTCGGGCAGTGCCGACTTCTCCTCACCGCGGAAGGTGAAGGTCTGGGACTCGCCCTCGCCCTCGGTGTCCACGACCACGATGTGACCGGGGCGCAGCTCGCCGAAGAGGATCTTCTCCGAGAGCGTGTCCTCGATCTCGCGCTGGATCGTACGGCGCAGCGGCCGGGCGCCCAGCACGGGGTCGTAACCCTTCTTGGACAGCAGCTCCTTGGCGGACTGGGACAGCTCGATGCCCATGTCCCGGTCCTTCAGGCGCTCGTCCACCTTGCTGATCATCAGGTCGACGATCCGCAGGATGTCCTGCTGCGTCAGCTGCGGGAAGACGACCACGTCGTCGACGCGGTTGAGGAACTCGGGGCGGAAGTGCTGCTTCAGCTCGTCCGACACCTTGTTCTTCATGCGCTCGTAATTGGTCTTCGTGTCACCCGCGGCGGCGAAACCGAGGTTGAAGCCCTTGGAGATGTCCCGGGTGCCGAGGTTGGTCGTCATGATGATGACCGTGTTCTTGAAGTCCACGACCCGGCCCTGGGAGTCGGTCAGGCGACCGTCCTCCAGGATCTGCAGCAGCGAGTTGAAGATGTCCGGGTGGGCCTTCTCGACCTCGTCGAAGAGGACGACCGAGAACGGCTTGCGGCGCACCTTCTCCGTCAGCTGGCCGCCCTCCTCGTAGCCCACGTATCCGGGCGGGGAACCGAAGAGACGCGACACCGTGTGCTTCTCGCTGAACTCCGACATGTCGAGGGAGATCAGCGCGTCCTCGTCGCCGAAGAGGAACTCGGCGAGCGCCTTGGACAGCTCGGTCTTACCGACACCGGACGGGCCGGCGAAGATGAACGAACCACCCGGACGCTTCGGGTCCTTCAGGCCCGCGCGGGTACGGCGGATCGCCTTCGACAGCGCCTTGACGGCGTCGTCCTGGCCGATGACCCGCTTGTGCAGCTCCTCCTCCATGCGGAGCAGGCGGGAGGACTCCTCCTCCGTCAGCTTGAAGACCGGGATGCCCGTCGCGGTGGCGAGGACCTCGGCGATCAGCTCGCCGTCGACCTCGGCGACGACGTCCATGTCGCCGGCCTTCCACTCCTTCTCCCGCTTCGCCTTGGCGGCCAGGAGCTGCTTCTCCTTGTCGCGCAGGGAGGCGGCCTTCTCGAAGTCCTGCGAGTCGATCGCGGACTCCTTGTCCCGGCGGACGGCGGCGATCTTCTCGTCGAACTCGCGCAGGTCCGGCGGAGCGGTCATCCGGCGGATGCGCATCCGGGAACCGGCCTCGTCGATCAGGTCGATCGCCTTGTCCGGCAGGAAGCGGTCCGAGATGTAGCGGTCGGCCAGGGTGGCGGCCTGGACCAGGGCCTCGTCCGTGATGGAGACGCGGTGGTGCGCCTCGTACCGGTCGCGCAGGCCCTTGAGGATCTCGATCGTGTGCGGCAGGGACGGCTCGGCGACCTGGATGGGCTGGAAGCGGCGCTCCAGGGCCGCGTCCTTCTCCAGGTGCTTGCGGTACTCGTCCAGGGTGGTCGCACCGATGGTCTGGAGCTCACCGCGGGCCAGCATCGGCTTCAGGATGGAGGCCGCGTCGATGGCGCCCTCGGCGGCACCCGCACCGACCAGCGTGTGCAGCTCGTCGATGAACAGGATGATGTCGCCGCGGGTGCGGATCTCCTTGAGAACCTTCTTCAGGCGCTCCTCGAAGTCACCGCGGTAGCGGGAGCCGGCGACCAGGGCGCCGAGGTCCAGCGTGTAGAGGTGCTTGTCCTTCAGCGTCTCGGGCACCTCGCCCTTGACGATGGCCTGGGCGAGGCCCTCGACGACGGCGGTCTTGCCGACGCCGGGCTCACCGATCAGCACCGGGTTGTTCTTGGTACGGCGGGACAGCACCTGCATGACCCGCTCGATCTCCTTCTCGCGCCCGATGACCGGGTCGAGCTTGGACTCACGAGCGGCCTGGGTGAGGTTCCGGCCGAACTGGTCCAGGACGAGGGAGGTCGAGGGGGTGCCCTCGGCGGGGCCGCCCGCGGCGGCGGTCTCCTTGCCCTGGTAACCGGAGAGCAGCTGGATGACCTGCTGCCGCACCCGGTTGAGGTCTGCGCCCAGCTTGACCAGGACCTGGGCGGCGACGCCCTCGCCCTCGCGGATCAGGCCGAGCAGGATGTGCTCCGTGCCGATGTAGTTGTGGCCCAGCTGAAGGGCCTCGCGGAGCGACAGCTCCAGGACCTTCTTGGCACGGGGGGTGAAGGGGATGTGCCCGGACGGGGCCTGCTGGCCCTGGCCGATGATCTCCTCCACCTGCTGGCGGACCGCCTCAAGCGAAATGCCGAGGCTCTCCAGGGCCTTAGCGGCGACACCTTCGCCCTCGTGGATGAGACCCAGGAGGATGTGCTCGGTGCCGATGTAGTTGTGGTTGAGCATCCGGGCTTCTTCCTGAGCCAGGACGACAACCCGCCGCGCGCGGTCGGTGAACCTCTCGAACATCGTTAATCGCTCCTCAGAGCGGTCAGGCAGTGGGGGGAACTTCCCCTCCCTGTCCTTCCGCAGCTTAGTCCCGCAAGCGGGGACCGCTCATTCCAACTGCCGACACCGTCGATGGCCTCCTGACCCGTGACGCCGACATCTGCTCCAACCCGATGGTGCGAGACGATGTTCCCGCAGGCCAGGCAGTTACCCCAGTCGCCAGTACGCCGATGGCGAACGTGAGACGCCCCGTCCTGCGTGTCGCCCCCTCCCACTAGGCATGTCTTACCCGCAGGGACTGACACTCCATGCGGCGCGCACCGGTTCGCTCCGCTATGGGCGAACAACCTTGCGCCTCCCCGGACCCCCACGCGCCCCCTTTTCCGGCACTCTGCGCACCCGATAGGGCACCCAGCGTAACCCGAAGGGCGATCCGGCGGTTGCACTTGGCATGGTTGGCTCGGTCCCCATGACCTCCACGGTCCCCCTTCCCCGCCGGCCCCTCGATCCGGATGCACCGTCGGCCGGTGTTCTCTCCGCCGGCCCGGACGCCCGGGCCCGGCACTGGTACGAGAACGATCTGGGCTGGCCGACAGTGCCCGGACGGCCGCTGCGGCTGCTCGCGGGGGTGCGGTTCGACGTGCTGGACGTGCCGGCCGAGGCGGGCGCTCAGGCGCTCCGGCATCTCGGGCCGGGCTCTCCGGTGGCCCTGCGCGGGGACCGGATGCAG
Organism: Streptomyces tricolor; assembly: GCF_002155905.1. Classification (GTDB taxonomy): domain Bacteria; phylum Actinomycetota; class Actinomycetes; order Streptomycetales; family Streptomycetaceae; genus Streptomyces; species Streptomyces tricolor. The sequence continues at coordinate 33,423 of NZ_MUMF01000126.1, read as the reverse complement.
CTGCTGGTGGCCGCGGGCAGCGCGGAGGAGCTGCCGGGGCTGCTGGACTGGCTGGAGTGGGGCGCCGTATCCCTGGACCTGCGGGCCCTGGGGACGGGCGACACCCTGGAGGCCCCGGAGCCGCCCGCGGGGCCCGCCGCCGTACGGCCGGGGTCCCTGCGGCCCGGAGCCGTACCGCCTGCATCCGGACGGTCCGGTTCCGTACAGGGGGCCGCCGTGTGGCTGCGGCCCCCCGGGCCGGGACGCGGGGTCGAGGCCTCGCTGCCGGCCATGCCGGCCATGCCGGCCACACCCGTGGGACGCGAGGGGAGCGCCCCCGATCTCGTGCGACTGGTGGACACGGTGGCAGCGCAGTGTCACCGGGTCCGGCTGCGGCGCGCGTGCGCCGGACATCCCGCCGGCCGGCGGGATCAGCCGTTGGCCTTCTCGTAGGCCTCACGGATGGACGCGGGAACGCGACCACGGTCGTTGACCTCGTAACCGTTCTCCTTCGCCCAGGCGCGGATCGCCGCGGTGTCCTGGTTGCCGCCGGAAGCGGCACGCGCCTTTCCACGCCCGCCGGAGGCACGGCCGCCGGTACGACGCCCGCCCTTCACATAGGGATCAAGAAGGCTGCGCAGCTTGTCCGCATTGGCAGTCGTGAGATCGATCTCGTACGTCTTGCCGTCCAGCGCGAACGTCACGGTCTCGTCCGCCTCGCCGCCGTCGAGGTCGTCGACAAGAAGGACCTGAACCTTCTGTGCCACCGCATTTCCTTTCATCGATAACGTTGAGGGCCAGGGGTGTGCGGCGTCCGCCGTTTCGCCGCCCCTGTTATATGCAGTACTGCAGTACGTCGGAAAGCAAACCGCTTTTGCCGGAAAAACACAAACCCTCGGGAGTGGTCCGACGGACCGCCCGCGTCCGGAAACATGCGCGTTTCGGACATAGGGAACCTGGGCAATGACGATCACAGATGCAGAAGCATCCGGCTGTTGCCCAAGGTGTTCGGCTTCACTCGTTCGAGACCCAGGAACTCCGCGACGCCCTCGTCATAGGAACGCAACAGCTCCGCGTACACATCGGTGTCGACCGGTGTCTCCCCGATCTCCACGAAGCCGTGCTTCCCGAAGAAGTCCACTTCGAAGGTCAGGCAGAAAACCCGCCGAACCCCGAGCCAGCGCGCGGTCTGGAGCAACTTCTCCAGCAACTGATGACCGACGCCGGCGCCCTTGAGCCCGGGCTTCACCGCCAGAGTCCGGACTTCCGCGAGGTCCTCCCACATGACGTGCAGCGCACCGCAGCCGACCACCTCGGCGTTGTCGTCGCGTTCCGCGACCCAGAACTCCTGGATGTCCTCGTAAAGCGTGACCGTGGCTTTGTCGAGCAGGATGCGGTCGCGGACGTAGGCGTCGAGGAGGCGGCGCACGGCGGGGACATCGCTGGTCCGGGCCCGCCGGACGGTGATGGCTTTTGCGGAGACTTCGGGACGCTCTGCTGACATGAGCGGACGCTATCGCCCGTCCGCGCCCTCGGCCGAGCCGGGGTTCTCCTCTTGACGGGCTTCGGGAGCTTCCTGCCGGCGGGCTTCGGGGGCTTCCCGGGTTTCTTCGGGCCCCTGGACGATGCGCACGGCGTCCCTGAGTGCCTGGCGCTGTTCCTCGCTCATCATGCCGAAGAAGGCGACGAGAGCCGCGGCCGGGTTGTCGCTCTGCGACCAGGCGTCGTTCATCAGGGCGGCGGCGTACGCGGCGCGTGTCGACACGGCCTCATATCGATAGGCCCGGCCTTCCGCCTCGCGACGCACCCAGCCCTTCTGATGGAGATTGTCCAAAACCGTCATCACGGTGGTGTACGCGATGGAGCGTTCCTGCTGGAGGTCTTCCAGGACTTCTCGAACGGTCACCGGGCGGTTCCACTTCCACACCCGCGTCATGACCGCGTCTTCGAGTTCTCCCAATGGGCGAGGCACAGCTCAGAACAATAGTGGGAGATCCCGGCATTGGCGTGCCGGACGTGCGCTAGGACTACAGATGCGAACAAAAAGGGCGCACGTCCCCGCAGTCGGGACATGCGAAGACCCCCCGCGAGCGGGGGGCATGAGGCGTACCGCTCAGGCGTCGCCGGCGGAGGTCTTGGGCGCACCCTCCACGCGCGCGAGGGCGGCGTCGACGGCCGCGTCCTCCTTGGCCTTGGCGGTCCCGCCCTGGGTCTTCACGATCACCCTGACCACACCGATGAAGAACACGGCCATGACGACCGGGGGCACGAGCGCGGAGACGTAGTCCATGTCTCCAGAGTAGCCACGGGGGACGGGGCGAAAGGGACGGGGTGCGCCGATCACCGCTCCGTGGCACCCGGCGGGGCTACCCCGCGGCCAGCTGCCGGGACTCCGGCTCCGCCGGCGGCGCCGGCTTGCGGCGCGGAAACACCTCTCCTGGCGTCGGGATGGGCCGCTTCGGCGCGACCGGCTCCGGCCCGGGCCGCTCCGCGGGGCCGGGCGACGGCTTCGCCCCGGGCTTCTCCGCGGGCTCCTGCGGGGCCGCGGAGGGCTCCTCGGCCTCTCCGTCGTCCTGGCGGACCCCCGGCTCCCCCGCGCCGCCCGCAAGGGCCAGCAGGCGCGTTCGCGCGGGCGGCACGGCGGGCGCCGGCACCTTCCGCGCGCCCTGCGCGAACCGTGCCCGTACGTCCTGCTCGGCCAGCGCCTGGCAGCGGTCCAGCAGTGCCGCCGCCGCGGGGTTCCCGCGCAGCGCCCGGAGCGCGGCGAGATCGTCCGGCGTCGGCCGGTGCCCGGCGCCGAGCGCCTCCTCCAGGAGGGTGAGGTAGCCGGCGGCGGTGCCCGGCAGGGCGGCCCGGTAGCGGCCCAGGTCGGCCACCAGGAAGGCGCGCAGCCGGGCCCCCTCGCACATCGCCTCGTCGAGCGACTCGGCGAGGCGGAAACAGTCCTGCACGTCCTCGGCGGAGGCGTGGCCGGGGTGAAGGGCGAGGGCGAGGGCGCGGCGGAGCACACGCAGCTCCTCCACGCCGAACGCCATGCCGCCGCGGGATCCGTATGGCGTGGGCATGCGGCGACGCTACCGACTAATCGGACAAAAGTGACGAATGCGAATGCTGATGCGCCGCGTGTCGCTCCGGGTTTCCCTCGTCCGGTGTCACCGGCGGGGCCGGCGCCCGCGCGGGCGCCGGCCGGCCCTCACAGCCGCGACACGTTCCGCTCGTACACCAGGCGCAGCCCGATCAGCGTCAGCCACGGCTGGTGCTCGTCGATCACCGAGGACTCCCCCAGCACCATCGGCGCGAGCCCGCCCGTGGCGATCACCGTCACGTCGTCCGGATCGTCGGCCAGCTCTCGCGCCATCCGGCTGACCACACCGTCGACCTGCCCGGCGAACCCGTACACGATGCCCGCCTGCATGGCCTCGACCGTGTTCTTGCCGATCACGCTGCGCGGCCGGGCCACCTCGATCTTCCGCAGCTGAGCGCCCTTGACCCCGAGTGCCTCCACGGAGATCTCGATGCCGGGCGCGATCACCCCGCCGACGTACTCCCCGCGCGCGGAGACCGCGTCGAAGGTGGTCGCCGTGCCGAAGTCCACGACGATCGCCGGGCCGCCGTACAGCTCGACGGCCGCGACCGCGTTGATGATCCGGTCGGCGCCGACCTCCTTGGGGTTGTCGGTGAGGATCGGCACGCCCGTCTTCACGCCCGGCTCGACCAGGACGGCGGGGACGTCGCCGTAGTACCGCCGGGTGACCTCGCGCAGCTCGTGCAGCACGGACGGCACGGTCGCGCAGATCGCGATGCCGTCGATGCCGTCGCCCAGCTCCTCGCCGAGCAGCGGGTGCATGCCCATGAGGCCCTGGAGCAGCACCGCCAGCTCGTCGGCCGTGCGGCGCGCGTCCGTGGAGATGCGCCAGTGCTCGACGATGTCCTCGCCGTCGAACAGGCCGAGGACGGTGTGCGTGTTGCCGACGTCGATCGTGAGCAGCATGGCCGTTACTCCGCCTCGCGCAGGTCCAGGCCGATGTCCAGGATCGGCGAGGAGTGCGTCAGGGCGCCCACGGCCAGGAAGTCGACGCCGGTCTCGGCGTACGCGCGCGCGTTGGTGAGCGTCAGCCGCCCGGAGGCCTCCAGCATCGCCCGTCCGCCGACGATCCCGACGGCCTCCTCGCACTCGCCCGGGGTGAAGTTGTCCAGCAGGATCAGGTCGGCGCCCGCGTCCACGACCTCCCGCAGCTGGTGCAGGGTGTCGACCTCGACCTCGATCGGCACCTCCGGGAAGGCCTCCCGTACGGCCTTGAAGGCCTGCGCGACGCCGCCGGCGGCGATCACGTGGTTGTCCTTCACCAGGGCCGCGTCGGACAGCGACATGCGGTGGTTGACGCCGCCGCCGCAGCGGACGGCGAACTTCTCCAGCGAGCGCAGGCCCGGGGTCGTCTTGCGGGTGTCCCGCACGCGCGCCTTGGTGCCCTCCAGCGCGTCCGCCCACGCGCGCGTGGCGGTCGCGATGCCGGACAGCCGGCACAGGATGTTCAGCGCGCTGCGCTCGGCGGTGAGCAGGTCACGCGTGCGCGTGGTGACCGACAGCAGCTTCTGCCCGGCCTCGATCCGGTCGCCGTCCTCCACGTGCCGCTCGACCTCGAACTCGTCCGTGCAGACCACGGAGAGCACGGCCTCGGCGACCCGGAGGCCGGCCACGACGCCCGCCTCGCGCGCGGTGAAGTCGGCGGTGGCCACCGCGTCCTCGGGGATGGTCGACACGGTCGTCACGTCCACCCCGCCGTCCAGGTCCTCCTGGATGGCGACGTTGGCGATGTCCTCGACCTCCACGGGGTCGAGTCCGGCAGCGGCCAGCAGCTCGGCGAGCGCGGGGTCGAGCCCGCACTCCAGGTACTCCTCGTCGCCCTCGGCGCCGCAGGCGCAGCCGTCGCCGCAGCCGCCGGTCGGGGCGAGGGGAAGGTCGTCGGTGCTCACGTCTGTCACTGCTCCTGGGGCGCTGTTACCGGATAGGGGGGAAGTCTGCGGTGTCGGTGGTGCGGACGGCCAGCGACCGATCGGGATTGAGCCGTACGACGATGTGGCGCCGCCAGTTCGTGTCGTCGCGCTCGGCGCGGTCCTCGCGCCAGTGGCAGCCGCGGGTCTCCTCGCGCAGCCGGGCCGCGGCGACCAGGACCCGGGCCACGCACAGGAGGTTGGTCGCCTCCCAGGTGTCCACGCCGGGCTCGGCGGTCTTGCCGTTCTCCGCCAGCGCGTCCCGGGCCTCGGTGTGCAGCTTCTGGAGCTGGTCCGCGGCCCGGGCGAGGGACTCCTCGGAGCGCAGCACGCCGGCGCCCTCGGTCATGGTCCGCTGGATCGCGAACCGGGTCTCGGGGGCGAGCAGCGGGTGCTCGGGCTTCCCGGGCTCCGGGACCGGTGCGGGCACGCGCGCGTGCAGGCCGTTCTCCGCGCGGGCGGCGGCGATGTCGGCGGCGATCCGCTCGGCGTACACGAGCCCTTCGAGGAGGGAGTTGGAGGCGAGCCGGTTGGCGCCGTGCACGCCGGTGCACGCGACCTCGCCGCACGCGTACAGGCCGGGCACGGTGGTCCGGCCCCGGGCGTCGGTGCGGACGCCTCCGGAGGCGTAGTGGGCGGCCGGGGCGATCGGGATGGGCTCGGTGACCGGGTCGATGCCGTTGGCCCGGCAGGCGGCCAGGATGGTCGGGAAGCGGTGCTCCCACATGTCGGCGCCGAAGTGCCGGGCGTCGAGGAACATGTGCTCGGCGTCCTGCTCCAGCATCCGCCGCAGGATGCCCTTGGCGACGATGTCCCGCGGCGCCAGCTCCGCCAGCTCGTGCTGGCCGACCATGAAGCGCACGCCGTCCCCGTCGACCAGGTGGGCGCCCTCACCGCGGACCGCCTCCGAGACGAGCGGCTGCTGCCCCTCGGCCTCCGGGCCGAGGAAGAGCACGGTCGGGTGGAACTGCACGAACTCCAGGTCGCTGACCTCCGCGCCCGCGCGCAGCGCCAGCGCCACGCCGTCGCCGGTGGACACCGACGGGTTGGTGGTCGCGGAGTACACCTGGCCCATGCCGCCGGTGGCGAGGACCACGGCGGGGGCGTGCACGGCGCCCACGCCGTCGTGCTGGCCCTCCCCCATCACGTGCAGGGTGACCCCGGCCGCGCGGCCGTCGGCGTCGGTCAGCAGGTCGAGCACGAGCGCGTTCTCGATGGTGCGCACCCCGCGCGCGTGCACGGCCTCGACGAGCGCCCGGGAGACCTCCGCGCCGGTGGCGTCGCCGCCCGCGTGCGCGATCCGGCGCCGGTGGTGGCCGCCCTCGCGGGTGAGGTGGATGCCGCCCTCGTCGTCGGTGTCGAAGTGGGCGCCGGTGGAGATCAGCCGCCGTACCGCGTCGGGGCCCTCGGTGACGAGGGTGCGTACGGCCTCCTCGTCGCACAGGCCCGCGCCGGCCACGAGGGTGTCGGCGAGGTGCTGTTCGGGAGTGTCGCCCTCGCCGAGGGCGGCGGCGATGCCGCCCTGCGCCCAGCGGGTGGAGCCGTCGTCCAGGCGGGCCTTGGTGACGACGACCGTGGTCAGGCCGGCGGCCTCGCAGCGCAGGGCCGCGGTCAGGCCGGCCACGCCGGAGCCGACGACGACCACGTCCGCGGAGATGGCCCAGCCGGGTGCGGGTGCGTGCAGTCGTATGCCTGTGCTGGTCACGAGGCGGCTCCGAAGGTGAGGGGGAGATTGTCGATCAGCCGGGTCGTGCCGACCCGGGCGGCGACGGCGAGGACGGCCTCGCCGGTGAAGTCGTCGCCGATCTCGGTGAAGTCGGCGGGGTCGACCAGCGCGAGGTAGTCCAGCTTCAGCGGCGGGTCGAGGCGGGCGGCCTCGTCCAGGACCTGGCGGGCGGCGGCGCGGACGGCCGCCGGGCCGCCGGGCGCGGCGGTGGCCACCGCGTGCGCGTCGGCCGCCGCGCGGGACTCTCCTATGGCGCTCAGCGCCTCGGCACGCGCGTGCGTGGAGGGCACTTCACGGGCCCGCGCGCGCAGCGCCTCCTGCGCCGCGTGCCGGTCCCGGCCGGCGAACAGGGCGCGGGACAGCGCGAGCGCGGTGCGCCGCTCGTCCGGCGAGAGGTAGCGGTTGCGGCTGGACAGGGCGAGCCCGTCCTCCTCGCGCACGGTCGGTACGGCGATGATCTCGACGCCGAAGTTCAGGTCCCGCACCATGCGCCGGATCAGCGCCAGCTGCTGGGCATCCTTCTGCCCGAAGAGGGCGGCGTCGGGGCGGGTGAGGTGCAGCAGCTTGGCGACGACGGTGAGCATCCCGTCGAAGTGCCCGGGCCGCGAGGCACCCTCCAGGCGCTCGCCCATGGGGCCCGCGGAGACCCGCACCTGGGGTTCGCCGCCCGGGTAGACCTCGTCCACGGAGGGCGCGAACACGGCGTCCGCGCCCGCCTGCTCGGCGAGCTTCAGATCGGCGTCCAGGGTGCGCGGGTAGCGGTCCAGGTCCTCCCCCGCGCCGAACTGCAGGGGATTGACGAAGACGGTGACGACGACCTCGCCGTCCGGGCCGACGACCTCCCGCGCGGTGCGGATCAGGGTGGCGTGGCCCTCGTGCAGCGCGCCCATGGTCATCACGACGGCGCGGCGGCCGTGGCGCACGCGCGCGTGCAGCTCTTCGGCGGTGCTCAGCAGGGCGGTGGTCATCGGTCGTTCCCCTCGGTGCCGGTCGTGCCGTCGGTGCCGTTCGTGCCGTCGGTTCCGTCGCCTCCCCGGTCGGCGTGGTCCGCGTGGCCTCCGTCGGCGAGTACCCCGAGGAGGTCCTCGGCGAGTTCCGGCTTCAGCAGGCCGTGGGCGAGCGCCCGGTCGGCGGTCGCGCGGGCCATCGCGAGATAGCCCGCCACGGTCTGCGGGGCGTGCTTGCGCAGCTCGGTGACGTGCGCGGCGACCGTGCCGGCGTCCCCGCGCGCGACCGGCCCGGTCAGGGCGGCGTCGCCGGAGCGCAGGGCGTTGTCCAGGGCGGCGCCGAGCAGCGGGCCGAGCATCCGGTCGGGCGCCGCCACGCCGGCCGTGCGCAGCAGCTCCATGGACTGGGCGACCAGGGTCACCAGGTGGTTGGCGCCCAGGGCGAGGGCCGCGTGGTACAGCGGGCGGTTCTGCTCGCTGATCCACTCCGGCTCGCCGCCCATCTCGATCACCAGAGCCTCGGCGGCCAGCCGCAGCTCCTCGGGGGCGGTGACGCCGAAGGAGCAGCCGGCGAGGCGCTGGACGTCCACGGGCGTGCCGGTGAAGGTCATCGCCGGGTGCAGGGCCAGCGGCAGCGCGCCCGCGCGCAGGGCCGGGTCGAGGACCTTCGTGCCGTACCGGCCGGAGGTGTGCACGAGCAGCTGTCCCGGCCGTACCGCGCCGGTCTCGGCGAGCCCGGCGACCAGGCCGGGCAGGGCGTCGTCGGGGACGGTGAGCAGCACCAGGTCGGAGCGCTGGAGCACCTCGGCGGGCGGCACCAGCGGGACGTCCGGGAGCATGGTCTCGGCGCGCCTGCGGGAGGCGTCGGAGACGCCGGAGACGGCCACCGGGCGGTGCCCGGCGAGTTGGAGGGACGCGGCCAGCGCGGGGCCCACGCGGCCGGCGCCGACGACGCCGACGGTGAGCCGCGCGGGGCGGTCCTTGAGGTCTGGCTGGTGGACTGTACTCACGCGACGGCGGCCTTCCCGTTCCAGTCCGCTCTGGGTACCGGACGATTTCTCGTCATGTTAACGCTATCGGGTACGGCGGCGGCCGGCTGTCCACAGGCTGTGGGTTACGCCACGCCCTTCCGGCGGGCCGGCCGGGCAGGGGACGAGCGGGCGGGCGGCCGGGCGGAAATCACAGTGCCCTCACCGGTCCGCCGGGGCATGATCCGCGGCATGACCGACACGGCTGAACAGCGCACAGGGCAGGACACCGGGCACGTCACCGGGCAGGACACGGAACAGGCGGCGCGGGAGCGGCTGCGCGAGCGGCGGACGGCGGCGCAGCTGCGGGCGCGGCGCACGCTGTCCCGCGGGGGCTCGGCGCGCACGATCCGCGAGCGCCTGGCGGAGCTGACGGAGGCGGCGGACGGGGTGTACGACCTGGACGAGCCGGCCGACGTCTACGGCAACCGGATCGTGGCCGCCCTGGAGGAGCGGGTCGCCGCGCTGCTCGGCACCGAGGCCGCCGCCTTCTTCCCGACGGGGACCATGGCCCAGCAGGTGGCCATGCGCTGCTGGGCGGCCCGCACCGGCGACCCGGCGGTGGCCCTGCACCCGCTGGCCCATCCGGAGGTGCACGAGCGGCAGGCGTTCAGCCAGGTCAGCGGGTTGCGTCCGGTCCAGGTTGGCGAGGGGCGCCGGCTGCCCACGGCGGCCGAGATACGGGACCTGGAAGAGCCGTTCGGCACGCTGATGCTGGAGCTGCCCCTCAGGGACGCCGGTTTCGTGCTGCCCACCTGGGAGGAGCTGACCGAGGCCGTCGAGGCGGCGCGGGAGCGCGACGCGGTGGTGCACATCGACGGCGCGCGCCTGTGGGAGTGCACCGAGCACTTCGGGCGCCCCCTGCCCGAGATCGCGGGCCTGGCCGACAGCGTCTACGTGTCGTTCTACAAGTCCCTCGGCGGCTTCGGCGGCGCCGCGCTCGCCGGTCCGCGGACGCTGGTGGAGGAGGCGAAGACCTGGCGGCACCGGTACGGCGGCATGATCTTCCAGCAGTTCCCGACCGCCCTGTCCGCGCTCGTCGGCCTCGATCGCGAACTGCCCCGGCTGCCCGCGTACGTGCGGCACGCGCGCGTGGTGGCCGCCGCGCTGCGCGAGGGCTTCGCGGCGGCCGGGCTGCCCTGGGCCCGCGTCCACCCGGAGCAGCCGCACACCCACCAGTTCCAGGTCTGGCTGCCGTACGAGCCCGAGGTGGCCGCCGAGGCGGCGGTGCGCCAGGGCGAGGAGACCTCGGTGCTGCTCTTCGCGAACGCCTGGGACGCCGGCGGGCCCGGACTCGCGTTCACCGAGGTCAGCGTGCAGGCCGAGGCCCTGGAGTGGACGGCGGACGATGTCCGCGCGGCCGTACGGGACTTCGTCGGCCGCCTGCCCGGGCGGGCCTAGCAGGCGCGGGGGCGCAGCCGGCGGGCGAGCGCGCGGCGGAGCCGCCCGCGCGCGGGGCGCCCGGCGACGACCGCGCGGAAGCGCCGGTAGTCGCGCAGTTCGCGCACCAGGGCGAGGTCGTGGCGGCCCGGCGCGGGCGGTGCGGACTCGCCGTGCAGGCGGGCGCGGTAGGTGTCGAGGAGGTACTGCTGGGTGATGCTCATGGCGGATCGCCTTCGGGACGTGTGTGATCGGGTGACTGATCGGGCTCCGCGGCTGCCCCGGTGCCTTCAGCCTGCTGCCGTCCGGTGCGGATGTCCCGTGGATTGACGGCTGCCGTCAATCCACGGCGGCACTGTCGGTGGGCGGGTGCACGATGGAGGGCATGAGCGTGACGATCGACATCACCGGACTGCCCGCGGAGCGGATCGCCGTCGTGCCCTCTCCGCTGGCGGAGCTGGGGATGGCGCTGCACGCGCTGAGCGAGCCCGGCCACCACCCGCAGTTGCAGGGCTGGGCGACGGCGGTCTCCTCCCGGCTTGACCCCGGCCTGGCCGACCGGCTGTGCGAGGCGGACTTCCTGTGGCGTACGACGTTCTCGGACGTCTTCGCCCCGTTCGCCGGCATCCCGGGCGGGTGCGCGCTCCCCGGGGCCACGCTCGCCGAAGAGCTGGACCAACTGGACAAGCTGACGGACGAGCAGTTCGTCAACGCGGCCCTGGAGTTCACCTGCCAGCTCCGCTACGACGTGCAGGAGCCCGGCCCGCTGGACGACCCGGAGCTGCGCCGGCGCTCCCTGGAGCTGGCCGCCGCGCGCGGTGCCGTGCAGGAGCGGTTCACGCGCCGCCTGCTGGCGGATCCGCCGGCCGTCCGCGCCTGGTTCCGGCAGCTGATGCTCGACTGCGACGACGCCTTCTTCGCCGACACCTGGGCCCGTATCCAGCCCCAGCTGGCCGCGGACGCCCGGCACAAGACCGAACTGCTGCGCCGCAAGGGCCTCGGCGAGGCACTCGCGTCCCTGTCCGGGGCGGTCTCGCTGGACGAGGAGGCCGGACTCGTCACGGTCGACAAGCTGCTGGTGGGCCACACCGCCACCGGCGACGGCGGCCTGGTGCTGGTGCCGACCAGCCTCGGCTGGCCGCACGTGATGGTCCTGCACCGGTACGGCTGGCAGCCCTCGATCACCTACCCCGTGAGCGGTTCCCGGCCGCAGGGCCCGTCCGTGGAGCAGCTCACGCGCCGGCTGGAGGCACTGGCGCACCCGGTGCGGATGCGGCTGTGCCGGCACCTGGCGCGCGCGGCGCACACCACGAGCGAACTGGCCGACGCGCACGGCATGTCGGCGCCCGAGATATCCCGGCACCTGACGGTGCTGAAGAAGGCCGGCCTGGTCACCGACTGCCGTCGCGGCCGGTACGTCCAGCACCAGCTGGACCTGTCCGCGGTGGCCCGGCTCGGCAGCGACTTCATCGAGGGCGTCCTGCGCTGAGGAGGGCGCCTCCCGCCCCCGCGGGCCGTCAGCCGTGGCCGCCGGCGCGCACCAGCCCCGTCTCGTACGCCAGCACGACCACCTGCACCCGGTCGCGCAGCCCGAGCTTGGTCAGGATGCGGCCCACATGGGTCTTCACGGTCGCCTCGCTCAGCACCAGCCGGGCCGCGATCTCGCCGTTGGACAGGCCCTGCGCGACCAGCACCATCACCTCGCGCTCCCGCTCGGTGAGCCGCTCCAGCTCCTTGTGCTGGGGCTGCTTGCCGGCGGAGGGCAGCATCGGCGCGAAGCGGTCCAGCAGGCGCCGGGTGGTGGAGGGCGCCACGACCGCGTCACCGCTGTGCACGGCCCGGATGGCGGCCAGCAGATCGCCCGGCGGCACGTCCTTGAGCATGAAGCCGGAGGCGCCCGCCTTCAGCCCGGAGAAGGCGTACTCGTCGAGGTCGAAGGTGGTCAGGATGAGCACCTTGGGCGGGTTCGGCTCCTGGCAGATGCGGCGGGTGGCCTCCACGCCGTCGAGTTTCGGCATGCGTACGTCCATCAGGACGACGTCGACCCCGGTCGACCGCAGCACCTGAAGGGCCTCCACGCCGTCGCCCGCCTCCGCGACGACCTCCATGTCCGGCTGGGCGGCGAGCACCATCCGGAACCCGGTGCGCAGCAGCACCTGGTCGTCGACGAGCATCACGCGGATCGTCATCGGGTCCTCTTCCGTGTCTTCGGTTGCCGTGGAGCCTACGGGGGCGGGGGCGTACGGCGGGCGTACGACGGGGTCAGTGCGCCGGTTTGAGCGGCAGCAGGGCGCTGATACGGAAGCCTCCGCCCGGGCGCGGGCCGGCGTCCAGGGTGCCGCCGACCATGCCGACGCGCTCGCGCATGCCGATCAGGCCGTGGCCCTGCCCGTCGGCACCGCCCTCCTCGTACAGCTCGTGCGGGGCGCCCTTGCCGTCGTCCTCGACCAGCAGGCCGAGACCGTCGTCGAAGTACACCAGGCGCACGCTCGCGCCCGCGTTCGGCCCGCCGTGCTTGCGGGTGTTGGTGAGCGCCTCCTGCACGATCCGGTAGGCGGTCAGCTCCACCCCGCTGGGCAGCGGGCGCGGGGTGCCCTCCACCTTGAAGTCGACCGGCAGGCCGGAGCTGCGGCACTGCTCGATGAGGTCGTCGATCTGCTCGACGTCGGGCTGCGGGACGTACTCCCCGCTCTCCTGGTGCTCACCGGTGCGCAGCACACCCAGCAGGCGGCGCATCTCGGCCAGGGCCTGGCGGCCGGTGGAGGAGATCGTCTCCAGGGCCTTCTTCGCCTGGTCGGGCGCGGCGTCCATGACGTAGGCGGCGCCGTCGGCCTGCACGACCATCACCGACACGTTGTGCGCGACGACGTCGTGCAGCTCGCGCGCGATCCGGGCGCGCTCGGCGGCCACCGCGACCTTCGCCTGCGCCTCGCGCTCCTTCTCCAGGCGGGACGCACGCTCCTCCAGCTGGGCGAAGTAGGCGCGCCGGGTGCGCATGGAGTCGCCGAGCACCCAGGCGAGGGCGAAGGGCACCGTCTGGAAGACGGCGATGGCGACCTGCCCGGCGAAGCTGCTGTGCTCGTCCGGCCAGCGGATCTGGGCCACGGCCGCCGCGCACAGGCTGACGGTGAGGGCGAGCCGGGAGGCCCAGCGCGCGCCGACCGCCGCGACCGTGTAGGTGATCACCAGCATGGCGAAGTCGGCGACGGTCGTCTCGACGTCCAGGACCAGCTGGGCCAGCCCGATCACGAGCGCGACCAGCAGCATCGGCTCCGGGAAACGGCGGCGCAGCGCCACGACGGCGCAGAGGCCGGCGGAGACCGCCATCCCCTCGGGGAGCGTCCCGTGGTAGCCGGGTGTCCTGTCGAGGCTGACCACACTCACCGCGGACACCCCGAACAGGACGACGGCCCAGAAGGCGTCGACCCAGGACGGGTGGCGGCGGAGGAAGTCATAGAGGCGCTGCACGTAACCCAGAGTAGGGAAACCAGATGCGTGCACGGGTCAACCGATGGGCCGATCCGCGTCCGGCGCGCGTACTCCCCAAGGTGGATGCGGTGATCATCTGTGCGCCTAGTCTGTTCCGGTGGCGGATGAGACGACGGCGGCGGGTTCCCGCGAGCATCCCGGTCCGCGCGGCTGGCGCGCGGCGGCCGAGACGGCCCTGTACGGCCCCGGCGGCTTCTACCGGCGCCCGGAGGGACCGGCCGGTCACTTCCGTACGTCCGTGCACGCCTCCGCGCTGTTCGCGCGGGCCGTGGCCGGGCTGCTGTGCCGGGTCGACGCCGCGCTGGGCCGGCCCGCCGCGCTGGACTTCGTCGACATGGGCGCGGGGCGGGGCGAGCTGGCCGGCGGGGTGCTCGCCGCGCTGCCGGCCGACGTGGCGGCACGCACGCGCGTGTACGCCGTGGAGATCGCCGGCCGCCCGGCCGGCCTGGACGAACGGATCACCTGGCTGAGCGAACTCCCGGACGCGGTCACCGGACTGCTGTTCGCCAACGAGTGGCTGGACAACGTCCCCGTCGACGTCGTCGAGGTGAACTCCGCGGGCGTGCCCCGGCTGGTGCTCGTGGCGGAGGACGGCTCGGAGCGGCTCGGGGAGCCCGTGACGGGAGCGGTGGCGGACTGGCTCGCGCGCTGGTGGCCGCTGCCGGCCGAGGAAGGGCTGCGGGCCGAGATCGGGCTGCCCCGGGACAGGGCCTGGGCGGCGGCCGTGGACCGGGTGGTGCGGGGGCTGGCGGTGGCCGTGGACTACGCCCACACCGTGGACACCCGCCCCCCGTTCGGAACGCTCACCGGCTTCCGCGAGGGCCGCGAGACGGCCCCCGTGCCGGACGGGACGTGCGACATCACGGCCCACGTCGCCCTGGACGCGTGCGCGTGGGCACCGCGCACGGCGCACGCGCCGTCCGGTACGACCCACACGGGCGCCGGTAGGACCCACACGGCCGCCGATACGGCGCAGACGCCGCCGGGCACGGCGCACATCTCGCCCCACGCGCCCCTCGACCAGGCGCACACGGATTCCCCAGCGCCTTCCGAAGCGGCGCGCACGGCTTCTCGCACCCCTCGCGGCGCGGCACAAGCTCCCCGGGACACGGCGCACGAGCCCGGCAAAGCAGCGCGTGAGCTTCCTCCCGCGCGCCTGCTCACGCAGCGCGCTGCTCTGCGCGCCCTCGGCCTCACCGGCGCACGCCCCCCGCTCGCGCTGGCCTCCACGGACCCCTCCGCCTACGTGCGCGCCCTGGCGAGCGCCGGTGAGGCGGCCGAGCTGACGGCACCGGGCGGCCTCGGCGACTTCGGCTGGCTCCTCCAGCCGGTCGGCATCCCGGACCCCCTGGAGCCGGGACCGGAGCCGGAGCGGTAGCGGGCGTCGGCACCGCGGCCTACTTGTCGATGTCGCCGACCACGAAGAACATCGACCCCAGGATCGCCACCATGTCCGCCACCAGCGTGCCCGGCAGCAGCTCGGTCAGCGCCTGGATGTTGTTGTACGAGGCCGAGCGCAGCTTCAGCCGGTACGGCGTCTTCTCACCCTTGCTGACCAGGTAGTAGCCGTTGATCCCGAGCGGGTTCTCGGTCCACGCGTACGTGTGCCCCTCGGGTGCCTTCAGCACCTTCGGCAGCCGCTGGTTGATCGGCCCCGGCGGCAGCTCGGCGATCCGGTCCAGGCAGGCGTCGGCCAGGTCCAGCGCGTTGTGCGTCTGCGCCAGCAGCACCTCGAAGCGGGCGAGGCAGTCGCCCTCGCTCCGGGTGACGACCTTCAGGGTGTCCCGCAGCTCGCCGTAGGCCAGGTACGGCTCGTCGCGGCGCAGGTCGAAGTCGACCCCCGAGCCACGCGCGATGGGCCCGCTCACGCCGTACGCGTGCACCGTCTCGGGCGTGAGCGCCCCGACGCCGCGGGTGCGCCCCCGGAAGATCTCGTTGCCGAGCACCAGGTCGTCGAAGACGTCCATGCGCGAGCGCACCGCGGCGACCGCCTCACGCGCGCGTGCGGTCCAGCCGGCCGGAAGGTCCTCCTTGAGGCCGCCGACGCGGTTGAACATGTAGTGCATGCGCCCGCCCGAGACCTCCTCCATGACGTTCTGGAGCACCTCGCGCTCGCGGAACGCGTAGAACACCGGCGTGATCCCGCCCAGCTCCAGCGGGTAGGAGCCGAGGAACATCAGGTGGTTCAGCACCCGGTTCAGCTCGGCGAGCAGGGTGCGTGTCCACACCGCCCGCTCGGGGACCTCCATGCCGAGCATCCGCTCCACGGCGAGGACGACGCCCAGCTCGTTCGAGAACGCCGACAGCCAGTCGTGGCGGTTGGCGAGCACGATGATCTGCCGGTAGTCGCGCGCCTCGAAGAGCTTCTCCGCGCCTCGGTGCATGTAGCCGATCACCGGCTCCGCGCGCACGATGCGCTCGCCGTCCAGCACGAGCTTGAGCCGCAGCACACCGTGCGTGGACGGGTGCTGGGGCCCGATGTTGAGCACCATGTCGGTGCTCTCCGCCGCGCCGCCGATGCCGACCGTGGTCTCCGTCGTAGGAGTCATGGGCCCAGTTTCCCCTACGTACGCTGGCCTCATGGAAACGGGGACTCCGGAAGAGACGGGAGCGCCGGCGGACCAGCCGGTGTGGCGGGGGCTGCAGCCCGGTCTGCTGCGGGTGCGCCGGCTGCTGCTGGTGGTGTGGACGGGGGTGCTCGCGGTCGCCGCGGGGCTGCTCCCCGGGCTGTTCGCGGGGCCCGGCTGGGCGGCCTGCGCGCTGCTGCCGCCGGTCTTCGCCGCCTGGTGCTGGCGGCTGCTGGAGCGCAACTGGCGCTCCTGGCGGTACGCCGAGCGCGCCGACGATCTGCTGATCAGCCGCGGTGTCCTGTGGCGGGAGGAGACGGTGGTGCCGTACGGGCGGATGCAGCTCGTGGAGGTGACCTCCGGGCCCGTGGAGCGGCGCTTCGGGCTGGCCACCGTGCAGCTGCACACGGCCGCCGCCGCGACCGACGCGACCATCCCCGGCCTGGACCCGGCCGAGGCGGAGCGGCTGCGCGACCGGCTGACCGAGCTGGGCGAGGCACGATCGGCGGGCCTGTGACGCCCCACGACCGCGCCGACGACAGGGACCAGGGCATGGACGGCGGCATACCGGACGACGCGAAGCGGGACCGCGGCGTACCCGACGACGGCATACCGGACGGCGCGGAACGGGGCCGCGGCGTACCCGACGGCGGCGTACCGGAGCACCCGCCCGCCACCGGGCGCCCGCCCGTCATCGAGCGCCGGCTGCACCCGGTCACGCCCTTCCGCCGGGCGTGGGCGCCGCTCGCCGTGCTGGCCGGCTGGGCGGTGCACAACCCGAACGGCGCGCAGGAGCAGCTCACCCGGCTGACCGGGACCGTGCTCCTGCTGGCACTCGCGGTGCTGGTGCCGGCGGCCGGCCTCTACGGCTTCCTGTCCTGGTGGTTCACGCACTACGCCGTCACCGACACCGAGCTGCGCATACGGACTGGACTGCTGTTCCGGCGGACCGCGCACATCCGGCTGGAACGCATCCAGGCCGTGGACGTCTCCCGTCCGCTCCTCGCGCGCGTGGCGGGCGTCGCGAAGCTGCGGCTCGACGTCGTCGGCACCGACGACAAGGACGAACTGGCCTTCCTGGGCGAGCGGGAGGCGCGCGCCCTGCGCGCGGAGCTGCTGGCCCGCGCGGCGGGCTTCGCGCCCGAGACGGCGCACGAGGTCGGCGAGGCACCTGCGCGGACGCTGCTGCGCGTGCCACCGCGGGAGCTGGTGCGCTCGGTGCTGCTGACGGGCGCCACCTGGGGTTCGCTGTGCGCCGCGCTGGTCGTACCGACCGTGCTGTGGCTCGTCACCCACAACCCGTGGACGGCCCTCGCGACCGCCCTGCCCCTGTTCGGCGCGGCCGGCGCGAGCAGTGTGGGCCGGTTCGTCACCGAGTTCGACTGGACGGTGAGCGAGTCCCCGGACGGGCTGCGCATCGACCACGGGCTGCTCGACCGTGCGCACGAGACGGTGCCGCCCGGCCGGGTGCAGACCGTGCGGATCGTGGAGCCGCTGCTGTGGCGGGGGCGCGGCTGGGTGCGCGTCGAGCTCGATGTGGCCGGATCCGACAACTCCGTGCTGGTGCCCGTCGCCCCGCGCGAGGCCGCGGAGGCGGTCGTCGCGCGCGTGCTGCCCGGTGTGGCGGTGCCCCGGGAGCTGTCGCGGGTGCCGCGCCGGGCCCGGTGGTGCGTACCGGTGTGGTGGCGCGGGCACCGGCTGGCGGTCACCGACACGGTGTTCGCCGCCCGGAGCGGCCTGCTGTGCCGCCGGCTCTCGCTCGTCCCGCACGCCAAGGTGCAGAGCGTACGGCTCACCCAGGGGCCCTGGGAGCGTCGCTGGGGGCTCGCCGAGGTGCACGTGGACACCGGGGCCGACAAGACCGTGACGGCCCGGCTGCGGGACGCACGGGAGGCCGCACGGCTCCTGGACGAGCAGGCGGAACGCTCCCGCACGGGCCGCCGCGACGCCCTCCCCGATCGCTGGATGACCACCGGCTGACCGGCGACCGGACCGCCGGCCCCCGGCTGACCGAGCACCCGGCACCCGGCGCCTGGCACAGGAGAGCCGCACGGTTCCCGGACGAGCAGGCGGAACGCACCCGCACGGGCCGCCGCGACGCCCTCCCCGACCGCTGGATGACCACCGGCTGACCGGCGACCGGACCGCCGGCCCCCGGCTGACCGAGCACCGGGCACCCGGCACCCGGCGCCCGGCGCCCGGCGCCCGGCACAGGCAAGCCGCACGGCTCCTGGACAAACAGGCGGAACGCACCCGCACGGGCCGCCGCGACGCCCTCCCCGACCGCTGGATGACCACCGGCTGACCGGCGACCGGACCGCCGGCCCCCGGCTGACCGAGCAGCCGGCACCGGCTTCGGCCGGAGACGCCTCGGGCCCGGCTCCCCCTCACGGGAAGGCCGGGCCCGGCATCGCTGTCCGCGGCGGCTCAGGAGGCCGCGCTGCGCAGCCCCTGGACGTCGATCTGCTCGGTCTCGTCGTGCGCCGTCAGGTCGATGACCTGGCCGGTCTCCGGGGACCGCGCGGCGGCCGGCTTGAAGGCGGCCTCGGACTCCGCCTTGTGCACAGCGAGCGCCTCCGGGCCGACGACGTCGGCGAGGTCCTCGTTCTGCACGGAGTCCAGGGCGCTCTTCGGCGCGTCCTTCTGGGTGCCGAAGAAGTCGAACCCGCCCTCGACCACCGGGCGCCGCGCGGGCGCCGGCGGTACGACGGCCACCGCGGTCGGCACCGTGAAGTGCCCGGCGGGCGGCTGCCCCGCGGGCTTGGCGGCCTCGGCCGCGTGAGAGGCGTCGGCGCCGTCCGTCACGGCTGCCGCGGCGTCCTCTCCTTTGGCGACGGGCCCGGCCTCGGCGTCCGCACGGTCCGCGGGAGCCGCCTGGTCGGCGGGAGACTCGCGGTCCGCAAGAACCTCCCGCTCCGCCAGGGCCTCCCGCTCCGCAGGGGCCTCCGTCGCGTCGGCCGCCGACTCGGCGTACTCGGGCTGTCCGGCGTACTCGGGCTGTCCGGCGGTCCGAGGCTCACCGGCCCCGGCCCCCTCCTCCTCGAGCTCCGCCACGACACCCTCCGGCTCGGCGTCAGCAACAGCCTCGGCCACGGCCACGGGCTCCCCCTCGGCCTCAGCCGCAGGCCCGCCTTCGGCCTCCGCCTCGGCCGCGACGTCAGCCTCCGCCTCGGCCCCCGGCTCTGCCGCAGCCCCCCGGCCGAACCGGACCAGAGCCGTCAGGGCCTGCCGGTACAGCTGCGCGCCCTCGGGCGAGAACACCGCGCGGGCCGTCGGCCCGTCCTCCGCGCCCGCCCCGGACGGCTCGGCGGACCCGGAGGGCGCCGAGGGCTCGCCGCTCCGCGCGGGCGCGGGCGGCAGCGCGGGCGACGACGAGGGCGCGGTCTCCAGCTCGGGCACCGCCGTCTCCAGCTCCAGCAGCCGCCGCCCCTCCAGGGCGCTCGCGCGCTCGGTCTCGGCGGTGGCGTACCGGCGCAGCAGGGCCGCGTGCTCGTTGCGCAGGCCCGCCAGCTCGGCCCGCTTGGCACGCAGCCGCTGCTCCAGCTTGGCGCGCAGTTCGCGGGACTCCTCCAGGTCGCTCTCCAGTTCGGCGACCCGTTCCTCGTACCGCCACTCGTCACCGGCACGCGCGCGCGTGAGTTCGGCGACCCGCTTGCCCGCCTGCGTGTCCCAGCGGCGCATCACGACCGCGCCGACGACCGCCGTCGCGGCGGCCGCCGCGGCCAGCGCGCGCAACACGGTGGCCTCGGAGAACACCCAGGGACCCAGCGCGCAGACGAGGGAGACGCCCGCGATCGCGGAGGGAGGCAACAGCCGGTGCAGAGGCGGGGAATGGCGGTGGCGTCCACGTGGCATGGCCAGAAACTTACCGCGCGTAGGCGATTCGTGGGCCCCCGCCCCGTAAAAACACGGCCACGGGGCGGGCTTCACAGGGCGTCAGAGCAGCGTCGGGGTCAGCGGTCGCTGAGCCGTCCGCTGATCCACTGGAGGGTCGGCGGGATCTCGCGCCGCCAGGTGTTGAAGTTGTGACCGCCGCTGTCGAGGATGATCGACGAGATCCGGGTCAGGTTGGTGGCCTGCACCCGGTCTATGAACCTCAGCGTGTCCTTGTAGTTGTGCTCGCCGACCTTGCTGCTGGTGACGAGCAGCGAGGTGTCCGGCGCCTCCTCGTGCTGGAGGAACCAGAACAGGTCGGCGCGGTTCTGCAGCTTCTTGTCGCCGTGGAAGAGGTCACCGGTGGTGGGGTCGATCGGCGCCTTGTAGTACGCCGAGAGGCCCGCCCCGGCCGCGTAGACGTTCGGGTGGTGCATGGCGAGCTTGAGCGCGCAGTAGCCGCCCGTGGAGTCGCCGATGATGCCCCAGCTGCGCGCCCGCTTGCCGACCCGGTAGTGCCCGCGGACGGCGTCCGGCAGATCCTTGGCAAAAAACGTTTCCGCTTGCGGCCCGCCCGGTACGTCCACGCACTCGGTGTCGCGCGGCGGCGCCACGGTGGGCCGCAGCATCACCAGGATCATCGGCTGCACCCGCCCCTCCTTGGCCAGCCGCTGCGCCGTGCTCGGATAGTTCAGCTTGTCCACCAGCGACCGCGCGGTGCCCGGGTAACCGGTCAGCACGACCGACACCGGGAACGTCCGCGTGCGGTACTGCGGCTGGAAGTACTCCGGCGGCAGGTACACGTACGCCGGCGAGACCAGGCGGGACTTGCGGCCCACGATGTTCACCTTCTGGATCTGCCCGCCCGTCTGCGGCCGCGTGGCGCTCACCCCCGGTACGTCGGAGGTGGAGGCCACCTGGAGCGGGCCGCCGGCGGTGCCGCCCGCCGCGTGGTCGATGACCAGCCCCTGGCCGGTCTCCTTGCCGAACAGGTCGGCCCAGCTGGCGTAGAAGCCGAAGGCCTGGTTGGCGGCGAGCCCCACGCAGGCGAAGAGCGCCACCTGGGTGGACAGCAGCAGGCCGATCCGCCCGCTGACGGCCCGCCAGCTCTGGCGCGCGAGACGCGGCCACAGCCACACGGTGCCGATGAACAGCACGACGGCGATCAGAATCGCCAGCGCCAGCACTTTGTCGCTCGTGAGACCCATGGGCTGTTCCTGCCTGCGCTTTCCGCCCGTATCGTGTCCACGCGTCGTCGCGTGGGCTTGCCCGGGGCTTTTCTTGGCCTTTGACCCGACTTTCCGGCGGGGAGTGAACCTCTCCCCCCGAGACACCGTCCTAGAGGGCGCAATGTCGCCGGACGCCCGATCGGGCCCGGGTCCAAGGTCTCTCGCAGAACTACGGGATGCGATGTCTGTCAGGATAGATGGGGAAATGTCGGACGGGGTTCCGGGCCGATCCAGCCGGGTGCGGCGCATACTGCGCGGCCCGCGCCCCGAGGCCGTCCCCGCTCTGGTCGGCCGGGCCGCCGCGCTCGTCGGCGTCCTGGACATCGCCGCGGGTGTGTTCCCGCGCTTCCGCCACAGTCGCATGCACGCCATCGCCGAGGTGCTGCCGGGTTCGTTCGGCCCGTTCGCGGCGGCGCTCTCGCTCAGCGCGGGCGTGCTGTTGCTGCTGCTCGCGCACGGGCTCAAGCGGCGCAAGCGCCGCGCGTGGCGGGCCGCGGTCGCGCTGCTCCCGGCGGGCGCGGTGGCGCAGTTCGCCTACCGGCACTCGATCATCGGCGTGCTCATCGCGGTCGCGCTGCTGGTTCCGCTGCTGCGCCACCGGGACCAGTTCGCGGCGCTGCCGGACCCGCGCAGCAGGTGGCGGGCGCTCGCCAACTTCGTGCTGATGGGCGCCGGTTCGCTCGCCCTCGGTCTGGTCATCGTCAGTGTCCACCCGCACCGGACGATCGGCGACCCGAGCCTGGCCGACCGGCTGACGCACGTCATCTACGGCCTGTTCGGCTTCGAGGGCCCGGTCGACTACCAGGGCAACACCTCCTGGACGGTCGCGTTCTCCCTCGGCGCCCTCGGCTGGATCACCGCCGTCACCACCATCTACCTGGCCTTCCGCCCCGAGCACCCGGCCGCGCGCCTCACCGAGGACGACGAGGCCCGGCTGCGCGCGCTGCTGGAGAAGCACGGCGGGCGTGACTCGCTCGGCCACTTCGCGCTGCGCCGCGACAAGGCGGTGGTGTTCTCGCCGAGCGGCAAGGCCGCGGTCACCTACCGGGTCGTGTCCGGCGTGATGCTCGCCAGCGGCGACCCCATCGGGGACGTCGAGGCCTGGCCGGGTGCCATCGAGCGCTTCATGGACGAGGCCAGGGCCCACTCCTGGACGCCCGCGGTCATGGGCTGCTCGGAGACGGGCGGCGAGGTGTGGACCCGCGAGACCGGCCTGGACGCCCTGGAACTGGGCGACGAGGCGGTGGTGGACGTGGCGGATTTCTCGCTCGCCGGACGCGCGATGCGCAACGTGCGCCAGATGGTCAAGCGCATCGAGCGGGCCGGCTACGAGACCCGGGTGCGGCGCATCCGTGACCTCGGCGACGCCGAGCTGGAGCGGATCCGCCGGGCGGCGGAGGACTGGCGCGGCACGGACACCGAGCGCGGCTTCTCCATGGCGCTCGGCCGCATCGGCGACCCGGCCGACGGCGACTGCCTGATCGCCACCGCCCACAAGGCCGATGACGAACCGGGCGAGTACGGCGACCTGAAGGCGATCCTCCACTTCGTGCCCTGGGGCAAGGACGGCGTGTCGCTGGACCTGATGCGCCGCGACCGGAGCGCCGACCCCGGCATGAACGAACTGCTGATCGTCGCCGCCCTCCAGGCCGCGCCGAAGTTCGGCATCGCCCGGGTCTCGCTGAACTTCGCGATGTTCCGCTCGGCCCTCGCCCGCGGGGAGAAGATCGGCGCCGGTCCGGTGCTGCGCGCCTGGCGCGGGCTGCTGGTGTTCCTCTCGCGCTGGTTCCAGATCGAGTCGCTGTACAAGTTCAACGCCAAGTTCCAGCCCCGCTGGGAGCCGCGGTTCGTGGTCTACCGGGCCTCCGCCGACCTGCCCCGCATCGGCTTCGCCGCCATGCAGGCTGAGGGCTTCGTCAACTTCGCCCTGCCGCTGCCGCGCTTCCTGCGCCGGCGCCGGGCGACGGCCGAGCGCCCGTGCGCGCACGCGGTGGCGGAACGGGACGTGCGAGCGGCCTGAGCCGCGGTTCCGCCGCGTGGTGCGGCACCAGGACCGGCCCGGGCGGGACCCCTACCCCCTCCGGCACGGAGGCTCCCGCCCGGGCCGCGGCGCGTTCCCGGCCCCCTGCTGGGCCTACGCTGAACGTATGAACAACCTCAGCGGGCGCGGCCGAGTCGCCGGCCTTCCGGCATGGGACCGGTGCGCGGTCATGGGGGTCGTGAACGTGACCCCCGACTCCTTCTCCGACGGCGGCCGCTGGTTCGACACGACCGTCGCCGTCAAACACGGCCTGGATCTGGTCGCCGAGGGCGCGGACCTGGTCGACGTCGGCGGCGAGTCCACCCGGCCCGGCGCCACGCGCGTGGACGAGGCCGAGGAGCTGCGGCGGGTCATCCCCGTGGTGCGCGGCCTCGCCTCCGAGGGGGTCGTCGTCTCCGTCGACACCATGCGCGCCTCCGTCGCCGCCCAGTCCCTCGCGGCCGGTGCCGCCCTCGTCAACGACGTCAGCGGCGGCCTCGCCGACCCCGCGATGATCCCGGTCGTCGCCGACGCGGGCGCCCCCTTCGTCGTCATGCACTGGCGCGGCTTCCTCCAGGGCGGCAACGTCAAGGGCGTCTACGAGGACGTCGTCACGGAGGTCGTGGACGAGCTGCACGCGCGCGTGGAGGCCGTGCTGGCCGGCGGCATCGCCCCGGACCGCATCGTCGTCGACCCGGGCCTCGGCTTCTCCAAGGAGGCCGAGCACGATCTCGCGCTCCTCGCCCACCTCGACCGGCTGCGCGCCCTCGGCCACCCCCTGCTGGTCGCCGCCTCCCGCAAGCGGTTCCTGGGCCGGGTCCTGGCCGGCCCGGAGGGCGCCCCGCCGCCCGCCCGGGAGCGCGACGCCGCCACGGCCGCCGTCTCCGCCCTCGCCGCGCACGCCGGCGCCTGGGCGGTGCGCGTGCACGAGGTACGCGCCACCGCGGACGCGGTACGGGTCGCACGGGCCGTGGAAGAGGCGCGTACGACGGGAAGGGCGCCCGGCGCCGAAGGCGAGCGCGGGGCGGAAGGAGCCCGGTGAGCGCCCCCCACACCGACGTCGAGCAGGTGGAGGCAGCCAACACCGCCTTCTACGAGGCACTCGAACGCGGCGACTTCGAGGAGGTCTCCTCCCTCTGGCTGGCCCCCGCCGACCTGGGCGTGGACGAGACCTGGCACGACCCCGCGGACACCGGCGTGATCTCCTGCGTGCACCCCGGCTGGCCGGTGCTCACCGGCCGCGGCGAGGTCCTCAGGTCGTACGCCCTGATCATGGCCAACACGGACTACATCCAGTTCTTCCTCACCGATGTGCACGTCTCCGTGACCGGTGACACCGCGCTGGTGACCTGCACGGAGAACATCCTCAGCGGCGGACCCGCCCCGGAGGAGGGCGCGGAACTGGGCCCGCTGGTCGGTCAGCTCGTCGTCGCCACCAACGTCTTCCGGCGCACCCCCTCGGGCTGGAAGCTCTGGTCGCACCACGCCTCCCCGGTGCTGGCCGAGACCGGCGAGGACGACGAGGACAACCACGTGAACGGCGTGGATCCGGACGACGGGCCCCTCGCCTGACCCCGGGAAGTGGTTGGAATCACCTACCCGGGGTAGAAGCGGCTACCAGCCCATGACAGGGCCGGGTTCCCCAGGGAGAACGCCCGGTGAACCCTGCGGGCGGCGGCCCCTGCCCACGCCCCCGCGGCCCGGCTTTGTCGGCGCCCGCAGGTAGATTCGTCAGAGACCGGTGTGCCGCCCGCACGCGGTGCGAGCCGGTCGTTCCCGACGATTGCAGGAGTGATTCGCGTGGATCGTGTCGCGCTGCGCGGCCTCAAGGCCCGTGGGCACCACGGTGTGTTCCCCAAGGAGCGGGAGGAGGGCCAGACCTTCATCGTGGACCTCGTCCTCGGCCTGGACACCCGGCCGGCCGCGGCCGACGACGACCTGGCGAAGACCGTGCACTACGGCATCGTGGCCGAGGAGGTCGTGGCCGTGGTCGAGGGCGAGCCGGTGGACCTCATCGAGACCCTCGCCGAGCGGATCGCCCGGACCTGTCTGAAGCACGAAGGGGTTCAGGAGGTCGAGGTCTGCGTCCACAAGCCGGACGCGCCGATCACCGTGCCCTTCGACGACGTGACCGTCACCATCACCCGGAGCCGAGTATGACCCGACCTTTCCGCCAGGGTCACAGCGACCCGACCGTCCAGCCGGTGCCCGCCTCGGTCGTCGAGAAGGTGGACGCAGCCGACACCACGCTGAGCAACCCCAAATGGGCCGTGCTCTCCATCGGCTCCAACCTCGGCAACCGCCTGGAGACCCTCCAGGGGGCCGTCGACGCCCTGGAGGACACCCCGGGCGTCCGCGTGAAGGCCGTCTCCCCGGTGTACGAGACCGAGCCGTGGGGCGTCGAGCCCGGCAGCCAGCCCTCGTACTTCAACGCGGTGGTGGTCCTCAAGACCACTCTGCCGCCCTCCTCCCTGCTGGAGCGGGCGCACGCCGTCGAGGAGGCCTTCCACCGCGTCCGGGACGAGCGCTGGGGTCCGCGCACCCTGGACGTCGACATCGTCGCCTACGCGGACGTCACCTCGGACGACCCGCAGCTCACCCTCCCCCACCCGCGCGCGCACGAGCGGGCCTTCGTGCTCGCCCCCTGGCACGACGTGGACCCGCAGGCCCAGCTCCCCGGCCGCGGCACGGTGGCCGAGCTGCTGGCCGGCGTCACCCGTGAGGGTGTCGCGCCGCGCGCGGACCTGGAACTCCGGCTGCCCGAGTAGTCGTTAAGGTCGAGACGGATCAAGACCAGGACGACCACCGGCCGGCACGGTCCGGGGGAACTGAAGGGACACCGTGAGAGAGCTGCGCATCAGGGTGCTGGCGGGCGTGTTCGTCGTGGCCGGCGTCCTGTCCTGGGCGGGCGCCCGCCTCTGGAACTCGATCGGGACCCTGCCCAGCGTCCCCGTGGCCGCCCCCATCGTCCTCGCGCTGATCGCGGTGGTCCTGCTCGCGACGGCGCTCTCGCTGCGCGCCCGCCTGAGGGCCCAGCGCGAGCGCCGGCCCGGCGCCAAGGGCGTCGATCCGCTGATGGCCGCCCGGGCGGTCGTCTTCGGCCAGGCCAGCGCCCTGGTGGCCGCCCTCGTCGCCGGTATGTACGGCGGCGCGGGCGTCTTCCTGCTGGAGCAGCTGGACATCCCGGCCCGCCGGGACCAGGCGGTCTACGCCGGTCTGTCGGTACTGGCCGGCCTCGGCGTGATAGCGGCGGCCCTGTTCCTGGAGCGGGTCTGCAAGCTGCCGGAGGACGACGACCAGAACCCTCCGGGAGCGGAGCCGGTGGCCTGACCGCCGGCCCCGCCGGGCGGCGCGGTCAGCGCGCCATGATGAGGCTCATCGCCTCGTTCCGCGTCGCCGCGTCCCGCAGCTGACCGCGCACGGCCGACGTTATGGTCTTCGCGCCCGGCTTGCGGATGCCGCGCATCGACATGCACATGTGCTCGCACTCGACCACGACGATGACACCCCGCGGCTCCAGGATCTCCATCAGCGAGTCCGCGATCTGCGTGGTGAGGCGTTCCTGCACCTGGGGCCGGCGGGCGTAGACGTCGACCAGCCGGGCGAGCTTGGACAGGCCGGTGATCTTGCCGGTCTCGGACGGGATGTAGCCGACGTGGGCGACGCCGCGGAACGGCACCAGGTGGTGCTCACAGGTCGAGTACACCTCGATGTCCTTCACGAGGACCATCTCGTCGTGCCCCAGGTCGAACGTCGTCGTCAGGACGTCCTCCGGCTGCTGCCACAGGCCCGCGAAGATCTCCTTGTAAGCCCGCGCGACCCGGGCCGGCGTCTCGCGCAGCCCCTCGCGATCCGGGTCCTCGCCGACGGCGATCAGGAGTTCCCGTACCGCGTTCTCGGCGCGCTTCTCGTCGAACTCGCCGATGCGGCCCTCGCCGTCCAGCGTCACCGGGTCGGTCATCTGGTTCCTCGTTCCTGTGCCTTGCACGCGGGTGTGCCTCGCGTTCCGTCTGCGGACAAGCGAAATGCCGCGCCCCCCAGGCTAGAACCTGGGGGGCGCGGCATTCATTCCGGCCCTGCTGGCCGAAACATGGCCGGCTCACGGGGCGGGCTCGTCAGCTCTCCGGGCGGTCCTCCGGGGTCTGCTCCGTCACCGGGGCGGACTCCGTCGCCGTCGACTTGGCCGTGCTGATCGCCGCCGTCGCGCCGTTCGCACCGTTGGTCAGTGCCAGCTCCTTCGGGGAGAGCACCGGCGGGCGGGTGGACGGGGTACGGCGGGAGGAGCCGGTCCAGGCGGGCCGCGGCGGGCGCTTGACGATCGGGGCGAAGATCTCGGCGATCTCCTCCTTGCCCAGCGTCTCCTTCTCCAGCAGCTGGAGGACGAGGTTGTCGAGCACGTCGCGGTTCTCGACCAGGATCTCCCAGGCCTCGTTGTGCGCCGTCTCGATCAGCTTCTTGACCTCCTCGTCCACCAGCGCGGCGACCTCTTCCGAGTAGTCGCGCTGGTGAGCCATCTCACGGCCGAGGAAGGGCTCGCTGTTGTCGCCGCCGAACTTGATCGCACCGAGACGCTCGGTCATGCCGTACTGCGTGACCATCGCGCGGGCCAGGTTGGTGGCCTTCTCGATGTCGTTCGCGGCACCCGTGGTCGGGTCGTGGAAGACCAGTTCCTCGGCCGCCCGGCCGCCCAGCATGTAGGCGAGCTGGTCGAGCATCTCGTTGCGGGTGGTCGAGTACTTGTCCTCGTCCGGCAGGACCATCGTGTAGCCGAGGGCACGGCCGCGGGACAGGATCGTGATCTTGTGGACCGGGTCGGAGTTCGGCGAGGCCGCCGCGACCAGGGCGTGACCGCCCTCGTGGTACGCGGTGATCTTCTTCTCTTTGTCCGACATGATCCGGGTCCGCTTCTGCGGGCCCGCGACCACGCGGTCGATCGCCTCGTCCAGCGCCTTGTTGTCGATCAGCTTCTGGTCGCCGCGGGCGGTGAGCAGCGCGGCCTCGTTCAGCACGTTGGCGAGGTCGGCGCCGGTCATGCCCGGGGTGCGGCGGGCCACGGCGGACAGGTCGACGTCGGGCGCGACCGGCTTGCCCTTCTGGTGGACCTTGAGGATCTCCATGCGGCCCTGCAGGTCCGGCGGGTCGACCGCGATCTGCCGGTCGAAGCGGCCGGGACGCAGCAGCGCCGGGTCGAGGATGTCCGGGCGGTTCGTGGCGGCGATCAGGATGACGCCGCCCTTCACGTCGAAGCCGTCCATCTCGACCAGCAGCTGGTTCAGCGTCTGCTCGCGCTCGTCGTGACCACCGCCGAGGCCGGCGCCGCGGTGGCGGCCGACCGCGTCGATCTCGTCGACGAAGACGATCGCCGGGGCGTTCGCCTTGGCCTGCTCGAACAGGTCACGGACCCGGGAGGCACCGACACCGACGAACATCTCGACGAAGTCGGAACCGGAGATCGAGTAGAAGGGGACGCCCGCCTCGCCGGCGACGGCGCGCGCGAGCAGGGTCTTGCCGGTACCCGGGCGGCCGTAGAGCAGCACGCCCTTGGGGATCTTGGCGCCGACGGCCTGGAACTTGGCCGGCTCCTGGAGGAACTCCTTGATCTCCTGGAGCTCCTCGACGGCCTCGTCACACCCGGCGACGTCGGAGAAGGTCGTCTTCGGGGTGTCCTTGGTGATGAGCTTCGCCTTGGACTTGCCGAAGTTCATGACCCGGGAGCCGCCGCCCTGCATCTGATTCATCAGGAACAGGAAGACGACCACGATCAGGACGAAGGGCAGCAGGGACAGCAGGACGCCGACGAACGGGTTCTGCTTGGACGGCGAGACCGTGTAGCCGTCCGTGATCTGCTTTTCCTGGTACTTGTTCTGCAGTGTCCCGGCCAGCTGCACGCCCTGGTCGCCGATGTAGCTCGCCTGGATCTTCGAGCTGCCCTCGACCTTGTAGCCGTCCTTGAGCGTGACCTTGATGCTCTGCTCGTCACCGGTGGTGAGCTTGGCCGACTCGACCTTGTTGTCGTTGATCGCCGCCACGACCTGGCCGGTGTCCACCGTCTTGTAGCCGCCGGACGAGCCGACGACCTGCATCAACACGACCACGGCAAGGACGGCCAGCACGATCCACATGACCGGCCCACGGAAGTATCGCTTCACGTCCATCCATACGGAGCGGTGCCGCCCCGTCCCTCCTGCCATAGTGAGTTTGATAAGACAGTTCTTCTGACGGTACCCCAGCATTGTTGCCCGAAGCCGCACGGAGCCGTTTCGACGGCTGGGAATCCCGTCTCTGCATGCTTCAACGGCGCGGAACCCGCTGGGGTTCCCGATCGTCCTGCCGGGCTTGGGCCGACTGGCTCAGCCCGCGGCCCGGTCCGGCTCAGCCGCCGTAGACGTGAGGGGCGAGCGTACCGACGAACGGCAGGTTGCGGTACTTCTCGGCGTAGTCGAGGCCGTAGCCGACGACGAACTCGTTCGGGATGTCGAAGCCGACCCACTCGACGTCGATGGCGACCTTGGCGGCGTCCGGCTTGCGCAGCAGCGTGCACACCTTCAGCGAGGCGGGCTCGCGCGAGCCGAGGTTGTTGATCAGCCAGGACAGGGTCAGGCCGGAGTCGATGATGTCCTCGACGATCAGGACGTGCCGGCCCTTGATGTCGGTGTCCAGGTCCTTGAGGATGCGGACGACCCCGGAGGACTGGGTGCCCGCGCCGTAGGAGGACACGGCCATCCAGTCCATGGTGACGGGGGTGGACAGCGCCCGGGCGAGGTCCGCCATGACCATCACCGCGCCCTTGAGGACGCCGACGATCAGCAGGTCCTTGCCCGCGTACTCCGCGTCGATCTTCGCGGCCAGCTCGGCCAGCTTCGCGTCGATCTCTTCCTTGGTGATGAGCACCTGCTGGAGGTCGGCACCCATGTCTTTCGCGTCCACCCGCATCACTTTCGGTCGTCCCGCACTTACGGCCGCGTGTGCGGCCACCGGCTCCGGCCGCACGCACGGCCTCCGGCTGTCCGGCCCGCCGGAGGGGCACTCCGGGAGGTCGGGATTCAGCCTTGCCGAATCACCAGTCTGCCACCCTGCCGCCGGGCGACGACTTTGCCCGGGAGATTGATGGCTCCCTGGCCGCGCCAGCCGGTGATCAGGCGGTCGACTTCCTCGATGTGACGGGCGAACAGCGCGCCGGCCGGAGCACCGGCCTCGATGGCGGCACGGCGCAGGATCCGGCGGCGCACGGCGGGCGGGAGCGCGTACAGCTTGGCGCACTCCAGCCGGCCGGCCGCGTCCCGTACGGAGGCCTCGGCCTGGCTGGCCCAGGCGTCCAGGGCGTCGGCGTCGTCGCGGGAGAGCTGGGCGGTGCGGGCGAGCGCCTCCACGACGCCCTTGCCCAGGGCCTTCTCCAGGGCGGGCAGGCCCTCGTGCCGGAGCCGGGAGCGGGTGTAGGCGGGGTCGGTGTTGTGCGGGTCGTCCCAGACGGGCAGCGACTGGGCCATGCAGGCCTTGCGGGCGGTCTGCCGGTCGAGCTGCAGGAAGGGCCGCCGGTAACGGCCGCCGGCCCCCGAGACCGCGGCCATGCCGGACAGGGAGCGGATACCGGAGCCGCGGGCGAGGCCCAGCAGGACGGTTTCGGCCTGGTCGTCGCGGGTGTGGCCGAGCAGGACGGCGGCGGCGCCGTGGCGTTCGGCGACGGCGTCCAGGGCGGCGTAGCGGGCGTCGCGGGCGGCGGCCTCGGGGCCTCCCTCGCGGCCGACGGTCACGGCGACGGACTCGACGGGGTCGAGCCCGAGCCCGCGCAGGCGCAGGACGACCTCGTCGGCGCGGAGGTCGGAGCCGGGCTGGAGGCCGTGGTCGATGGTGACCCCGCCGGCCCGGATGCCGAGCTTCGGGGCCTCGAAGGCGAGGGCGGAGGCGAGGGCCATGGAGTCGGCGCCGCCGGAGCACGCGACGAGGACGAGCGGGGAGGGGGGTCGCTCGGCCGTCCGGTCCGGGGGCCCGCCGACGAGCTGGTGGCCCGAGTACGCGCGGGAGGTCTGGTGGTCGTTGAGGATGTCGTGAAGGACGCGGCGGACCGCCAGGCGTATCGCCGCGACCGCAGGATGGGGACCCATGTCCGGTTCCCTTCATGAAGTTTTCGGGGGGTGAGCCCGAGACGGTCACTCAGAGTGTGTAGATGGTGACAGAAGCGGGCCGTTCCCCGAGCATTGCACGCCTACGCATGGCTCACGGTCCCTCGGACGGGTGATTGGAGGGGCGTTCGCCTGCCGTCGGCCGGATTCCTTTCACGACCTCCCCGCGCCGTTCACGACTCCGCCTTGCGGTGCACCCGCGCGACCCAGTCCGCCGGTTTGGCGATCTCCGCCTTGGTGGGCAGGGTGTTGGGCGAGGTCCACACGCGGTTGAAGCCGTCGACGCCGACCTGGTCGACCACGGCCCGCACGAACCGTTCGCCGTCCCGGTACTGCTTCAGTTTGGCGTCCAGACCCAGCAGCTTGCGCAGGGCGACGTCGAGCCGGGAGGCGCCCTTGGCGCGGCGCTGCTGGAACTTCTCGCGGATCTCCGCGACGGTCGGTACGACGCTCGGGCCGACGCCGTCCATGACGTAGTCGGCATGCCCCTCCAGCAGGGACATCACGGCCGTCAGGCGGCCGAGGATCTCCCGCTGGGCGGGGGTCTGCACCAGCTCGACGAAGGAGCGCCCGCCGTCCTCCTCCTCGCCCTCGGGCCGGCCGCCGGCCAGGGACTGGGCCGCGTCCCGGATGCGCTCCAGGAAGGTCATCGGGTCGACGTCGGTCTCCGCCAAGAACGACTGGATCTCGCCCTCCAGGTGGTCGCGCAGCCAGGGCACGGCGGTGAACTGCGTGCGGTGGGTCTCCTCGTGCAGGCACACCCACAGGCGGAAGTCGTGCGGCTCGACGTCGAGTTCGCGCTCCACGTGGACGATGTTGGGCGCGACGAGCAGCAGCCGGCCGCCGCCGTTCTCGCCGGCCGGGAGGTCGCGGGTGGCGGGGGCGAAGGTCTCGTACTGGCCGAGGACGCGGGAGGACAGGAACGACAGGAGCATGCCGAGTTCGACGCCGGTGACCTTGCCGCCGACGGCGCCGAGGATCGCGCCGCCCGGGCTGCCGGCACGCCGTTCCTGCATCTTCTCCAGGAGGGGCCTGAGGATCTCCCGGAAGCCGGCGACGTTGGCCCGGACCCAGCCGGGCCGGTCGACGACGAGGACCGGGGTGTCGTGCGTGTCCTCGGTGCCCATACGAGTGAAGCCCCGGACGTGTCCCTCCGAGGCCTTCGCGTGCCGGCGCAGCTCCGCGACGACGGCCCTGGCCTCGTCGCGGCTGACGTCGGGACCTGGGCGTACGAGCCGTGTCGCGGTTGCCACCGCGAGGTTCCAGTCGACCATCCCGGGAGATGCGGTGCCGCCGAAGCCAGTCATGTTGTCAACCGTACGTGAGGGCTCCCGCTTGGGGCAGGCCGTGGAGCCGGCGAGCGGCGGCGGCAGGGGGCGGGAGCCGACAGGGACCGGCGTCGGAGAGCGAAAACCGGCAGGGACCGACGGCGCCCGACGCGAGCCGACAGGGACCGGTGCCCGACGGGAGCCGGCAAGCGACGGTGATGCGGGGCGGAAGCCGGCAACGGCCGATGGCGCCCGACGCGAGCCGACTGGGACCGGTGCTGCGGGGCTGAAGGCGGCAGGGACCGACGGTGCCCGACGGAAACCGGCAGGGACCGACGGCGCCCGACGCGAGCCGACAGGGGACGGCGGTGCCCGACGGGAGCCGGCAAGGGACGGTGGCGCCCAACGGAAACCGGCAAGGGACGGCGGTGCCCGACGGAAGCCGGCAAGGGACGGTGATGCGGGGCGGAAGCCGGCAACGGCCGACGGCGCCCGACGCGAGCCGACAGGGACCGGTGCTGCGGGGCTGAAGGCGGCAGGGACCGACGGCGCCCGACGGAAACCGACAGGGGCCGACGGCGCCCGACGGAAGCCGACAGGGGACGGCGGTGCCCGGCGGAAGCCGGCAAGGGACGGTGGCGCCCGGCGGAAACCGGCAAGGGACGGTGATGCGGGGCGGAAGCCGGCAACGGCCGACGGCGCCCGACGCGAGCCGACTGGGGACGGTGGTGCGGGGCTTAACGCGGCAGGGACCGACGGTGCCCGACGGAAACCGGCAGGGACCGACGGCGCTCGACGCGAGCCG
>NZ_MUMF01000125.1 GCF_002155905.1 Streptomyces tricolor | reverse complement strand
ATCTGCGCGGCCACGGCGTCGCCGGTGAGGTCCGTGACGCCGTGGCCGCGCAGATCGGCGCGCTGCGCGCCAAGGGCGGTGACGTCCGGGTCTCCTTCGGCGGCGCCTCCGGCTCCGAGCTGGCCACCACCTGCTCCTCCGCGGACGCGTTGGCGGCGGCCTACGGCAAGGCGATCGACGCGTATCGGCTGACCAAGGTCGACTTCGACGTCGAGGGCGGCGCGCTGCCGAACACGGCCGCCAACACCCGCCGCGCCCAGGCCATCGCCAAGCTCCAGGCCCGGCACCCGGACCTGGACGTCTCCTTCACCCTGCCGGTGATGCCCGAGGGCCTCACCCAGGACGGCGTGAACCTCCTCGCGAACGCCAAGGCCAACGGCGTGAAGATCGACACCGTCAACATCATGGCGATGGACTACGGCCCCGCGTACAGCGGCGACATGGGCACCTACGCCGAGCAGGCCGCGACCGCCACCCAGGCCCAGGTCAAGAGCGTGCTGGGGCTGTCCGACGCCGCCGCCTGGAAGGCCGTCGCCGTCACCCCGATGATCGGCGTCAACGACGTCTCCTCCGAGGTCTTCAAGGTCGACGACGCCACCCAGCTGGTGAACTTCGCCAAGTCCAAGGGCCTGGGCGGGCTCTCCATGTGGTCCGCGACCCGCGACAAGGAGTGCGCCGGCGGCACCAAGCCCACCGCCGACGCCACGTGCAGCTCCGTCACGCAGCAGAAGTTCGCCTTCACCAAGGCGTTCGCGGCGTACAAGTAGTCACCGGCGCCCCCGCCCGCTCGGCGCCGGACCAGGGCGCGGCCCGCCCCCACGACGGGCCGCGCCCCGGGTCACGCGGCGGAGTCCGCCGGCGGCAGCGCCCCCGTCCGGGCCGCCTCCGCGTACCACCGCGCGCTCGACTTCGGCGTCCGCTCCAGCGTCGTGTAGTCCACGTACACCGCGCCGAACCGCTTGTCGTAGCCGTACGCCCACTCGAAGTTGTCCATCAGGGACCACAGGAAGTAGCCCCGCACATCGGCGCCGTCGGCGATGGCACGGCGCACCTCCGACAGGTGGCCGTGCAGGTAGGCGATGCGCTCGGGGTCGTGCACCCGGCCGTCGGGGTCGGGCTTGTCGTCGTAGGCCGCGCCGTTCTCGGTCACGTACAGCGGCAGTCCCGGCGCCTCCCGGGTGTAGCGCATCAGCAGGTCGTACAGGCCCGTCGGATCGATCGTCCATCCCATCTCCGTACGCTCGCCCGGCGTCTGGTGGAAGACGATGTCGTCGGCGGCGGGCCAGGGCGAGTGCTCGCTGGAGCCGTGGCCGTCCGCCCGGGGGCCCTTGATGTCGCCGGAGGCGGCCGAGACCAGGGTCGGGGTGTAGTAGTTCAGGCCCAGCGCGTCCAGCGGCGCGTTGATCGTGTTCACGTCGCCGTCCAGGACGTACGACCAGTCGGTCACCGAGCGCGTGGCGTCGAACAGCGTCGACGGGTACGCGCCGTGCAGCATCGGGCCGTGGAAGACGCCGTTGGCCAGGTCGTCGATCCGGCGGGCCGCGGCCACGTCGGCCGGATCCTGGGACAGGGGCCGCACGACGGACGAGTTGAGGCTGATCGCGATCTGGTTGCGGGCCGGCAGGGCCGCGCGGAGGGCCGAGACGGCCAGCCCGTGCCCCAGGTTGAGATGGTGGGCCGCGCGCAGCGAGGCCGCCGGGTCGGTGCGGCCGGGCGCGTGCACCCCGGAGCCGTAGCCCAGGAAGGCGCTGCACCACGGCTCGTTGAGGGTGATCCAGTGCTCCACCCGGTCGCCCAGCGCCTCGCCGACGAGCTGCGCGTACTCGGCGAACCGAAACGCGGTGTCCCGCACCGGCCAGCCGCCCGCGTCCTCCAGCTCCTGCGGCAGGTCCCAGTGGTACAGGGTGAGCGCCGGCTTGAT
This sequence comes from Streptomyces tricolor, assembly GCF_002155905.1. Lineage (GTDB taxonomy): Bacteria > Actinomycetota > Actinomycetes > Streptomycetales > Streptomycetaceae > Streptomyces > Streptomyces tricolor. Next base: position 3,544 of record NZ_MUMF01000125.1, on the reverse strand, counting down.
GCCCCGCGCCAGCAGTTCGTCGACCAGGCGGCGGTAGAAGTCCAGGCCCCGCTGGACCACCGGCCCCCGGCCCGTGGGCTGCACCCGGGACCAGGAGACGGAGAAGCGGTACGCGGTCAGGCCCAGCTCCGCCATCAGCGCCACGTCGTCGCGGTAGCGGTGGTAGTGGTCGACGGCGATGTCCCCGGTCTCGCCGCCGGCCGTCTTGCCCGGCGTATGGCTGAAGGTGTCCCAGATCGAGGGGGTGCGGCCGTCCTCCCGCACCGCACCCTCGATCTGGTACGCCGAGGTCGCGGCGCCCCAGAGGAAGGCGGGAGGAAAGGTCAGGGACGAAACGGAGTCAGGCATGGAAGCGCTCCCATGAAGGGTCGGAAGAGCCGACGGGTGAGTGCCGGAGAAGCCGACGGGTGAGTGGGGGACGGGGCCGGGACGGCGGAGCCCCGGCCCCCGGGAAACCGGACGGGCGGATCAGCCCTTGATCGCGCCCTGCATGATCCCGCCCACGATCTGCTTGCCGAACAGCAGGAAGGCGACCAGCAGCGGCAGCGTGCCGAGCAGCGCGCCCGCCATGATCACCGCCTGGTCGGGGACGTACCCGGTGCCGAGCGAGTTCAGGGCCACCTGCACGGTCGGGTTCTGCTGGTTCAGGGCGATGATCGGCCACAGGAAGTCGTTCCAGGCGAACACGAACGTCAGCAGACCCAGCACCGCCATCGCGGGGCGCGCCGCCGGGAAGACCACGTGCCAGACGATCCGCAGACTGCTCGCCCCGTCCACCCGGGCCGCCTCGATCAGCTCGGTCGGCAGCGCCTGCACCAGGTACTGCCGCATGAAGAACGTACCGAACGCGGTCACCAGGCTGGGCAGGATCACCGTGTGCAGCTGGTTCGACCAGCCCAGGTCCGACATCCACAGATACAGCGGTACGACGGCGAGCTGCGGCGGGATCATCATCGTGCCGATGGTCAGCAGCAACAGCAGGCCCGAGAACCGGAACCGCAGCTTGGCGAAGGCGAAGCCGGCCAGCGTGGAGAACAGCACCGTGCTCACCGTGATCGTGCCCGCGACGATCACCGAGTTGAGCATCGCGGTGCCGAGCCCGGCCTGCTCCCAGGCCGCTTCCAGGTTCTTGAACAGGTTGCCGCCGAACCACAGCGGCGGCGGGGTCTCGGCCAGCCGGTGGTTGGTGCGGGAGGCGGCGATCGCCGTCCACACCAGCGGGGCCAGGGAGACCAGGGCGAACACGGTCAGCACAACGTAGGTCACCGGGCCCGCGTGCAGCTGCCTGCCCGCACCCATCCGGCCCCGGCGCCCGCCGCCCTTGCGGGGCGGGGTCAGTTCAGTGGTGGTCATTGGGACTTCCTCAGCCGTCGGGTGAGCAGCAGGTTGACCGCGGCGACGATCAGCAGGATCAGGAACATCGACCAGGCGATCGCGGACGCCTTGCCGAGGTTGCCGATGATCCAGCCCTGGTCGTACATGTACAGGCCGAGCGTCTGGTACTGGTGCTCCGAGCCGCCCTTGGACCCGCTGACCCCGCCGAACAGCAGCGGCTCACCGAACAGCTGGGTCGCGCCGATGGTGGAGACGACCACCGTGAACAGGATCGTCGGCCGCAGCTGCGGAACGGTCACATGCCGGAACTGCTGCCAGCGGTTGGCGCCGTCGAGCGCCGCCGACTCGTACAGGTCGGCCGGGATCGCCTGCATGGCGGCCAGGTAGATCAGCGCGTTGTACCCGGTCCACCGCCAGATCACGATCGACGACACCGCGAACTGCGAACCCCAGTCCGACTCCCGCCAGTTGACCGGGTCGACCCCGAAGAAGTCGAGGATCCAGTTGACCATGCCGCCGTCCCACGAGTACAGCAGCGTGAACACCAGGGTGGCCGCCGCCACCGAGGTGGCGTACGGGGTCAGCATCACCACGCGCCACGCGGTCGAGCCGCGCAGCTTGTAGTTGAGCAGGTGCGCGAGTGCCAGCGCGGCCAGCAGCTGCGGCACGGTCGAGATGATGCCGATGGTGAGGGTGTTCTTCAGGGCGTTCCAGAAGAAGTCCGAGGACAGCAGGTTCTCGTAGTTGTCCAGACCCGCCCAGGTCTTGTGGTCGAGGGCCGACAGCTGCACGTTGTGCAGCGAGTACCAGGCCGTGTAGAGCAGCGGGACCAGGGAGAAGGCCCCGAAGAGCAGGAAGAAGGGGGCGACGAAGGCGTACGGCGACGCCTTCATGTCCCAGCGGTACAGCCGGCTGCGCCAGGATCCGGCGCCATCCGGCGCACCGCGACCGCGAGCGCCCCGGGCCGCGCCCGGCGTGCTGCCGGGCGCGGCCTCGGCACTCGACGCGGAATGCGCGAGAGCCTGCTTGGAGCTGCTCACTGGCCGAGCACGTCCTTGATCTCGTTGTTCGCGGCGTCCCAGCCCTGCTCGGGCGACTTGCCCTTCTGCTCGACCTGGAGGATGCCGACGTCGGTGAGCGCGGTGTTGATCGGCTGGTCCTTGATGCCGAAGTACTGCGTCGGGATGGTCTTCGCCGAGTCGGAGAAGATCTGCGTGATCGGCGCGTTCGAGAAGTACGCCGTGGTGTCCGCGGCCGGCTTCAGGCTCGCGTACGCCGACGGGGTGGACGGGAAGCTGGCCTGCTTGGCGAAGACCTTCGCCTGCTGCTCCGGCGCGGTCAGCCACTTCACCAGCTCGATGGCCTCCTTCTGGTGCTTGCTCGCCGTCGGCACGCCGAGGAAGGAGCCGCCCCAGTTGGACGCGGTCGGCGCCGCCGCCACGTCCCACTTGCCCTTGCCGGAGTCACCGGCCTTCTCCTGGATCTGGCCGAGCATCCAGGCCGGGCAGGCCACCGTGGCGAAGGTGCCGTTGGCGAAGCCCTGGTCCCACGGCTTGTCGAACTGCTTCAGCTTCGCCGACATGTCGCTGGTGGCCACCTCCATGGCGGTGTCCCAGGCCTTCTTGACGCTCGGGGACGAGTCCCAGATGACGGTGCCGTCCTCCTTGTAGTACCGCTCGTCCCCGCCGCCGAGGGCCGCGTTGTAGACCGAGGAGGCCGAGTCCACGAACTTGGTGCCGCCGGGCGCCTTCTTCATGTACTGCTTGCCGAGGTCGACGTACTTGCTCCAGTCGCCCTTCCACTGCTCGGCGAGCTTGGTGCGGTCGGTCTCCAGGCCCGCCTTCTCGAACAGGTCCTTGCGGTAGNNGTCCTGGCTGGTGGCCTGGGCGTTCTTCCAGTCCAGCCACTGGGACTTGTCGACCTCCTTGCCGAGGTCGACGAACTTGCCGGCCTGCGTCTGCACGGCCTCGGTGATGTTCATGACCTCGATGGCCTGAATGTCGTCGGTGCCGGAGCCGGCCTGGAGGCGGGTGAGCACCTTCGGCCAGTACACGTCTGTTCTGGTGGTGACGTTCTCCTTGATGTTGATGTCCTTGTGGAGCCTCATGTACTCGTCATAGAGGCCGGCCTGCTTGTAACCGAAGACGCCGAAGGTCCCGATGGTCAGCGTGATCTTGCCCTTGCCGCCACCGCCGGAGTTGTCGGACGA
>NZ_MUMF01000124.1 GCF_002155905.1 Streptomyces tricolor | reverse complement strand
TGGCGGAGCTGACCGTCGAGCGGCCCGTCGTACTGCCGGTGCGTGGCGGGCGGGCCGTCCAGACCGTGGTGGGCGGGGCGGACGGCGCCGGACGGCGCACGGTCGAGGTCTACTCACGCGCGGACGACTCCGCGCCGGACGACGCCTGGACACGGCACGCGCACGGCACCCTCGCGCCCGCCGACCCGGCGGCCGGCGGCGACCGGCCCGCCGACGGGGCGGNNGCCTCGGCGAGCCGGCCGGGGACGCCGACCGGTACGGCGTCCACCCCAGCCTGCTCGACGCGGCCGTGCGGACGGCGCTGCCGGCCGGGACCCTGGCGGTCACCTGGCGCGGGGTCGGCCTGCGGGCGTCCGGCGCGACCGTCGTCACCGTGCGGTCGGCGGGGGTCGCGGGCGAGGGCACCCGGTTCCACCTGAGCGATCCGGCCGGGCGGACCGTGCTGACCGTGGACGCGGTGCTGTCCGAACCGTTCGACCCGGCGCGCGCCGGACTCGCCGAGGCGCTCACCCACGACGCGCTGTTCCGCGTCGCCTGGGCGGAGCTGACGCTGCCGGCGGGTGACGGCACGCCGTCCGTCGTCACCGTACGGAGCGCCGAGGACATCGGCGCCGGTGCGGCGGACGCGGACGTCCTGCTGTACGCCGTCGACCCCACGGTGACCGATCCGCGCACGGCGGTCGCCGCCGCGCTCGCCGTCCTCCAGGCGTGGCTGGCCGAACCCGCCCTGGAGCGGGCCCCGCTGGCCGTGGTCACCGGCGCGGACGCCACCGACCTCGCCACGGCCGCCGTGCGGGGGCTGCTGCGGTCCGCGCAGTCCGAGCACCCCGGCCGGATCGTGCTGGTCGAGTACGACGGCCCGGGCGAGGCCCAGGACGCCGAGGCGGCGGTCCGTGCCGCGCTGCCCGGCCTGCTCGCCTCCGGTGAACCGGTGGTCCGCGTACGGGCCACGGGCGCCGAGGTGCCCCGGCTGGTCCGGGCCGAGACGGCGGCGGGGGAGAGCGGTGTCCCGCAGCCGGGCCGGGCGCTCGATCCGGACGGGACCGTGCTGATCACCGGCGGCACCGGCACGCTCGGCGCGCTGACCGCCCGGCACCTGGTCACCGGGCACGGCGTCCGCCGTCTGCTCCTGCTCAGCCGGCGCGGCCCCGAGGCGGACGGCGCGGCCACGCTCCGCGCGGAGCTGACCGCGCTGGGCGCCACCGTCACCGTCGCCGCCTGCGACATCACCGACCGGGACCGGCTCGCGGCCGTCCTGGACGCCGTACCCGCCGACCACCCGCTGACCGCCGTCCTGCACACCGCCGGAGTCCTGGACGACGGCGTGGTCACCGCGCTCACCCCGGACCGTGTCGACACCGTGCTGCGGCCCAAACTGGACGCGGCGCTGCTGCTGGACGAGCTGACGCGGGAGTGCGACCTCGCGGCGTTCGTGCTGTTCTCCTCGGCCGCGAACGTCTTCGGCAACCCGGGCCAGGCCAACTACGCCGCCGCCAACGCCGCCCTGGACGCGCTCGCCGCGCGCCGCCGGGCCCAGGGGCTGCCCGGCGTCTCGCTCGCCTGGGGCTACTGGGAGCGGGCCAGCGGCATGACCCGGCACCTCGGCGCCGCCGACCTGCACCGCAACCGGCGGCTCGGCATGGCCGCGCTGTCCGAGGCCGAGGGCATGGCGCTGCTGGACCTCGCCCTGCGGCCCGCGAGCGGACTGCCCGCCGCCCCGGTGGCCGCCAAACTGGACCTGCCCGCCCTGCGCGCGGCGGCCCGCACCGCGCCCGTGGCGCCGCTGCTGCGGGGCCTCGCGCCCACGCCGCGCACGCAGGCCCGCGCCGCCGGCGACCACGGCGACCTGCGGGACCGCCTGGCCGCGCTGGACCCGGCGGCCCAGCTGGCCCTGCTGCTGGACCTGGTCCGGCGCAACGCCGCCGACGTGCTCGGCCACGGCAGCGCCGACACCGTCCGTGCCGACCGGGCCTTCAAGGACGCCGGGTTCGACTCACTGACCGCGGTGGAGCTGCGCAACCGGCTGGCGACCGCCACCGGGCTCACCCTGCCCTCGGCCGTCGTCTTCGACTACCCCAAGCCGACCGCGCTCGCCGAGCACCTGCGGGTCCGGCTCGGCGGTGACACCGCCGCCCCGGCCGCGGCGGCCGGTCCGGCACCCGCCGCGCCCGCCGCGTCCGACGAGCCGATCGCGATCGTCGCGATGGCCTGCCGCTTCCCCGCCGGGGTGCACAGCCCCGAGGACCTGTGGCGGGTCGTGGCCGACGGGGTCGACGCCGTCACCGAGTTCCCCGCCGACCGCGGCTGGGACATCGACCGGCTCTACGACGCCGACCCCGACAAGGCCGGCACGACCTACGTGCGGCACGGCGCGTTCCTGGACGACGCGCCCGGCTTCGACGCCGCCTTCTTCGGGATCTCCCCGAACGAGGCCCTCGCGATGGACCCGCAGCAGCGGCTGCTGCTGGAGACGTCCTGGGAGGCCTTCGAACGCGCCGCGATCGACCCCACCGGGCTCGGCGGCCGGGACATCGGCGTGTTCGTCGGCGTCAACAGCCACGACTACACCGTGCGGATGCACCACGCGACCGACGCCGAGGGCTTCCGGCTCACCGGCGGCTCCGGCAGCGTCGTCTCCGGCCGCGTCGCCTACCACTTCGGTTTCGAGGGCCCGGCCGTCACGATCGACACCGCCTGCTCCTCCTCCCTGGTCGCCCTGCACCTGGCCGCCCAGGCGCTGCGCAACGGGGAGTGCTCCATGGCGCTCGCCGGCGGCGTGATGGTGATGGGCAACGTGGAGACGTTCATCGAGTTCTCCCGGCAGCGCGGCCTCGCCCCCGACGGCCGGTGCAAGGCGTTCGCGGACGGCGCGGACGGCACCGGCTGGTCCGAGGGCGTGGGCGTGCTGCTGGTCGAGCGGCTGTCCGAGGCCGAACGGCAGGGCCACCAGGTGCTCGCCGTGATCCGGGGCAGCGCGGTCAACCAGGACGGCGCGTCCAACGGCCTGACGGCACCCAACGGCCCGTCGCAGCAGCGCGTGATCCGCAAGGCGCTGGCGAACGCCGGGCTGACCCCGGCGGACGTGGACGCGGTCGAGGCGCACGGCACCGGCACCGTCCTCGGCGACCCGATCGAGGCACAGGCACTGCTCGACACCTACGGCCAGGACCGCGAACAGCCGCTGTGGATCGGTTCGGTGAAGTCGAACCTCGGGCACACCCAGGCCGCGGCCGGTGTCGCCGGGGTCATCAAGATGGTCATGGCGATGCGGCACGGCCTGCTGCCCCGCACCCTGCACGTGGACCGGCCCTCCACGCACGTGGACTGGTCGGCGGGCGCGGTCGAGGTGCTCACCGAGGCCCGCGCCTGGCCCGAGGCCGGCCGCCCGCGCCGGGCCGGCGTCTCCGCCTTCGGCATCGGCGGCACCAACGCCCACCTGGTCCTGGAGCAGGCACCGGCGGCCGACAGGACCGACGCCGCGGACGGCGCGGGCAGCACGGACGGCGTCGCCGGCGCGGGGCCGGTCACCGACGGCCGTACCGCCCCGCTCCTCTTCCCCGTCTCCGCCCGCACCGCCGCCGGGCTGCGCGGGCAGGCCGGCCGGCTCGCCGACTGGGTGGCGGACCGGGCCGGTACGCCGCTCGCGGCCACGGCCCACGCGCTCGGCACCGCCCGCGCCCACCTCGACCACCGCGCGGTCGTCCTGGCCGCCGACCGGGAGGGGCTCGTCACCGCCCTGCGCGCGCTCGCCGCGGGCAGCGCCGACGCGGGCACCGTCACCGGCGCCCCGGCCGACGGCAAGCTCGCCTTCCTGTTCACCGGGCAGGGCAGCCAGTGGGCCGGCATGGGCCGCGAACTCGCCGCCGCCCACCCGGTGTTCCGCGACGCCTTCGACGCGGCCTGCGCCGCCGTGGAACAGCACCTGGACGGCCTCGCCCACCCCCTGAGCGCGGTGGTGTCCGCCGAGCCCGGCACCGAACAGGCCGCCCTGCTCGACCAGACCCTCTACACCCAGGGCGCGCTGTTCGCCCTGGAGACCGCCCTGTTCCGGCTTTTCACCTCCTGGGGCGTACGGCCCGACCTCCTCGCGGGCCACTCGATCGGCGAGATCGCCGCCGCCCACGCCGCCGGCATCCTGGACCTGGCGGACGCCGGTCGACTGGTCGCGGCCCGGGGCCGGCTGATGCAGGCCCTGCCCGAGGGCGGCGCGATGATCGCCGTGGAGGCGACCGAGGACGAGGTGGCACCGCTGCTCGCCCAGGCCGCCGGCACCGTCGGGATCGCGGCGGTCAACGGGCCGCGGGCCGTGGTCCTGTCCGGCGCCGAGGACGCCGTCCTCGCCGTCGCCGCGCGCCTCGCCCAGGACGGCCACCGCACCCGCCGGCTGACCGTCAGCCACGCCTTCCACTCCGCGTTGATGGAGCCGATGCTCGACGAACTGCGCGCCGTGGCCGCCGGGCTCCGCTACCGGCCGGGCACCCTCCCCGTCGTCTCCACGCTCACCGGCGCACTCGACGAGGACGGGATGCTCGCCACCCCCGAGTACTGGGTGGACCAGGCCCGGCACGCCGTGCGGTTCGCCGACGCCGTCACCGCCCTGCGCGACCAGGGCGTCGCCACCCACCTGGAACTGGGGCCCGGCGGTGTCCTCAGCGCCATGGCCCTCGGCACCCTCGGGCCGGACACCCGCGGCTGCATCGGCACGCTGCGCCGGGACACCCCCGAGGACACCGCCGTCCGCACCGCGCTCGCCGAACTGCACGTACGGGGCGTGCCGGTCGACTGGACCGCCGTCCTCGGCCGCCCGGACCCCGCCGTCGGGCCCGACCTGCCCACCTACGCCTTCCAGCACCAGCGGTACTGGGTGGAGGGCGGCACCGCCACCGACGCCGAGGCGCTCGGCGCCCGGTCCGCCGGGCACCCGCTGCTGGGCGGCGTCGTCGAGGTCCCCGGCGAGCACGGCGGCACCGGCGTCGTCCTCACCGGCCGGCTCACCGGACGCAGCCCCGGCCTGTACGGCGGCGGGGAGCGGGCGGTACCGGCCGGTGTGCTGCTGGAGCTGCTGGTCCGGGCCGGCGACGAGACCGGCGGCGGCACCGTCGAGCGGATCAGCGTCGACGCGCCCCTCGTCGTCCCCCCGCACGGCGACCTCCAGCTCCGCGTCTTCGTGGACGCGCCCGGCCCCGACGGGGCGCGCGCGGCCACCGTGCACAGCCGGCCGGCCGGACACGAGGGCGCACCGTGGCTCCGGCACGCCCGCGCCACCCTGACCCCCGGCGTCCCGCGGCACGCCTTCGACCTGCGCGAGTGGCCGGAGGAGCCCGCGGAGGCCGGCGCCCCGGCGGGGGTGCGCGGGCTGTGGCGGCAGGACGGCCGGATCCTCGCCGACCTCGTGCTGCCGGACGAACTCACCGACGAGGCCGAGGCGTTCACCCTCCATCCGGTACTCCTCGACACCGCCCTGCGGGTCGCGGCCGGGGCCCAGGACACGGTCGTCTCCCTGACCGGGTGCGCCGCCCTCGCCGTGTACGCGGTCGGCGCCACCGAGCTGCGGGCGCGCGTCAGCCCGGCCGCCGACGGCGGGCACCTGGTGGAGCTGGCCGACCCCGACGGCCGGCCCGTCGCCCTGCTCGGCCCGCTGACGCTCACGGCCGCCGAGGCCACCGCCACCGAAACCGGCACAGCGGAAACCGGCATACCGGAAACCGGCGCACCGGAGACCGCACCCGCTGCGACCGCGCCCGCCCGCCGTGTCATCCGCCGCGGACCGGCCGCCGACGGCAACGAACTGGCCGCCCGGCTGGCCGGGCTCGCCGAGGCCGAACAGCGCCGGGTCCTGCTGGACCTGGTCCGGGAGAGCACCGCGGTCGTCCTCGGCCACCGGGACGCGGACGGCTTCGACGAGGGGCAGCCGTTCAAGAACCTCGGCTTCGACTCGCTCACCGCCGTCAAACTCCGCAACCGGCTGCACGACTTCACCGGCGTCGCCCTGCCCAGCAGCCTCGTCTTCGACCACCCCACCCCGGCCCTGCTCGCCGACCACCTGCGCGGCGAACTCCTCGGCACCCGCCCGGAGATCCCCGCGCCCGCCCGGCGCGGCACGGCCGACCCGGACGAGCCGATCGCCATCATCGCCATGAGCAGCCGGCTGCCCGGCGGCGTCAACAGCCCCGAGGACCTGTGGCAGCTCGTCATGGACCGGCGCGACGCCATCTCCGGATTCCCCACCGACCGCGACTGGGACATCGACCGGCTCTACCACCCCGACCCGGCCCACCCCGGCACCAGCTACACCCGGGCGGGCGGCTTCCTGCACGACGCCGCCCGGTTCGACGCCCAGCTCTTCGGCATCTCGCCGCGCGAGGCCCTGGCCATGGACCCGCAGCAGCGGCTGCTGCTGGAGACCTCCTGGGAAGCCATGGAACGCGCGGGCATCGACCCGCTGTCCACCCGCGGCCAGGACATCGGCGTGTTCACCGGCATCGTCCACCACGACTACGTGACCCGGCTGCGCCAGGTCCCCGAGGACGTCCAGGGCTACACCATGACCGGTACGGCCGCCAGCGTGGCCTCGGGCCGGGTGTCGTACGTCTTCGGCTTCGAAGGCCCCGCGGTGACCGTGGACACGGCCTGCTCCTCCTCCCTGGTCGCCATGCACCTCGCGGCGCAGGCGCTGCGGGGCGGCGAGTGCTCCCTCGCCCTCGCCGGCGGCGCCACCGTCATGGCCACCCCCGACGCCTTCCTGGAGTTCTCCCGGCAGCGCGGCCTGTCCGCCGACGGCCGCTGCAAGGCGTACTCCTCCACCGCGGACGGCACCGGCTGGGCCGAGGGCGTCGGCGTGGTCCTGCTGGAGCGGCTGTCGGACGCGCGCCGCAACGGCCACCGGGTGCTGGCGGTGCTGCGCGGCAGCGCGGTCAACCAGGACGGCGCCTCCAACGGCCTGACCGCCCCCAACGGTCCCTCCCAGCAGCGGGTGATCCGCAGCGCCCTGGCCTCCGCCGGGCTGCGGCCCGCCGACGTGGACGCGGTGGAGGGCCACGGCACCGGCACCGTCCTCGGCGACCCGATCGAGGTGCAGGCGCTGCTGGCCACCTACGGCCAGGACCGACCCGCGGACGCGCCGCTGTGGCTCGGCTCGGTGAAGTCGAACATCGGTCACACGCAGGCCGCCGCCGGCGTCGCCGGGGTGATCAAGATGGTGGAGGCGATGCGGCACGGCGTCCTGCCGCCCACCCTGAACGTCGCCGAACCCACCGCGCAGGTGGACTGGTCGGCGGGCGCGGTGGAACTGCTCACCGAGGCCCGCGAATGGACCCGCGCCGGCCGGCCGCGCCGGGCCGCCGTCTCCTCCTTCGGCGCGAGCGGCACCAACGCGCACGTCATCCTGGAGGAGGCGCCCGACACCGAGCCGGTCACCCGGCCGACGGTCCCCGACGGCGTCGTACCGCTGGTGGTGTCGGCCCGCAGCACGGCCGCCCTCGCCGCCCAGGCCGGGCGCCTGGCGGCGTTCGTCACCGACGCGGACGCCGCACCGGCCGAGGTCGCGGGTGCCCTCGTCACCCGGCGGGCCCTGCTGTCCGAGCGGGCCGTGGTCGTCGCCGGTTCACGCGACGAGACCCTCGCCGGGCTCGGCGCGCTGGCCCGGGGCGAGAGCAGCCCCCTGCTCGTGACCGGAACCGTCGCCGGCTCCGGCGGCCCCGGCAGGACCGTGCTGGTCTTCCCCGGGCAGGGTTCCCAGTGGCCGGGCATGGGCCGGGAACTGCTGGAAACCTCCCCGGTGTTCGCGGAGCGGATCGAGCAGTGCGCCCGGGCTTTGGAGCCCTGGGTGGACTGGGACCTGAAGGCCGTCCTGCGCGGTGAGGCCGACCTGCTGGACCGGGTGGACGTCGTGCAGCCGGCGAGCTTCGCCGTGAACATCGCCCTGGCCGCCGTCTGGGCCTCCGTCGGAGTCGTGCCGGACGCGGTGGTCGGTCACTCGCAGGGCGAGATCGCCGCCGCCTGTGTCGCCGGCGCGCTGTCGCTGGAGGACGCGGCGCGGATCGTCGCCGTCCGCAGTCAGGTGATCGCCGGTGAGCTGGCGGGCCGGGGCGGGATGGCCTCGGTGGCGCTGCCCGAGGCCGAGGCCGTCGTCCGGATCGCCGCCTGGGACGGGCGCGTCGAGGTCGCCGCCGTCAACGGGCCGTCGTCGGTCGTGGTCGCCGGAGACGCCGAGGCGCTGGACGAGGCGCTCGCCGCACTCGCGGCCGACGGCGTCCGGGTCCGCCGGGTCGCCGTGGACTACGCCTCCCACACCCGCCATGTCGAGGCGATCGAAGGGGCGTTGGAGAAGGCGTTCGCCGACATCCGCAGCCAGGCGCCCGCGGTGCCGTTCCGCTCCACCGTCACCGGCGAGTGGGTCCGCGAGGCCGGCGTCCTCGACGGCGACTACTGGTACCGGAACCTGCGCAGCCAGGTCCGCTTCGGCCCGGCCATCGCCGCCCTCCTCGCCGAGGGCCACACGGTGTTCGTCGAGTCCAGCGCCCACCCCGTCCTCGTCCAGCCCGTGAACGAGATCTTCGACGAGGCCGCCGACGACAACGTCCGCCTCCGCGCCGTCGCCGCCGGATCGCTGCGGCGCGAGGAAGGCGGCCCGCGGCGGCTGCTCGCGTCGATGGCCGAGCTGTTCGTCAAGGGCGTCGCCGTGGACTGGACGGGCGTCCTGCCCGCCGAGGCCCGCGACGCCCGCCCGGACCTGCCGACGTACGCCTTCGACCGCCAGCACTACTGGCTGCGGGAAGCGGCGACCGGCACCGACGACGCCCCCGCCGCCGAGAGCGCCGAGACCGACTTCTGGGCCGCCGTCGAACAGGCCGACGCCGACTCCCTCGCCCGGCTGCTCGACCTGGCCGCGGCCGACCAGCGCGACGCCCTGCGCACCGTCGTCCCCGTACTGGCCGACTGGCGCGGCCGGCGGCGCGAGCGGTCGGCGGCCGAGAAGCTGCGCTACCACGTCACCTGGCGCCCCCTCGACCAGGAGGGCACCGGTGTCCCCGGCGGGACCTGGCTGGCCGTCGTACCGGAAGCCCCGGCCGCGGCCGATCTGGTCCGGGAACTCACCGCGCAGGGACTCCACCTGGTCACCCTGGACGTCCCGCTGGCGGCCGCGGCGGCCGACGCCGGCCGCGCCCGGCTCGGCGAGCGCCTGTCGGCCGTCCTCGCCGAACACGACGTGACCGGCGTGCTGTCGCTGCTCGCCCTCGGCGGCGAACAGGGCCCGCAGGACCCCGTCCCGCTGACCGCGGCCACCCTGGCGCTGGTGCAGGCGCTCGGCGACACCGGGGCCACCCAGCCCCTGTGGTGCCTGACCCGGGGCGCGGTCAACACCGGCATCCAGGACACCGTCACCGCGCCCGCCCAGGCCGCCGTCTGGGGCATCGGCCGGGCCGCCGCCCTGGAACGCGGCGACCGCTGGGGCGGACTGATCGACCTGCCCGCCACCCTCGACACCCGCACCGTCCGCCACCTGCTCGGCGCCCTGGGCCACCCCGGCGACGACGACCAGCTGGCCGTCCGCCGGTCCGGGGTGCACACCCGCCGGCTGCTGCGCAAGGCCGCCCCCGACCCGACCGCCGGCCCCGGCTGGCAGCCGGCCGGCACCGTCCTGGTGACCGGCGGCGCCGAGGGCCTCGGCCGGCACGCCTCCCTGTGGCTCGCCCGCTCCGGCGCCCGCCGCCTCCTCGTCACCACCACGGCCGGCGCCCCCGAGGGCGCACTCGCCGCGCTCACCGCCGAGGTGGCCGCGCTCGGCACCGGCACCACCGTCGTGGCCTGCGCCGACACCGACCGGACCGCGATCGAGGGGCTGCTCGCCCGGACCCCCGAGGACGAGCCGCTCACCGCCGTCGTGCACACCGCCGACATCGCCCGTACCAGCACCGTGGACGACACCGGCGTCCCCGACCTCACCGAGGTGTTCGCCGCCAAGGTCGACACCGCCCGCTGGCTCGCCGAACGGTTCGCCGACACCCCCCTCGACGCGTTCGTGGTGTTCTCCTCGATCGCCGGCATCTGGGGCGGCGGCGGGCAGGGCACCTCCGGCGCGGCCAACGCCGTCCTCGACGCCCTCGTCGAGTGGCGCCGCGGCCACGGCCACCCGGCGACCGCCATCGCCTGGGGCGCCCTGGACGAGATCGGCGTCGGCATGGACGAGGACACCCTCACCCAGCTCCGCCGGCGCGGTGTGCTGCCGATGGCCCCGCAGATCGCCGTCACCGCCTTCGAACAGGCCGTCCAGGCCCACGAGAAGGCCGTCACGGTGGTCGACATGGACTGGGGCGCCTTCATCCCCGCCTTCACCTCGGTCCGGCCCGGCCCGCTCTTCGCCGACCTGCCCGAAGCGCAGGAGGCACTGCGGGCCACCCAGCCGGACACCGAGAACGGCGACACCACCGCCGGCCTCGTGGACTCCCTGCGCGACGTCCCCGAGGCCGAGCAGAACCGCATCCTGCTCCGGCTGGTGTGCGGACACGCCGCCACCGTCCTCGGCCACAGCGGCGCCGACAGCATCGGCCCCCTCCAGGCCTTCCAGGAGGTCGGCTTCGACTCGCTCGCCGCCGTCAACCTGCGCAACAGCCTGCACGTGGCGACCGGCCTGCGGCTGCCCGCCACCCTCATCTTCGACTACCCCACGCCGGACGCCCTCGTCGGCTATCTGCGCTCCGAGCTGCTTCGGGACGCGGACGACGGGCTGGACGGGCGGGAGGACGACCTCAGGCGAGCCCTCGCCACCGTCCCCCTCGCCCGGTTCAAGGAGGCCGGCGTCCTGGACACCCTGCTCGGCCTCGTGGACACCGAGGACGCCCCGGCGTCCGGGACGCCCGACGCGGCGGCCCCGGCCGAGGACGACGAGACCCTGATCGACGCCATGGACGTTGCCGATCTCGTGCAGCGTGCTCTGGGCAGGACGAGCTGACCCCCCATGACAGCGGACGCACCACGGAGGACGGATATGTCGGGCCCGGACGACCAGATCGTCAACGCGCTGCGCGCCTCCCTCAAGGAGAACGCGCGCCTGCAGCAGGAGAACAGCAAACTCGCGGCGGCCGTCGCCGAGCCCATCGCCATCGTCTCCATGGCCTGCCGGTACGCGGGCGGCATCCGCACCCCCGAGGACCTGTGGCGGGTGGTGACCGACGGCACCGACGTCTACACGACGTTCCCCGAGGACCGCGGCTGGGACCTGGAGGGCCTCTACCACCCCGACCCGGACAACCCCGGCACCACCTACGTCCGCGAGGGCGCCTTCCTGCACGACGCCGGCGAGTTCGACGCCGCGTTCTTCGGCATCTCGCCGCGCGAGGCCCTCGCCATGGACCCGCAGCAGCGCCAGCTCCTCGAAGTGTCCTGGGAGACCCTGGAACGCGCCGGCATCGACCCGCACTCGGTGCGCGGCAGCGACATGGGCGTCTTCGCCGGCATCGTCCACCAGGACTACGCCCCCGACCTCAGCGGCCACGAGGGCTACCTCAGCCTGGAGCGGGCCCTGGGCACCGCGGGCGGTGTCGCCTCCGGCCGCGTCGCCTACACCCTCGGCGTGGAGGGGCCCGCGGTCACCGTCGACACCATGTGCTCCTCCTCCCTGGTCGCCATCCACCTCGCCATGCAGGCGCTGCGCCGCGGCGAGTGCTCCATGGCGCTCGCCGGCGGCTCCACCGTGATGTCCACCCCCGGCGGCTTCGTCGGCTTCGCCCGCCAGCGCGGCCTCGCCTTCGACGGCCGCTGCAAGTCCTACGCTGCCGCCGCGGACGGCTCCAGCTGGGCCGAGGGCGTCGGCGTCGTCCTCCTCGAAACCCTGTCCCAGGCCCGCGAGCGCGGCCACCGCGTCCTCGCCGTCATCCGCGGCTCCGCCGTCAACCAGGACGGCGCCTCCAACGGCCTGACCGCCCCCAACGGCCCCTCCCAGCAGCGCGTCATCCGCAAGGCGCTGGCCGGCGCCGGACTGACCACCGCCGACGTCGACATGGTCGAGGGCCACGGCACCGGCACCGTCCTCGGCGACCCCATCGAGGCCCAGGCCATCCTCGCCACCTACGGCCAGGACCGTCCCGACGGACAGCCGCTGCGGCTGGGCTCCGTCAAGTCCGTCATCGGCCACACCCAGGCCGCCTCCGGTGTCGCCGGCGTCATCAACATGGTCCAGGCGCTGCGCCACGGCCTGATGCCGGCCAGCCGGCACATCGACGCCCCCACCCCGCAGGTCGACTGGTCCTCCGGCGCCGTCGAACTGCTCACCGAGGCCCGGGAGTGGCCCGACACCGGGCGCCCGCGCCGCGCCGGCGTGTCCTCGTTCGGCGCCAGCGGCACCAACGCCCACCTGATCCTGGAACAGGCCCCCGAGGAGGAGACCGCGCAGACGGCGCCCGCGGCCCCGGCCGGGGTCATGCCGCTGGTGGTGACCGCCGCCTCCGCCGCCTCCCTCACCGGCCAGGCCGACCGCCTCGCCGCCTTCCTGGCAGACGCCCCGGACACTCCGCTCACGGCCGTCGCGGGCACCCTCGCCACCCGGCGCGCCGTCCTCGGCGAACGCGCCGTCGTCGTCGCGGAGACCCACGACGAGGCCCTCGCCGCGCTCACCGCCCTCGCCCGCGACGAGCAGGCACCCGGCACCGTCCGGGGCACCGCCACCGCGGCCGGCGCCGGCAAGACCGTCCTGGTCTTCCCCGGGCAGGGCACCCAGTGGATCGGCATGGGCCGCGAACTCCTCGACAGCTCCCCGGTGTTCGCCGCCCGGATCGAGGAGTGCGCCCGCGCCCTGGAACGCTGGGTCGACTGGGACCTCGAAGCCGTGCTGCGCGGCGAGGCCGACCCCGACCTGCTGCACCGGGTGGACGTCGTCCAGCCCGCGAGCTTCGCCATGGCCGTCGGCCTGGCCGCCGTATGGGCCTCCGTCGGCGTCGTACCGGACGCGGTGATCGGCCACTCCCAGGGCGAGATCGCCGCCGCCTGCGTGGCCGGCGCCCTCACCCTGGACGACGCCGCCCGCATCGTCGCCGTCCGCAGCCAGGTCATCCGCGGCCGGCTCGCCGGACTCGGCGGCATGGCCTCCGTCGCGCTCACCGAGGACGACGTCACCGCCCGGCTGGAACGCTGGGCCGACCGGGTCGAGGTCGCCGCCGTCAACGGGCCCTCCTCCGTCGTGATCGCCGGTGACGCCGAGGCCCTGGACGAGGTCCTGGACACCCTGGAGGACCAGGGCGTGCGGGTGCGCCGCATCGCCGTGGACTACGCCTCGCACAGCTGGCACGTGCAGGCCGTGCAGGAGGCCCTCACCGAGGCCTTCGCCGACATCCGCGGCCAGGCGCCCGCGATCCCCTTCCTGTCCACCGTGACCGGCGAGTGGGTCCGCGAGGCCGGCGTCCTGGACGGCGGCTACTGGTACCGCAACCTGCGTCAGCAGGTCCGCTTCGGGCCCGCCGTCGAGGCGCTCCTCGCCGAGGGCCACACCGTGTTCGTGGAGTCCAGCGCCCACCCCGTCCTCGTCCAGCCCGTCACCGAGATCGCCGACGCGGCCGACGCCGTGGTCACCGGCTCCCTGCGCCGCGACGACGGCGGCCTGCGCCGGCTGCTCACCTCCCTGGCCGAGGTCTTCGCGAGCGGCGCCCACGTCGACTGGCGGGGCATCCTGCCCGAGGCCGCCCGCACCGCCCACGCCGACCTGCCGACGTACGCCTTCGACCACCGCCACTACTGGATCCGGCTCACCGCGAACGGCGGCGACGCCGCCTCCCTCGGCGTGACCGGCAGCGAGCACCCGCTGCTCGGCGCGGTCGTCCCGCTGCCCCAGACCGACGGACTGGTCTTCACCTCCCGGCTCTCCCTGCGCACCCACCCCTGGCTGGCCGACCACGCCATGCAGGGCGTCGTCATCGTCCCCGGCACCGTCTACGTCGACCTCGCCGTCCGCGCCGGCGACGAGTTCGGCTGCGGCACCCTCGAAGAACTCGTCATCGAGGCACCCCTGGTCCTGCCCGCGCAGGGCGGCGTCCGCGTCCAGGTCGCCGTCGGCGGCGCCACCCCGAACGGCTCCCGCACCGTCGACGTCTACTCGCTGCGCGAGGACGCCGCCGACGCCGACGGCCACGGCGAGTGGACCCGGCACGCCACCGGCCTGCTGTCCGGCAGCCCCGCCCGGTTCACCGAACCGGCCGTCGACTACGCCGCCTGGCCGCCGCCCGGCGCCGAACCCGTCGCCATCGACGACTTCTACGCCGCCCTCGTCGCCCGCGGCTACTCCTACGGCCCCGCCTTCCAGGGCCTGCGCGGCGTGTGGCGGCGCGGCGAGGAACTCTTCGCCGAGGCCGCCCTGCCGCAGGACCACCGGGAGAACGCCGACAAGTTCGCCATCCACCCGGCTCTCCTCGACGCCGCCCTGCACACCAACGCCTTCGCCAACCCGGACGACGACCGCAACGTCCTGCCGTTCGCCTGGAACGGGCTGGTCCTGCACGCCGAGGGCGCCTCCGCCCTGCGGGTCCGGGTCGCGCCCGCCGGCCCCGACGCCCTCTCCTTCCAGGCCGCCGACGAGACCGGTGCCCTCGTCCTCACCATGGACTCCCTGGTCTCCCTGCCGGTCTCCGCCGAGCAGCTGGGCGCCGCCGCCGGCGCCCAGCGGGACGCCCTGTTCGCCGTCGAGTGGGTGCAGCTGCCCGCCCCCGAGGGCGCGGCCACGGCACCCGCCTGGGTGCCCGTCGCCGATGCCGACGACGTCACCGCGCTCGCCGCCCGCGAGAGCGCTCCCGGCGCCGCGATCCTGGACGCCGACAGCGACGGCGCCGACCCCCAGACCCTGACCACCCGCGTCCTGCGCGTCCTCCAGGCCTGGCTGGCCGCCCCCGGACCGGAGGCCGCCCGGCTGGTGGTCGCCACCCGGGGCGCGGTGGCCGCCGGCGGCGACAGCGCCGTCACCGACCCGGCCGGCGCCGCCGTCTGGGGCCTGGTCCGCGCCGCCCAGGCCGAGAACCCCGACCGGGTGGTCCTGGTCGACCTCGACCCGGCCGCCGCCACCGGCGCCGGCCCCGTCCTCGCCCAGCTCCTCGCCACCGGCGAACCCCAGCTGGCCGTCCGCGGCACCACCCTGTCCGCGCCCCGCCTGGTCCGCGCCGACACGGGTGATGCGGCCGGTGCGGCGGACACGGGCGGTACGGCCGACGCCCCGGCCCTCGCGGCCGGCACCGAAGCCGCTGCGGCCGGCACCGGGGAACCCGCGGACGCCACCGCGGCCTTCGACGCCGACGGCACCGTCCTGCTCACCGGCGGCACCGGCTCGCTCGGCGCGCTCGTCGCCCGCCACCTGGTGGAACGGCACGGCGTACGGCACCTCGTGCTGGCCGGCCGGCGCGGCCCCGACGCCCCCGGCGCCGCCGCACTGACCACCGAACTGACCGGGCTCGGCGCGGCCGTGTCCGTCGTCGCCTGCGACGTCTCCGACCGCGACGCGGTCGCCGCACTGCTGCGCGGCATACCCGCCGAGCACCCGCTGACCGGCCTGGTGCACCTCGCCGGCGTCCTGGACGACGGTGTGATCAGCGCGCTCACCGAGGAACGCGTCGCCGGCGTCTTCGCCCCCAAGGCCACCGCCGTACGCCACCTGGACGAGCTGACCCGCGAACTCGCCCCCGGCCTGCGCTCGTTCGTGGTCTTCTCCTCCGCCGCCGCCCTGCTGGGCTCGGCCGGCCAGGGCAACTACGCCGCCGCCAACGCCTACCTCGACGCCCTGATGGCCCACCGCCGCGCGGCCGGCCTGCCCGGCGTCTCCCTCGCCTGGGGCCTGTGGGAGCAGAGCGCCGGCCTCACCGCGCACCTCAGCGAGACCGACCAGGCCCGCATGAGCCGCGGCGGCGTCCTCGCCCTCACCCCCGAGGAGGGCCTCGCCCTCCTCGACACCGGACTGCACGCCGACCGCGCCCTGCTGGTCCCGATCAAGCTGGACCTGCGCGCCCTGCGCTCCGACGCCGCCTCCGGCACCGCCGTGCCGCACCTGCTGCGCGGCCTGGTCCGGGCCGGCCGGCGCTCCGCCCGGGCCGCCGCCGGTGACGGCAGCGGCCTGCTGCGCCGCCTCGCCGGACTGCCCGAGGCCGAGCAGGAAGCCGTCCTGCTCGGCATCATCCAGGCCGAGGCCACTGCCGTCCTCGGCTTCAGCGGACCCGAACTCGCCCAGGGCACACGTGGGTTCGGCGACATCGGCTTCGACTCGCTCACCGCGATCGAACTGCGCAACCGGCTCTCCGCCGCCACCGGTGTCAAACTGCCCGCCACGCTCATCTTCGACTACCCGACCCCGGTGGCGCTCGCCCGCCACCTGCGCGAGGAACTCGGCGAGAGCGCGGCCGGCGCCGCCGCCCCCACCGTGGTCGCGACCGACCCGGACGAGCCCATCGCCATCGTCGGCATGGCCTGCCGGCTGCCCGGCGGTGTCACCGACCCGGCCGGCCTGTGGCGGCTCGTCCTCGACCGCCGCGACGGCATCACCGAGTTTCCCGACGACCGCGGCTGGAACCTGGACGAGCTGTTCGACGCCGACCCGGACAAGGCCGGCACCTCCTACGTCCACAAGAGCGGATTCCTGCACGGCGCCGCCGAGTTCGACGCCGAGTTCTTCGGCATCTCGCCGCGCGAGGCCCTGGCCATGGACCCGCAGCAGCGGCTGCTGCTGGAGGCGACCTGGGAGGCCCTGGAGAACACCGGCATCGACCCCAGCTCGACCCGCGGCGCCGACATCGGCGTCTTCTCCGGCGTCTCCATCCACGACTACCTGGAGTCCCTCAGCAACATGCCCCCCGAGCTGGAGGGCTACGTCACCACCGCCACCGCCGGCAGCGTGGCCTCGGGCCGGGTGTCGTACGTCTTCGGCTTCGAGGGCCCCGCGGTCACCGTCGACACCGCCTGCTCCTCCTCGCTGGTCGCCCTCCACCTGGCGGCCCAGGCGCTGCGGCAGGGCGAGTGCTCCCTGGCGCTGGCCGGCGGTGTCGCCGTGATGGGTTCGCCCATCGGCGTGCTCGGCATGTCGCGTCAGCGCGGCCTCGCCGCCGACGGCCGCGTCAAGGCCTTCTCCGCCGGCGCCGACGGCACGATCCTCTCCGAGGGCGTCGGCATCGTCGTCCTGGAACGGCTGTCCGAGGCCCGCCGCAACGGACACCAGGTGCTCGCGGTCGTCCGCGGCTCGGCCGTCAACCAGGACGGCGCCTCCAACGGCCTGACCGCCCCGAACGGCCCCTCGCAGCAGCGCGTCATCCGCCGCGCCCTGGCGGCGGCCGGACTCGCCGCGACGGACGTCGACGCGGTGGAGGCCCACGGCACGGGCACCGCGCTCGGCGACCCCATCGAGGCGCAGGCCCTGCTCGCCACCTACGGCCGCGACCGCGAACAGCCGCTGTGGCTGGGCTCGCTGAAGTCGAACATCGGGCACACGCAGGCCGCCGCCGGTGTCGCCGGTGTCATCAAGATGGTGCAGGCACTGCGGCACGGCGTCCTGCCCCCCACGCTGCACGTCGACGCCCCCTCCTCCCAGGTCGACTGGTCGGCGGGCGCCGTGGAGCTGCTGACCGAGGAGCGCCGGTGGCCGGAGACGGGGCGTCCGCGCCGGGCCGGTGTCTCCTCCTTCGGCATCAG
>NZ_MUMF01000123.1 GCF_002155905.1 Streptomyces tricolor | reverse complement strand
TCCTCGCCACCGGCGAACCCGAACTCTCCCTCGCGGACGGCCGGTTCAGCGTGCCCCGGCTGACCGCCCAGCCTCCCGGGCAGGAACCCGCCCCCGACTGGGGCACGGTCCTCGTCACCGGCGGCACCGGCGGTCTCGGCGCGCTGCTCGCCCGGCACCTGGTCCGCGCCCACGGCGTGCGCCGCCTGCTGCTCGTCGGCCGCCGCGGCACGGCACCCGCACTGCACGCCGAACTCACCGCGCTCGGCGCCGAGGTGACGGTGGCCGCCTGCGACGTCGGTGACCGCGAGGCGGTGCGCCGGCTGCTCGCCGAGCACCCCGTCGACTCCGTCGTGCACGCGGCGGGCACCGTCCGCGACGGCATCGTCGACACCCTCACCGACGCCCTGGTGGACGAGGTCTTCCACGCCAAGGCGCTCGGCGCCTGGCACCTGCACGAACTGACCCGAGACCGCGACCTCGCCCGCTTCGTGCTGTTCTCCTCCCTCGCCGCCGTCCTCGACGGCCCCGGCCAGGGCAACTACGCCGCCGCCAACGCCTACCTCGACGCCCTCGCCGAGCACCGCGCCGCCCTCGGCCTGCCGGCCACCGCGCTCGCCTGGGGGCTGTGGGACACTGACAGCGGCATGGGCGCGGCACTGGACGACACCGCCCGCCGGCGCATCGCGGCCCAGGGCGTCCCCGGCCTGTCCGCGGCCCGTTCCCTGGAGCTGTTCGACGCCGCCGTCCGCTCCCGCGCACCCCGCCCGGTACCGGTGGAGATCGACGCCGCCGCCGTACGCCGCCGCCCCGACGGCGTACCGCCGCTGCTCACCGCCCTCGTCCGCCCGGCCGCCCGCCGGGCCGCCGCGGGCGCCGCCCCCGCGGCGGCCACGGACGGACAGCTCACCGCGCTGCCCGCCGCCGACCGCGACCGCGCCCTGCTCGACCTGGTGCGCACCGAGGTGGCGGCCGTGCTCCGGCACGACGGGGCGTCCGCCATCGACCCCGGCCGGGCCTTCACCGACCTCGGCTTCGACTCCCTGGCCGCCGTCGAACTGCGCAACCGGCTCACCACCGCCACCGGACTGCGGCTGCCCGCCACCCTCGTCTTCGACCACCCCACCTCCCGCGCCCTCGCCGACCACATCCGCGACACGCTCTTCGGCACCGGCCCGCAGGACACCCCCGCGGCCGCCGGCCGCACCGCACCGGACGACGACCCGATCGCCATCGTCGGCATGAGCTGCCGCTACCCCGGCGGGGTCCGCTCCCCGGAGGACCTGTGGCGGCTCGTCGCCGACGGCGTCGACGCGGTCGGCGGCTTCCCCGTGGACCGCGGCTGGGACGTCGAGGCGCTGTACGACCCCGAGCCGGGCACCCCCGGCCGCACCTACACCCGCGAGGGCGCCTTCCTGTACGACGCCGCCGAGTTCGACGCCGCCTTCTTCGGCATCAGCCCCCGCGAGGCCACCGCCATGGACCCGCAGCAGCGGCTGCTGCTGGAGGTGTCCTGGGAGGCGCTGGAGCGCTCCGCCATCGACCCGCACCGGCTGCGCGGCTCCCGCACCGGCGTCTTCGCGGGCGTCATGTACCACGACTACGGCAGCTGGCTCGCCGAGGTCCCCGAGGACCTCGCCGCCTACCTCGGCAACGGCAGCCTCGGCAGCGTCGTCTCCGGCCGGGTCGCCTACGCCCTCGGCCTGGAGGGCCCGGCCGTCACCGTCGACACCGCCTGCTCCTCCTCGCTGGTCACGCTGCACCTGGCGGCCCAGGCGCTGCGGCAGGGCGAGTGCGACCTCGCGCTGGTCGGCGGTGTCACCGTCATGTCGACGCCGGACACCTTCATCGACTTCGCCCGGCAGCGCGGGCTGGCCGCCGACGGCCGCTGCAAGTCCTTCGCCGCCGCGGCCGACGGCACCGGCTGGGGCGAGGGCGCCGGCATGCTCGTCGTCGAGCGCCTCTCCGACGCGCGCCGCAACGGCCACCGGGTGCTCGCCCTGGTCCGCGGCTCCGCCGTCAACTCCGACGGCGCCTCCAACGGCCTGACCGCCCCCAACGGCCCCTCCCAGCAGCGGGTCATCCGCGCCGCGCTGGCCGCCGCCGGACTCACCCCGGCCGACGTCGACGCCGTCGAGGCGCACGGCACCGGCACCACCCTCGGCGACCCCATCGAGGCCCAGGCCCTGCTCGCCACCTACGGCCGGGACCGCACCGAGCCGCTGTGGCTGGGCTCCGTCAAGTCCAACATGGGACACACCCAGGCCGCCGCCGGGGTCGCCGGCGTCATCAAGATGGTGATGGCGATGCGCAACGGCGTGCTGCCCCGGACCCTGCACGTCGACGCGCCGTCCCCCCAGGTCGACTGGAGCGCGGGCGCCGTGGCCCTGCTCACCGAGCAGCGGCCCTGGCCGGCCCCGGACCGGCCGCGCCGCGCCGGCGTGTCCTCCTTCGGGATCAGCGGCACCAACGCCCATGTGATC
>NZ_MUMF01000122.1 GCF_002155905.1 Streptomyces tricolor | reverse complement strand
ACGACCACGTCGTCCTGGCCCGCCAGCTTGCCGAGCGTGAGGTGGAAGGCGGCGAGGGCGACGGTGAACAGGGTGACGTCCCGCTCCGCCGCCAGCTTGCGCAGCGCGGTGGCCAGCGGGGCGTCCAGCACCGTGGTGAACCGTCCGCCCCGCGGCGGGCCGCCCGCGCCGCGCGGACGGTCGGTCGGCAGGTCCAGCGTCGTCAGGTCCGACAGACGCGCACGCCAGTAGTCGAGTTGCCCGCCGAACGCGCCCGCGTCCCACTGGGCGTGCTGCCAGGCGGCGTAGTCGGCGTACTGCAGCGGCAGGGCCGGGGGTTCCCGCAGGGCCGGCGCGGGGGCGGCGTAGTACGCGGCGAGTTCGCTCAGCAGCAGGCCGATGGACCAGCCGTCGACGGCGATGTGGTGCAGCGTCGCCACCAGGGCGTGGTCCGCGTCGCCGAGCCGGACCAGCAGCCAGCGCGCCGGCATGTCCCGCGCCAGGTCGAAGACACGCTCCGACTCGGTGTCCACGAGGTCCCGCAGCGCCCGCTCCCGCGCCGCGTCGCCGGGCAGCGCGGACAGGTCCACCAGGCGCAGGTCCGCCCGCGTCAGCGCGCACACCCGGGGGACGGGCCGGTCCCCGGCCTGCGGGTAGACGGTCCGCAGCACCTCGTGGCGCAGCATCACGCAGGTGAGGGCCCGTCGCAGGGCCTCGTGGTCGAGGGGGCCGGACAGCCGGACGGACACGGGGACGTTGGAGACGGGCCGGTCCGGTGCGAGGTGCTCGGCGAACCACATGCGCTGCTGGGCGAAGGACAGCACGGGCTCCGACCCGCGGTCCGCGGGCGTGACCGGCGGCAGGGGGCGGGGGAGGGGGGCCGCGTGCCTCGTCCCCGGATCGCGGTCCTCCGGCCGCTGGCTCATGACGCGCGCCCGCCCGCCGCGACCGCCGACCGCCTCGCACCCGGTGCGCGTTCTGCCGTCCTGGGGCCGGGCCAAGCCGCTTTCGGTGCGCGCGATGCCGTGTTCGCGTCGTGCCCCGCCGTCCTCGGTGCGCGTTCTGCCGTCCTGGGGCCGGGCCAAGCCGCTCTCGGTGCGCGCGGTGCCGTCCTGGGGTTGTGCCACGCCGCCCTGGGTGCGCGCCCTGCCGCCCTGGGACCGGGCCAAGCCGCTTTCGGTGCGCGGCCTTTCGACCGGGCTTCCGGGCACCTCCACCCGGCTTCCAGGCACCTCCACCGGTCCTCCGGCTGCCCCGGCCGGGCCTCCGGCCACCCCGGCACCGGCCGTGGTGATCCCGTCGGTGCCGGGAGGCTTCCGCGCATGCCGCACGCCACAGTCCGCAAGGTCATGGATCGACTCTGTCAGGGTGGCACCGGCCCGCCAATCGGGAGTTCTCCTGACTGGTCCGGCCCGCCCCCGGAGCCGAAGCTGCACGGTGACCGGCCGGACGAGGGAGGCTGCGTAACGGTGCGGCACACCCGGCTGCGGCCCGAGCGGCGGCGGACCCCGACCGGCGAACGCGACTTCCGGCGGCTGTGGGCCGGCGACGCGGTCTCCCAACTCGGCTCCCAGATCACCCTGTTCGCGCTGCCGTACACCGCCGTGTCCGTGCTGCACGCCCCGGGCGGCCAACTCGGCCTGCTCCAGGCGCTGTACACGCTGCCGTTCCTGCTCGTGCCGCTGCCCGTCGGGCTGTGGCTGGACCACCGGCCGCTGCGCGGCGTACTGATCGCCGTCCACCTCTGCTGCGCCCTGCTGGTCCTGTCCGTGCCGCTGGCCTCGGCGGCGGGCACTCTCGGCCTCGCCCAGCTCCACCTGGTCGCGGCCCTCGGCGGCGCGGCCACCGTGACCGCGGAGATCGCGATGTTCGCGCTGCTCCCCAGGCTCGTCGCCGCCGACCGGCTGGCCTGGGCCAACAGCAGGCTCAACGCCGGTCTCGCGGTCGCCGTCACCGCGGGGCCCGGGCTCGCGGTCTGGCTCACCACCCTGCTCGGCGCGCCGAACGCGCTGCTGGCCGACTGCCTGACCTACCTGTTCTGCGCCGGCGCGCTCGGCCGGATCACCCACCGGCAGCCGTCCCGCCCGGTGCGGAGGGACGGCGGCCGGCTGCGCCCGGAGCTGACCGCCGGGCTGCGCGTCGTCCTCGGCTACGCGCCGCTGCGCCGCATCGCCGTGCACGCCGCGCTGTTCAACGCCTGCGCCCAGGCCGTCAACGTCGCCCTCGTCGTCTATCTGGTGCGCGACCAGCACCTCGGCGGCCTCTACGGCGTGGTGCTCGTGTGCGGCGGACTCGGCGGCACGGCCGGCGCCCTCCTCGCCCCGCCGCTGATCCGCCGGCTCGGCCACGGCCGGGCGGCCCTGGCCGCGGCCACGGTCGCGGCACCGGCCTTCTGGCTGGTGCCGGCGGCGGACGGCACCCGCGCCACCGTGCTGGCGGTGAGCTCGGCCGGTCTGTGTGCCGGCTCGGCCGGCGCCGGGGCGCTCGGCGTGGTGAGCACGACCGTCCGCCACCTGGCCAGTCCGCCCGCTCTGCACGCCCGGGTCAGCGCCGCCTTCCGGCTGGTCTCCTTCGCCCTGGTGCCCGTCGGAGCGCTGGCCGGCGGACTGCTCGTGGACGGCCTCGGCGCCCGCGCCACCCTGTGGGCGGCGCCGGCGGCCATGATGACCGCCCTGCTGCCCCTGCTGACCCGGCCCGTGCGGGCCCTGCACCACGTCGAGCGTCAGGACCGCCGCGCGCAGCACGGCCTCCCCGGTCCCGGGGTGACGGCCTCCCGGCCCCCGGGGTAAGGGAATGTCCCGACTGTTCCCGCTCCCGGGCGCGCCACGACCCTGGCCCCATGAACTCGTTGCGGCTCTGGTACAGGAGCGAGGAGGTCCGGATGTGGCTGCTGTGCCTGCCGCCCGGAGGCGGCGGCGCGCACCAGTTCCGGAACTGGTCCGACCGCCTTCCGCCGGCCCTCGGCGTCGCCGCCGTGGAACTGCCCGGACACGGCACCCGGTCCGCCGAGCCACCGCTCACCGACCTCGACGCGCTGTGCGCCCGGCTCGCCGCCGACGTCATACCGCTGCTGGGCCGGCCCGTGCTGCTGTACGGGCACAGCATGGGCGCGGTCATCGCCCACGACCTCGCCCAGCACCTGCGCGCCGAGCGCGGCTGGCGGCCCGCCGCCCTGGTGGCCGCCGCCGGCGACCCGCCGGACCGGCCGCTGCCCGCCGGACTCGACACCCTGTCCGACGAGGACCTGACCGGCCTGCTGCGGGCCTGGGGCGGTGCCACCGCCGAGCTGCTCGACGACCCGCGCTACCTCGCCGAGACGCTCCCCCTGGTGCGCGCCGACCTCGCCCTGGTGGGCGGCCGGACCGCGCGCGACCTGCCGCCGCTCGACTGCCCCGTCCACGTCTACCTCGGCGCGCGGGACACCACCGTCGACGCCCGGCTCGCGGCCGAGGGCTGGGCCGGCCGCACCACGGCGGGCCACACCGTGCGGACCTTCCCCGGCGGCCACTTCTTCCCCCAGCAGTCGCCGGACGAGACGCTCACCGCCCTGGTCGAGGACGCCGACGCCGCCGTGGGCGGCCGGTTGCTCGCGGCAGAAGGAGTGGCACATGGCTGACCACCGCAGCACCGCCGAGGACCCCCGGGGACGCGCGGACGCCCTCTCGGCCGAGCGCCGCGCCCTGCTCACCCTGGAACTGGCCCGGCGACGGGCCGCGACGAACCGCCCGGTGCGCCGCCCCCGGCCGGGCCCCGAACCACGGTTCCCGCTCTCCTACGCGCAGGAACGGCTGTGGTTCCTCGACCAGGCGGACCCCGGCACCACCGCCTACGTCATGCCGGGCGGCATGCGGCTGCGCGGACCGCTGGACCCGGAGGCACTGGGCCGGGCCCTCACCGAGATCGTGCGCCGTCACGAGGCCCTGCGGACCACCTTCCCGGCCGAGGGCGGAAAGCCGCAGCAGTGCATCGGACGGCCCCGGCCGGTCCCCCTGCCCGTCACCGACCTGCGTACGGCCGCCCCGCAGGACCGGGAGGCCGCCGTCGCCGAGTGCTGCCGTGCCGAGGCCGCCCGGCCCTTCGACCTCACCCGCGACCTGATGCTGCGCGCCCGGCTGCTGCGCCTGGCCGACGACGATCACGTGCTGCTGCTGAGCCTGCACCACATCGCCGCCGACGGCTGGACCCTGGACGTCCTCAAGCACGAGATCGGCGTGCTGTACACCGCCTTCCGCCAGGGCACGGAGCACGACCTGCCCGAACTGGAGGTGCAGTACGCCGACTACGCGGTCTGGCAGCGCGACTGGCTCGGCCAGGGGCTGCTCCGGGAGCAGCTCGCCTACTGGCGGGAACGGCTGAAGGACACCCCCGTGCTGGAGCTGCCCGCCGACTTCCCGGGCACCGCGGAGCGGACCTGGCGGGGCGCGTCGGTGCCGTTCACCGTGCCCGCCCGCCTGTGGCAGAAGGTGGGCGCGCTGGCCGGACGGTCGGGCGTCACCCCGTACATGGTCCTCGTCGCCGCGTTCGCCGTCGTACTCTCCCGGTGGAGCGGGCAGCGCGACCTGGTCGTCGGCTCGCCGGTGGCGGGCCGCAGCCACCCCGAACTGGAGCGGCTCGCCGGGTTCTTCGTCAACACGCTGCCCCTGCGGGTGGACCTCTACGGCGCCCCGTCCTTCGCCACCCTCCTCGAACAGGTGCGGGTGACCTGCACCGACGCCTACGCCCACCAGGAAGTCCCGTTCGGCACACTGGTGCAGGCCCTCGCCCCGGACCGCTCCCAGGGGCCGGTCCCCCTGGTCCAGGTGATGCTCGCGCTGTGCGACACACCGGCCGAGGACCTCGCGCTCGACGGCGTCCGGGCGCAGGAACTGGACGTGGTGCTCACCGGCCGCTCCAGCAAGTTCGATCTCGTCCTCGACCTCGTGGCGGCCCGGGACGGACGGCTGCGCGGCCGGGTGGAGTTCAGCACCGACCTGTTCGCGAACGCCACGGCCGAGGCGATCGGGCAGGCGTTCGTGCACGTGCTGACGGCGGCCACCGGGGACCCGGACCTGCCGGTGGACCGGCTGCCCCTGCTCTCCCCGGAGGAACGCGACCGCGTCCTGTACGAACTCTCCGGCGGCGGCGACGCCCGTGCCGCCGACACCGCCGGCTGCCTGCACCCCCTCATCGACCGCACCGCCGAGAAGGCCCCGGACGCCCCCGCGGTGCGGTGCGGCGACGTCACCCTCACCTACCGGGACCTCGTGGAACGCGCGAACGCGCTCGCCCACGACCTGCGCGGTCTCGGTGCCGGCCCCGAACAGCTGGTCGGCGTCTGCCTGCCGAAGTCGGCGGACATGGTGGTCGCGCTGCTCGCCATCCTCAAGGCGGGAGCGGGCTACATGCCGCTCGACCCCCGCTACCCGCACCAGCGCGTCCAGTTGATGGTCCGCGACTCCCAGGTGCCCGTCGTCGTCACCGACGCCGCCGTCGCCGCGAGCGGCCTGCTCGCCCCGCCCGCCGACGGCACCGGCCCCCGGCTCGTCCTGATCGAGGAGTCCGCCCGGCGGCGGTCCGACCCGCCGGCCGACCTCGCCGCCGCACGCACCCTCGCCTACGTCATCTACACCTCCGGCTCCACCGGCGTGCCCAAGGCCGTCGCCACCACCCACCGAGCCGTGGCCGGCCTCGCCCTGCAGCGGCGCTGGTCCGGCGGCGCCCACGACCGGGTCCTGCTGCACTCCCCGCAGGCCTTCGACGCCTCCACCTACGAACTGTGGTCCCCGCTGCTGTCCGGCCGCCGCGTCGTCGTCGCCCCGCCCGGCGACCTCGGACCGCGCGCCCTCGCCCGGGTCGCCGCCGCCCAGGGCGTCACCGCGCTCTGGCTGACCTCCGGCCTGTTCGACCTGGTCGTGGAGGAGGACGTCAGCTGCCTGGCCGGCGTCCGGGAACTCGTCGTCGGCGGCGACACCGTGTCCCCCGCGACCGTGGCCCGCGTCCGCGCCGCCCACCCGGACCTGACGGTCGTCAACGGCTACGGCCCCACCGAGACCACCACCTTCGCCACCCTCCACCCCGTCGCACCGGCCGACCCGGCCCCCGGCGGCCGGGTGCCGATCGGCAGCCCCCTGGACAACACCCGCGCGCACGTCCTCGACGACCGGCTGCGGCCCGTCCCGTTCGGCGTGCCCGGCGAGCTGTACGTCGGCGGGCCGGGCCTGGCCCGCGGCTACGCGGGCCGGCCGGCGGCCACCGCCGAACGCTTCCTGCCCGACCCGTTCGGCCCGGCCGGCAGCCGCATGTACCGCACCGGCGACATCGTGCGCCGCCGCCCCGACGGCGTCCTGGAGTTCCTCGGCCGCGCCGACGACCAGGCCAAGCTGCGCGGCCTGCGGGTGGAGCCCGGCGAGGTCGAGGCCGTCCTGGCCGCCCACCCCGCCGTCGCGCACGCCGCCGTCGTGGTGCGCGGCGACGGCCCGGCCGGCAAGCGGCTCGTCGCCCACGTCGTCCCGCGCGCCGGCCACCGCACGGACGCCGCCGGGCTGCGCGCCCACGCCGCGGCGGCCCTGCCCGACTATCTGGTGCCCGCGGCGTTCGTCCTCGCCGACGCGCTGCCGCTGACCGCCTCCGGCAAGGTCGACCGCGCCGCGCTGCCCGCTCCGGCTCGGACCGCGGACGCCGGCCCCGCCGCACCGCGCACCGACACCGAGCGGACGCTGTGCGGCATCTTCGCCGAGCTGCTCGGCGCCGACGCGGTCGGCGCCGACGACGACTTCTTCGTCCGCGGCGGGCACTCCCTGCTCGCCACCCGCCTCGTCGCCCGCATCGCCCGCGCCTTCGGCACCGAGATCCCCCTGCGGGAGGTGTTCGAGCACCGCACCCCGCGGACCCTGGCCGCGGTCGTCACCGGCACCACGAGCCCCGCCGACCAGGCGCCGCCGCTGGAGCCGGCCGACCGCGACCGGCCGCTGCCGCTGTCCTTCGCCCAGCAGCGGATGTGGTTCCTGGACCAGCTCGCCCCGGGCAGCGCCTCGTACACCTCCGGCGGCGCCCTGCGGGTGCGCGGCCCCCTGGACCCGGAGCGGCTCGCCGGCGCCCTGACCGCGGTCGTCGCCCGCCACGAGACCCTGCGCACCACCTTCACCGTGGCCGACGGCGTACCCGCCGCGGTCGTCGGCGCCGCCGACCCCGTCGCCCTGCCGGTCATCGACGTACCGGACGCCGGCGCGGCACGGGCCGCCGCCTCCGCCGAGCTGTCCACCGGGTTCGACCTGGCGCACGGCCCGCTGCTGCGCGCCACCCTGCTCCGGCTCGCCCCCGACGACCACGTGCTCGTCGTCGCCGTCCACCACATCGCCACCGACGGCTGGTCCCAGGCGCTGCTGTGGGCGGAGATCGCCGCTGCCTACGACGGCACGCCGCTGCCCGAACCGCCCGTGCAGTACGGCGACTTCGCCGTCTGGCAGCGGTCCTGGCTGTCCGGCGAGGTGCTGGAGCGCCGGACCGGCTACTGGACCGGCCGGCTGGCCGGCCTCGCCCCCCTGGAACTGCCGCTGGACAAGGCCCGCCCCGCCGTCGCCACCGGCCGCGCCGGAACGCTGCCCTGGCGGCTGCCCGCGGAGGTGATCCGGGACGCCCGGGCCGTCGCCGCCCGCGAGGGAGCCACGCTCTACATGGTGCTCCTGGCCGCGTTCACCCTCGTCCTGTCCCGGTACGCCCGCACCGAGGACGTCGCCGTGGGCTCGCCGATGGCCGGCCGGACCCGCGCCGAGACCGAGGCGCTCATCGGCTTCTTCGTCAACGTCGTCGCCGTCCGCACCGACCTGTCCGGCGACCCCACCTTCCGCGAACTCCTCGGCCGGGTGAGGGAGTCCGTGGTCGGTGCCGTAGAGCACCAGGACGTCCCCTTCGAGCACCTGGTGGAACGGCTGCGCCCCGAGCGCGACCTGTCCCGCAACCCGCTGGTGCAGGTGGCGTTCCAGCTGCTCACCGACGCGCCCCGGCGGCCCTGGTGGCAGGGCGCCCGGGCCGAGCCGTTCGCCGTCGACCACGCGTACACCCGGATGGACCTGGAGGTGCACGCCGTCGAGACCGGCGACGAGGTCGACGCCACCGTCCTGTACGCGGCCGACCTGTTCGACGCCGACACCGTCCGCCAGCTGATGCACCACGTGTCCGTCGTGCTCGGCGAGGTCCTCGCCGCTCCCGACCGCCCGGTCTCCGCGGCGACCATGCTCGACGCGACCGACCGGCACCGCACCCTGATCGCCTGGAACGACACGGCCGCACCCCTGCCCGAGGGCTCGGTGCCCCGGCTCTACGCCGAGCAGGCCGCCCGCACCCCCGACGCCGTCGCCCTGATCTGCGGCGACGAACGGGTCACCTACGCCGAACTGGACCGGCGGGCCAACCGCTTCGCCCACCTCCTGCTCGCCCACGGCGTCGCCCCCGACGAGCCGGTCGGCGTGGCCACCGGACGGTCCACCGGCATGGTCGCGGCCGTGCTGGGCGTGCTCAAGGCGGGCGCCGCCTACGTGCCGCTCGACCCCCGCAACCCCCCGGGCCGCACCGAGCGGATCGTCGCCACCTCCGGGCTGCGCGTCGTCGTCGCCGACCGCCCGGTGCCCGGCACCGACGGGCTCACCGTCCTCGACGTGACCGACCCGGGCCCCGGCCCCGACACCGCCCCCGGTCTCGACCCGCACCCCGACACCACGGCGTACGTCATCTACACCTCGGGCTCCAGCGGCGAGCCCAAGGGCGTGGCCGTCACCCACCGCAACGTCGTCGTGCTGGCCGCCGACCGCCGCTGGAGCAACGGCAACCACGAACGGGTGCTGCTGCACTACCCGCTGGCCACCGACATCTCCACCTACGAGCTGTGGCCGTTCCTGCTGGCCGGCAAGCAGATCGTCATCGCCTCCGACGAGCACGTCGAACCGCGGACGTTCGACCGGCTCGTCCGTGAGCACGGCGTCACCGCGATGTGCCTGCCCGCACCCCTGTTCAGCCTGCTCGCCGAGGAGTGCATGGAGTGCTTCGGCGGCCTGCGCGAGGTCCTCACCGGCGGCGAGGCCGTGTCCGGCGAGACCGTCGCCCAGGTGATGGCCGCCCACCCGCACCTCACCGTGGTCGACGCGTACGGGCCCACCGAGGCGACCGCGTTCACCACCCTGTTCCCGATGGAGCCCGGCTTCCGGCTGGCCGGCTCCCGGGTGCCGATCGGGGCGCCCATCGACAACACCCGCGTGTACGTCCTCGACGACACCCTCCGCCCGGCGCCGCTCGGCGTGGCCGGCGAACTCGTCGTCGCCGGGCCCCGGGTGGCCCGCGGCTACCTGGGCCGGCCCGACCTGACCGCCGAGAAGTTCGTGCCCGACCCGTGGGGCGGCCCCGGCGACCGGATGTACCGCACCGGCGACGTCGTACGGTGGCTGCCCGGCGGCGCGCTGGAGTTCCTCGGCCGCGCCGACGTCCAGGTCAAGATCCGCGGGTTCCGGGTGGAGCCCGGCGAGGTCGAGGCCGCGCTGCTGCGGCACCCCGCGGTCTCGCAGGTCACCGTCGCCGTCCGCGAGGACGTCCCCGGCGACAAGCGCCTCGTCGCCTACGTGGTGCTGGAACCGGACGCCGAGGAGAGCGTGCTGCCCGCGCTGCGCGCCCACGCCGCCGGCGCCGTACCGGACTACATGGTGCCGTCCGCGTTCGTCGCGCTCGACGCGTTCCCGCTGTCCACCACCGGCAAGATCGACCGCCGGGCGCTGCCCGCGCCCGACACCCGCTCGGTCGCCGAGAGCGGATACGTGCCGCCCGCGACCGAGGCGGAGCGGGTGCTGTGCGAGATCTTCGCCGAGGTGCTGGACGTCCACCCGGTCGGCGCCGACGACGACTTCTTCGCGCTGGGCGGCCACTCGCTGCTGGCCACCCGCGCCATCGCCCGGATCCGCGCCCGCTTCGGACCCGACGTGCCCCTCCAGGCGGTGTTCGAACGGCGCAGCCCGCGCCGGCTGGCCGAGACCCTCGGCGCGCCCGGCACCGTCACCGACGTGATCCGGCCCGTCCCCCGCACCGGCCCGCTGCCGCTGTCGTCCTCCCAGCGCCGCCTGTGGTTCCTGGACCGGCTCACCCCGGACAGCGGCTTCTGGAACGTCGCGATGGGCGTCCGCGCCCGCGGCCCGCTCGACGTCGACGCCCTCGGCCGCGCCCTGTCCCTGGTGGTCTCCCGGCACGAGGTGCTGCGCACGGTCTTCGCGGCCGACGGCGGCGACCCGGTGGCCGTCGTCCGCCCCGCGACCCCGCTCCGCCCGGACGTCACGGACGTCGCCGACGAGGCCGAGGCGCGCGCCCTGGCCGAGGCGGACGCCGCACGCCCCTTCGACCTGGCCCGCGGCCCGCTGCTGCGCGCCCGCGTGCTGCGGCTCGCCCCCGAGGACCACGCCGTCCTGATCACCGCGCACCACGCGGTCACCGACGGCTGGTCGCACGCCGTCTTCTGGGGCGAGCTGGCCGAGGCCTACCGCGCCGAACTCGCCGGACAGGACGCCGACCTGCCCGACCTGCCCGTCCAGTACGGCGACTTCGCCGTCTGGCAGCAAGGCCGGCTCACCGGCGCCGAACGGGAGCGGCACCTGGCCTACTGGCGGACCCGGCTCGCCGGACTGCGCCCCCTGGAACTCCCGCTGGACCGGCCCCGGCCCGCGGTCGCCGGATCGGCGGGCGCCTCCCAGCCCTGGGAGCTGCCCGAGGACCTGGTCCGGGCCGCCCGCGCCTTCGGCGACACGGAGGGCGCCACCCTCTACATGACGCTGCTGACCGCCTTCACGGTGGTCCTGGCCCGGTTCGCGGGCACCGAGGACGTCGCCGTCGGCACCCCGGTGGCGGGCCGTACCCGCCCCGAGGTGGAGCGGCTGATCGGCTTCTTCGTCAACATGCTGGTGCTGCGCACCGACACCTCCGGCGACCCCACCTTCCGTGACCTGCTGGGCCGGGTCCGGGAGACCGTGGTGGGCGCCATGGACCACCAGGACCTGCCCTTCGAGCACCTGGTGGAGGCCCTGGCACCCGAGCGGGACCTGTCCCGCAACCCGCTGGTGCAGGTCGTCTTCCAGCTCATGCGGGCACCCGGCGACAAGGGCGACCGGCTCGGCGCCGCCCGGCTGGAACCGCTGCTCGAGGAGCACGCCTTCACCCGTGTCGACCTGGAGGTGCACCTCACCGAGGACGGCGACCGGGTGCGCGGCACCGTGCTGCACTCCACCGCGCTGTTCGAGGCCGGGACGGTCCGCCGGATCCTGCACCACCTCACCGTGCTGCTGCGCGCGGCCCTCGCCGACCCCGACGCCCCGCTGTCCACGCTCTCCCTCCTCGACGACACCGACCGCCACCGGCTGCTGGAGGAGTGGAACGACACCGCCCTGCCGTACCGCGACGCCACGCTCGCCGACCTCTTCGCCGAGCAGGTCGCCCGCACCCCCGACGCCCGCGCGGTCGAGTGCGAGGACGACACGCTGACCTACGCCGAACTGGACCGCGCGGCCGAACGGATCGCGGCCGTACTCCGGGCCCACGG
Organism: Streptomyces tricolor; assembly: GCF_002155905.1. Classification (GTDB taxonomy): domain Bacteria; phylum Actinomycetota; class Actinomycetes; order Streptomycetales; family Streptomycetaceae; genus Streptomyces; species Streptomyces tricolor. The sequence continues at coordinate 10,971 of NZ_MUMF01000122.1, read as the reverse complement.
GGTACGGCCGGACGACCTCGTCGGCCTGTGCCTGGACCGCGGCACGATGCAGATGGCCGGCCTGATCGGCATCCTCAAGGCCGGCGCGGCCTACGTGCCGATCGACCCGAACCACCCCCGGGACCGCATCCGGCTCATCGTGGACGACGCCCGGATGGCCGTCGCCGTCACCGACCGGGCCCACGCCGGCGTCTTCGCCGAGGGCACCGCCCTCGTCCTGGCCGACGCCCCGGACCGGCCGGAGCCGCTCCCGGCGGAGCCCGCCGGGCGACCGGGACCCGACTCGCTCGCGTACGTCGTCTACACCTCCGGCTCCACCGGCACGCCCAAGGGCATCGCCATGCCCGCCCGGTGCGTCGTCAACATGCTGGCCTGGCAGAAGAAGGCGGTACCCGGCGGCCCCGGCACCCGGACCGCCCAGTTCACCGCGCTCACCTTCGACGTGCACGTGCAGGAGGTGCTCTCCGCGCTCCTGTACGGCGAGACGCTGGTCGTCCCCACCGAGGACACCCGCCGCGACCCCGCCCGCTTCGCACGCTGGCTGGACGAACGGGCCGTCGAGCAGATCTTCGTACCCAACCTGATGATCCGCGCGCTCGCCGAGGAGGCGAACGCGGGCCGGGCCCGGCTCACCTCGCTGCGGCACATCTCCCAGGCGGGCGAGCCGCTCACGCTCGACGGCGTGCTGCGCGAGTTCTGTGCCGCCCGGCCCCGGCTGCGGCTGCACAACCACTACGGCTCCACCGAGATCCAGGTCGTCACCGCCCTCACCCTGCCCGCTGACGTCGCCGACTGGCCGGAGACCGCGCACCTCGGCGCGCCGGTCGACAACTCCCGCGCCTACGTCCTGGACGACCGGCTGCGGCCGGTCCCCGTCGGCGTGGCCGGCGAGCTGTGCTTCGCCGGCCCCGGACTCGCCCGCGGCTACGTCCGCAGGCCGGAACTGACGGCGCAGAAGTTCGTCCCCGACCCCTTCGGCCCGCCCGGCTCCCGCCTCTACCGCACCGGCGACCTCGGCCGCTGGCGGCCCGACGGCAGCCTGGAGTACCTGGGCCGGCTCGACCACCAGGTCAAGATCCGCGGCTTCCGCGTGGAGCTCGGCGAGGTCGAGGCCGTCCTGCTGCGGCACCCCGAGGTGACCCGCGCCGTCGTCGTCGCCCGCGAGGACACCCCCGGCGTCAAACGGCTCGTCGGCTACGTCGTCCCCGTCCCCGGCGCCGACGGCGCACTGCCCGCCCGGCTGCGCGCCCACCTCGCCGACCACGTACCGGACTACATGGTGCCCTCGGCGCTCGTCCCGCTGGACGCGTTCCCGCTGACCACCACCGGCAAGATCGACCGGGCCGCGCTGCCCGCCCCCGATCTGCGCACCACCCTCGACACCGGCTTCAGCGCACCCCGCACGGCCGAGGAGAAGGCGCTGTGCGAGGTGTTCGCCGAGGTGCTGGAGACCGGGCGGGTCGGCATCGACGACGACTTCTTCGCCCTCGGCGGGCACTCGCTGGTCGCGGCCCGCACGGTCGCCCGGATCCGCGAGGTGCTCGGCGCCGAGGTGTCCCTGCGGGAGCTGTTCCAGCACCGCACCCCGCGCGCGCTCGCCGAGGTCGTCGCCGCGGCGCCGCGCGCGGCCGTACCGCCCCTGGTACCGGTGTCCCGGCAGGAGCCCCTGCCGCTGTCGCTGGGCCAGCTGCGGCTGTGGCGGCTGCACGAGGCCGACCCCGCCGACCCGGTCTGGACCGTCCCGCTGGCCGTACGCATCACCGGCGACCTCGACACGGACCTGCTGGGCCGTGCCCTGACCGAGGTCGTCCGCCGGCACGAGGCGCTGCGCACGGTGTTCGTGCCCGGTGACGAGCCCCGGTCGCTGGTCCTGCCCGCCCCGGACATCGTGCTGGAACCGGTCGACGTCCCCGACGAGACCGCCGCCCGCGCCCTGGCCGACGAGGCCGCGGCCCGCCCCTTCGACCTCGTCGCCGGGCCCGTGCTGCGGCCCGCCCTGCTGCGGATCGCCCCGGACGACCACGTCCTGCTGCTGACCGTGCATCACATCGCCACCGACGGCTGGTCCCAGGGCGTGCTCTGGTCCGAACTGTCCACGGTCTACGCGGCCCTGCGCGCGGGCGTGGCGGCCGACCTGCCGGACCTGCCCGTGCAGTACGGCGACTTCGCCGTCTGGCAGCGCTCCTGGCTCACCGGCGCCGCGCTCGACGCCCAGCTCGACCACTGGCGCCGCCGGCTGGACGGACTGCGGCCCCTCGCCCTGCCCGGCGTCCCGGCCGGCGCCGCCCACGACGACACCGGCGAGCTGACCGAGTGGCGGCTGCCCGCCGAACTGGTCGACGCCGCCCGCCGGACCGGCGCCGAGCACGACGCCACCCTGTACATGACCCTGCTGGCCGCCTTCACGGCCACGCTCGCCCGCTGGACCGGCACGGACGACCTCGCCGTGGGCTCCCCGGTGGCCGGCCGCACCCGGGCCGAGGTCGAAGGGCTGATCGGCTTCTTCGCCAACTTCGTGCCCCTGCGCGTCGACCTCGCCGGCGACCCGTCCTTCGCCGGCCTGCTGGCCCGGGTCCGGGACACCGCCGTCGACGCCTACGCCCACCAGGCACTGCCCTGGGAACGGGTGGTCGAGGGCCTCGGCCTGGACCCCGGACAACCGCTGGTCGACGTCGTCTTCCAGCTCGTCAACGTCGAACTGGGCGCACTCGGCCTGCCCGGCGCCCGCGTCGAGCAGTTCACCGGCGAACGCGCCTACGCCCGCTGGCACCTCGAGGTGCACCTGGTCGAGGACCCGGACGGCGGCCTCACCGGACACGTCGTCCACCGCGCCGCCGCGCTCGACCGCAGCACCGTGGACGGCCTGCTGGCCGGCACCACCGCGCTGCTCCGGGCCGCACTCGCCGATCCCGGCCTGCCCGTCTCCGCACTGCACGCACCGGACCCGCTGGAGGGGACCACCCATGACTGAGCCGCTGACCGACCCGACGGCCGCTCAGCCGCCCGCGCTCGCGCACCGGCTCGCCGGCCTGCCCGAGCCCGAGCGCCGGCGCGTCGTCCTGGACCTGGTGCTGACGCAGGTCGCGGAGGTGCTGGAACTGGGCACCGCCGCCGACGTACCGCCGGACCGGGCCATCCGGGACCTGGGCCTGCGCTCGCTGACCGCCGTCCAGCTGCTGCTGCGGCTCCGCCGGATCACCGGCGTCAAGCTGCCCACCACGGCCATCTACGACCACCCCACCGCCCGCGCCCTCGCGGACGTCCTGGTCGACGCCGCCTCCGGCCGGCACGTCCTCGTCGCCGAGGACGACGAGCCCGTGCGCCGCGCGGCCGACGACGACCCGGTGGCGGTGGTCGGCATGGCCTGCCGCTTCCCGGGCGGCGTCACCACCCCCGACGACCTGTGGCGGCTCCTGCTGGAGGAACGCGACGCCATCACGCCGTTCCCCGCCGACCGCGGCTGGGACCTCGCCGCCCTCGCCGACCCGGACGGCCCCTCGGCCAGCCGGGCCCGGCACGGCGGATTCCTCGACGACGTCGCCCTGTTCGACGCCGCCTTCTTCGGCATCAGCCCGCGCGAGGCCCAGCTGATGGACCCCCAGCAGCGGCTGCTGCTGGAGACCGGCTGGGAGGCGCTGGAGCGGGCCGGGGTCGCCCCCGGATCCTGGCGCGGCGGACGCGTCGGCGTCTTCGTCGGCGCCAACGCCCAGTCCTACTCGTCCCTGCTCGCGGGCATCCCCGAGGGCGACGACGGGCACGCCCTGACCGGCCGCCTGGCCAGCGTGGTGGCCGGCCGCATCTCCTACGTCCTCGGCCTGGAGGGCCCCGCCCTCACGGTGGACACCGCCTGCTCGTCCTCCCTGGTCGCCCTGCACCTCGCCGTGCGGTCGCTGCGCTCCGGCGAGAGCAACCTCGCCCTCGCCGGCGGTGTCACCGTCATGCCGACGCCCGAGCTGTTCACCGACTTCACCAAGCAGGGCGGCCTGTCCGAGGACGGCCGCTGCCGCTCCTACGCCAAGGCCGCCGACGGACTCGGCTGGTCCGAAGGCGCCGGCATGCTCCTGCTGGAGCGGCTCTCCGACGCCCGGCGCCACGGCCACCCGGTGCTCGCCCTGCTGCCCGGCACCGCCATCAACCAGGACGGCGCCTCCAACGGCCTCACCGCGCCGAGCGGCGCCGCCCAGCAGCGCGTCGTACGGCAGGCCCTGGCCGACGCCGGGCTGCGCCCGGCCGACGTGGACGCCGTCGAGGGCCACGGCACCGGCACCACCCTCGGCGACCCCATCGAGGCCCAGGCCCTGCTCGCCTCCTACGGCCAGGACCGCGACCGGCCGCTGTGGCTGGGCTCCCTGAAGTCCAACCTCGGCCACACCCAGGCCGCCGCCGGCGTCGGCGGCGTCATCAAGACGGTCCTCGCGCTCCGGCACGGGCTGCTCCCGAAGACCCTGCACGTGGACGAGCCCACCCCGCACGTCGACTGGGTCTCCGGCGACGTGCGGCTGCTGACCGAGGCCCGCCCCTGGCCGCGCGGCGAGCGTCCGCGCCGGGCCGGTGTCTCGTCGTTCGGCGTCAGCGGCACCAACGCCCATGTGATCGTCGAAGAGGCGCCCGCCGCCGAACCCGCGCCCCGGGAAGCGGCCGGCGCGGTGCCCGTGCCGTGGCAGCTGTCCGCCCGCACCGAGGCCGCCCTGCGCGCACAGGCCGTCCGCCTCAAGGAGTTCGTCGCCGCCGACCCGGAGCTGGAGCCCGCCGACGTCGGGTTCACCCTGGCCACCCGCCGCACCGCGTTCGAGCACCGCGCCGCCGTCGTCGGCCGCGACCGCGCCGAACTGCTCGCCGCACTGGACGTGCTCGCCGCCGGCGGCGCCGACCCGGCCGTGGTCCGCGGCACCGCCGGAGCCGACGGCAGCGTCGTCTTCGTCTTCGCCGGCCAGGGCGGCCAGTGGATCGGCATGGGCCTCGAACTCCTCGACACCAGCCCGGTGTTCGCGGCCCGCATGGCCGAGTGCGAGCACGCCCTCGCCCCCTACCTGGACTGGTCCGTCGTGGACGTGCTGCGCGGCGCCGAGGGCGCGCCGCCGCTGAGCCGCGTCGACGTGGTGCAGCCGGTGCTGTTCGCGCTGATGGTCTCGCTGGCCGCGCTGTGGCGCGCGCACGGCGTGGTCCCGGCGGCCGTGGTCGGCCACTCCCAGGGCGAGATCGCCGCCGCCTGCGTGGCCGGCGCGCTGACCCTGGAGGACGCGGCCAAGATCGTCGCGCTGCGCGCCAAGGCCGTCGCCGACCTCCCCGGCCGCTGCGGCATGGGCTTCGTCGCCGCCCCCGCCGCCGACGTCGAGAAGATGCTGGAGCGCTGGCCCGGCCGGCTCGGCATCGCCGCCGCCAACAGCCCCCGCTCCCTGGTCGTCGCCGGCGACCGGGAAGCCCTGGAGGAACTGCTCGACCTCTGCGACGACGAGGGGCTGCGCGCCGGCCGCGTCGCCGCCGACTACGCCTCCCACTCCCCGCAGGTCGAGGCCGTACGCACACGGCTGCTCGCCGACCTCAAGGGCGTCCGGCCCCGGGACGGCGAAGTGCCCCTGTACTCCACCGTCACCGCCGACTGGATCGACGGCCAGGAACTCACCGCCCGCTACTGGTACCGCAACCTGCGCGAGCCGGTCCGCTTCCAGGACGCGGTCAGTGGCCTGCTCGCCGCCGGACACCACGGATTCGTGGAGATCAGTCCGCACCCCGTGCTGACGGTCGCCATGCAGCAGACCGCCGAGGCGGAGGGCACCGAGCTGCGCGTGGCCGCCACCCTGCGCCGCGACGAGAGCGACCTGCTGCGCTTCACCACGGCCCTGGCCGAGGTCGCCGCCCACGGCGTGCCCGTCGACTTCCGGCCCCTGTTCGACACGGCCGGCGCCCGCCCGGTCGAACTGCCCACCTACCCCTTCCAGCGCGACCGCTACTGGCTCGCCCCGGGCACCGGCGGCGCCGGCGACCTCACCGCCGTCGGCCTCACCTCTGCCGGGCACCCGCTGCTCGGCGCCGAGGCCGAACTCCCCGACGGCGGCGGCCTGCTCCTCACCGGCCGGATCGGCCCCGACACCCGGCCCTGGCTGACCGAGCACACCGTGCTGGGCACCGCCCTGCTGCCCGGCACCGCCGTCCTGGAACTCGTCGCCCACGCCGGCCACCGGCTCGGCTGCCCCCGGGTGGAGGAACTCACCCTGGCCGCGCCGATCGGCGTACCCGCCGACGGGCTGACCCTGCGCGTCACCGTGCACGGCCCCGACACGTCCGGACGCCGTACGGTCGCCGTCCACACCCACTCCGGCGACGGCTGGACCCGGCACGCCACCGGCGTCCTCGCACCCGAGCCCGCGCCCGCGCCCGCCGAGCCCGGCCCCGGCGCATGGCCGCCCGCCGACGCGGAAGCGGTCCCGCTGGACGACGTGTACGACCGTTTCGCCGCCCGCGGCTACGGCTACGGGCCCGCCTTCCGGGGCCTGCGCGCCCTGTGGCGCCGGGACACCGAGATCTTCGCCGAGGTCGCGCTCCCCGACACCGTCGACACCACCGGCCACCTCGTGCACCCCGCGCTGCTCGACGCCGTCACCCAGGCCGTGCCCGCCGCCGAACCCGAGGACGCGCCCCTGCTGCTGCCGTTCTCCTGGACCGGTGTGACCGTCCACCCCGGCACGGCCCGCGCCCTGCGGGTGCGCGCCGTCCGGGAGAGCGCCGACACGCTGCGCCTCACCGCGACCGACCGCGAGGGCCGGCCCGTCGCGGAGCTGGCCGGGCTGCGACTGCGGCCGGCGTCGGCCGGGCAGCTGCGCGCGGTGGCCGCCGCCGGCACCCGCGACGCGCTGTTCCGCGTGGCGTGGCAGACCCCCGGGGCCGAGGCCCCGGCCGCCGCCCGCTGCGCCGTCCTCGGCACCGACCCGGCCGGCCTCACCGCGCCCCTGAGCGCCACCCTCGCCGGGATCGACGCCGGCGCGGTCGGCCTCGTCCTCGCACCCGTCACCACCGGAGCCGACCCGGTCGCCGCCACCCACCGGGCCACCGCCCAGGTGCTGGACCTGCTCCGGGACTGGCTCGCCGACGACCGCTTCGGCCACGCCCGGCTCGCGATCGTCACCCGCGACGCCGTCGCCGTCCGCCCCGGCGAGGAGCCCGACCCGGCCGCCGCCGCGGTCTGGGGCCTGGTGCGCTCCGCGCAGACCGAGCACCCCGACCGGTTCCTGCTCATCGACACCGACGGCACCCCCGACTCCCTGGCCGCCGTGCCGGCCGTCGGCGCGGAGCCGCAGACCGCGCTCCGCGACGGCGCACGTCTCGTCGCCCGGCTCACCCGGGCCACCGAGTCCGCGCTGCGCCCGCCCGCCGGCACCGACGCCTGGCGCGTCGACGCGGTACGGCCGGGCAGCATCGACGGCGTCGACGCCGTGGCCGCCCCCGACGCCACCGCACCCCTGGCACCCGGCCAGGTGCGCATCGCCGTGCGCGCGGCGGGCCTGAACTTCCGCGACGTGCTGTGCGCGCTCGACATGTACCCGGACGAGGTCGACGCGATCGGCTCCGAGGCCGCCGGCACCGTGGTCGAGACCGGCCCGGACGTCACCGGCCTCGCCGTCGGCGACCGGGTCCTCGGCATGGTGCCGGGCGGCTTCGGCCCGCTCGCGGTGGTGGACCGGCGGCTCGTGGTGCCGGTACCGGCCGGCTGGTCCTGGGTCCGGGCCGCCGCCCTGCCGTCCGCCTTCGCCACCGCCCGCTACGCCCTCGTGGACCTCGCCGGGGTCCGGGCGGGGGACCGGGTGCTGGTGCACGCGGCGGCCGGTGGTGTCGGCATGGCCGCCGTGCAGGTGGCCCGGCTGCTCGGGGCGGAGGTGTTCGCGACGGCGAGCCCCGGCAAGCACGGGGTGCTGCGGGGGATGGGTCTGGACGAGGCGCATGTGGCGTCGTCGCGGGACACCGGGTTCGCGGACCGGTTCCCGCGGATGGATGTCGTACTGAACTCCCTGGCGGGCGAGTTCGTGGACGCCTCGCTCCGGCTGCTCGGTCCCGGCGGGCGGTTCGTGGAACTCGGCAAGACCGACCTCCGCGACCCCGCCGACCTGCCCGGCGTCGACTACCGCCCGTTCGACCTGCTGCGCGACGCCGGCCCCGACCGCGTCCAGAGCCTGCTGACCGAGGTCGTCGCCCACGCCGAGGCCGGCGAGATCACCGGCCTGCCCACCCGCACCTGGCCGCTCTCCGACGCCCGCGAGGCGTTCCGCTTCATGGCCCGGGCCCAGCACACCGGCAAGCTCGTGCTGACCGTCGCCCCCTACGCCGACGGCACCGTCCTCATCACCGGCGCCGGCGTGCTCGGCGGCCTGCTCGCCCGGCACCTGGTGGCCGAACACGGCGCCCGCGACCTGGTGCTGGCCAGCCGGCGCGGCGCCGCCGCCCCCGGCAGCGCCGACCTGGTCGCCGAACTCGCAGCGGCCGGCGCCACCGTCCGCTTCGAGACCTGCGACGTCACCGACCCGGCCGCGCTCGACGCCCTGTTCGCCCGGCTCACCGCCGAGAACCCGCTGACCGCCGTCGTGCACACCGCGGGCGCCCTCGACGACGGCGTGCTCACCGAACTCACCGCCGACCGGCTGCCGGCCGTGCTGCGCCCGAAGGCCGACGCCGCCTGGCACCTGCACGAGCGCGCCGCGGCCCTGGACCTGTCCGCGTTCGTGCTGTTCTCCTCCGCGGCGGCCACCCTCGGCACCCCCGCCCAGGCCAACTACGCCGCCGCCAACGCCTTCCTCGACGCGCTCGCCGCCCGGCGCCGCGCCGCCGGACTCCCCGGCACCGCCACGGCCTGGGGGCTGTGGGCCGACGCCACCGGCCTCACCCGGCACCTGGACGCCGCCGACGTCACCCGCGCCGGCCGCCGGCGCATCGTCCCCATGGCCGCCGCCGAGGGACTGGCCCTGTTCGACGCGGCCACCCGCACCGGCGAGGCGGTGACCCTCACCGCCCGACTCGACCTCTCCGCCCCGGCCGCCGGCCCCGTCCCGGCGCTGCTGCGGGACCTGGTCGCCGCCCCGGCCGGCCCGGCCGCCGCCCGCCCGGTGTCCGACGCGGCGGCCCTGGTGGCGCGGATCACCGCGCTGCCCGCGCCCGAGCGCGGCCCCGCCCTGCTCGACGTCGTCCGCGGCCAGGCGGCCGACGTCCTGGGGCACCGGGGAACCGACGCGGTGGCGCCCGACCGCGGCTTCAAGGAGCTGGGCTTCGACTCGCTGACCGCCGTCGAACTGCGCAACCGCCTCGGCGCCGCCACCGGCCTGCGGCTGCCCACCACCCTCGTGTTCGACCACCCCAACCCGGCCGCGCTCGCCGACCACCTGCTCCGGGCGCTGCTGCCCGGCGAGTCCGAGGAGGCGACCGCCGACCGGATCATCGCCGAACTGGCCCGGGTGGACAGCGCCCTCGGCGCACTGCCGGCCGACGGCGCCGACCGGGCCCGGGTGGCCGCGCACCTGCGGGACCTGGCGGCCCGCTGGGACACGCAGGAGACCGGCGGGGAACCCGAGCGGGCCGCGCTGGACGGCGTCACCGCCGACGAACTCTTCGACCTGATCGACCGGGGCATCTCGTGACCCGCGCCGAACGAACCGCACGGGGGTGCACCGATGGCTGACGAGGCCAAACTGCTGGACTACCTCAAGCAGGTCACGGGCGATCTACAGGTCGCACGGCGCCGGCTGCGCGAGGCCGAGGCCCGCGACCACGAACCGATCGCGATCGTCGGCATGGCCTGCCGCTACCCCGGCGGGGTCGCCTCGCCCGAGGACCTGTGGCGGCTGGTGACCGCCGGGACCGACGCCGTCTCGGCGTTCCCCGCCGACCGCGGCTGGGACATGGCCGCGGTCTACGACCCGGACCCCGACCGGCCCGGCACCTCCTACGCCCGCGAAGGCGGCTTCCTCGACTCGGCCGGGGACTTCGACGCCGGCTTCTTCGGCATCAGCCCGCGCGAGGCCCTCGCCATGGACCCGCAGCAGCGGCTGGTCCTGGAGACCTCCTGGGAGGCCCTGGAACGGGCCGGCATCGACCCCGCCGGCCTGCGCGGCAGCCCCACCGGCGTGTTCGTCGGCTTCAGCAGCGAGGACTACTCCGACATCACCGGCACGGTGGCCACCGAGCTGGAGGGGTACGTCGTCACCGGCACCTCGCCCAGCGTGCTCTCCGGCCGGGTCTCCTACACCCTCGGCCTGGAGGGCCCCGCCCTCTCCGTCGACACCGCCTGCTCCTCCTCCCTGGTCGCCCTGCACCTCGCCGTCCGCTCGCTGCGCGCCGGCGAGTGCACGCTGGCGCTCACCGGCGGGGCGACCGTGCTGTCCACGCCCGCCGTGTTCACCGAGTACAGCCGGCAGCGGGCCCTCGCGGCCGACGGCCGCTGCAAGGCGTTCGCCGCGGCGGCCGACGGGTTCGGCTTCGCCGAGGGCGCCGGCATGCTCGTCCTCGAACGGCTCTCGGACGCACGCCGCAACGGCCACCCCGTGCTGGCCGTCGTCCGCGGCACCGCGATCAACCAGGACGGCGCGAGCAGCGGACTCACCGCCCCCAACGGCCTCGCCCAGCAGCGCGTGATCCGCCAGGCACTGGCCGACGCCCGCCTGGCCGCCGGCCAGGTCGACGCGGTGGAGGCGCACGGCACGGGCACCAGGCTCGGCGACCCGATCGAAGCCCAGGCGCTGCTGGCCACCTACGGCCAGGAGCGCGCACAGCCCCTGTGGCTGGGCTCGGTCAAGTCCAACATCGGCCACGCGCAGGCCGCCGCCGGTGTGGCCGGTGTGATCAAGATGGTGCAGGCGATGCGGCACGGTGTGCTGCCGCGCACGCTGCACGTGGACGAGCCGTCCCCGCACGTCGACTGGGCCGAGGGCGCGGTGGAACTGCTCACCGAGGAGCGCGAGTGGCCGAGCGGCGAGCAGCCGCGCCGCGCGG